>JBCBUA010000390.1:0-3613 GCA_039818365.1 Pseudomonadota bacterium
TTTCCGGTGCCCGCACGGGCATGGGGATGAACCCGCTCGGGTCCTGGACGGCATCGGATGTCCGGCAGACACCAAAGCCGCGGTAACCTTCGAATTTCCGGTTCCGGTCAAAGGCGGGCAAAGCGGCGAGATCGACGGGAACGCGAAGCGCCGCGCCGGTCACCGGCCAGGCAACCGTCTTGCCGCTCCAGGTGTCGCGTCTGTCCAGCGCCCGTGAAATGTTGCCGCGCGGGTCGAGACCAAATGCGCCGGACACCTCTTCCCACGTGCAGCCGACAATGTCGGTGGCGTCAGGGCCGAGCACCTCGGCGAATTCGTCGGACAAAAAGGTAAAGCGCTGGTCGACATCCATCTTCCAGGCAAAGCGGACAGGACGGCGTCTTGGCTGGAAAACGAAGGTTTGCCCAGCATCGTCCCCGGTCTGATCCGGTCCTGCGGATGCCGCCTCTTCGATGCTTTGGGGCGTCAGCGCATCTTCGCCGTCCGCACCCCGCTGGTCCTCATCCGCTGCTGCAGCCGCGTCTTCATGCGCGCCGGCCGGTGTCTCGGCCCCTGTGTCCTCGAGCGATTGCGATGGGTCAGCCGCGTGGTCCATGTCTTCCACGGCTGCTTGACCATCGTCCGCGACAGCCTCGGTTTCTTCTGCGGCAAGGTGCGCGTCTGCGGCGGCAAAAGCATCGTCTGCGCCGGCATCCGGCACTGCCCCAGGGGTGTCGTCGCTTTCCGCCGAGCCAGGCGCTGTGTCGTCCGGCGGAGAGACATCCTCCTCAGGGCCCGGAGCCGCTTCGGCCGCATCGACTTCCCCGGCTGCGTCGATGTCCGTCGGTTCCACAAGGTCGGTTTCCGCTGCGGTTCCCGCGTCATCCTGTGCAGTATCGGAGGCAGCGCCGATGGCTGCGGAGGCGAGGGCAGGTGCGAGCGCCGCCGCATCCCCCGGCACGAGGCCATCGTCGGCAGAAAGCTCGGTTTCGTCTTCAACCGGGTCTTCGTGCGGGTCATCACTCAGCACATAGATCTGCGGTCCCGCCGGGATCTGAAGCACTCCACCGTCATGGGTGCGACCGTTCAGGTCCAGGCGACCGATCAGGACTTTCTGGCCCTCTGGAAGGCTGACAATCTCCGGCGTGCCATCCAGTTCGCCACGGGTTTCCTCCGTTGCTCCCTCCGAAACGAGAAATACGGTTGAGCCGGGCGCGTACAGAAGATGCGCAAACGCGGGGATCGGTTCCTTTGTGAGTGCAAGCCCCTTGTCGCTGCACACGATCAGGGCCGCGGTCTCGCCATTGCCGAGATCGACCCGCTTGCACTGGCATGTCAGCAGCATGACCCTGAGACCGCGGTAGAACCGGAGCCTGTCGATGCTGAACCTGTCGGTCAGGCCCGAGGCGGCGATACGGGCGATGTGCGGGCGCGCGGGCGAGCGCTCGAGCGCGGTCAGCGCATAGACATCGGCGACGGACTGCGCCGAGAAAAACGCGGCACCGGCCGCGTTGGACCACAGGATCTTGGCGCCATCGGACGACCAAAGCCACGCCGCCCGCTTGTCGGCGGCAAGCTGGACCAGATCATTCATGGCACACAGTTCCAGGAACGATTGGGTCTGATTGTCCATGGTGTAGCTCCGATGGTCGGCGATACCGAATTTTGGCGAGGCTATGTCCAATTTGCCTGCGTGATTAAACACTCTGTTAATACAAGCAAAGCTTAGCGTCGTCCACGTAAAGCAAGTTTGCTAAAGGACTTACATGAAGGCGTGGTTAATCTGTCCCCATTTGTTTGCCGGATTGCCATCTGCGTGTTACGAATTTTTGGCAAGGTTATTACTGAGAAGATGCGGGCCGGCCCGTCCGTTATCCGAGGAGCGCTGACATGAGCACTGACAAGACCGGTTTTGAAGTCCCCGAGCAAATGCGCGAATTCGCCGAAAAAAGCGTCGACCAGGCGCGCAAGGCGTTCGACGATTTCATGGGCGCCACGCACAAGGCTGTTACCAATGTCGAGGACAGTGCCAATGCCGTGCAGGCGGGCGCTGCCGACGTCAACAAGAAGGCGCTGACCTATGCGGAAGAGCATGTCAACGCGGCCTTCAAGTTCGCGCAGGAACTGGTCAAGGCCGACAATGTCGAGGACATGATGAAGCTGCAGCAGACCTATCTGCGCGGACAGATGGAAGCCCTCGGCGAACAGGCGCGCGAGTTCTCCAACTCGGCGACAAAGGCCGTTCAGGACGCAGCGAAGGCCGCCCAGAAAAAATAGGCGCACGGCGCCAGGCCGCGGCTTTGGTCCTTTGAAAGCTCCGCGCCGACCCGGACGCGGAGCAGGGGGCGGATGTCGCCGGCAGCAGCGGCCGGCCTGTGCGATGCGGTGCCTGGTCAAGAGCCGCTCGCTTTGATTGTCTCCAAAACACCAGCCGGACCCAACGGAAGTTTATTGTGCAGTGCAAAAAAATATTGCAATGCAGCAAAAGATGCACTATGTAGGGTCTGCGGATGACGACAGGGTTCGCCGGCGACACGATCCGGCGAATGGAATTTGCACCAGTGATCGCATCCGGACATAAGGAGATGAGATCATGACAGAAGCAACCACGACTGCAAAAGCTGCTCCCAAGAGCCGCGCAACCAAAGCCAAGGCCGCTCCGGCTGCTGCACCGGCTTTCCCGGATTTCGAAGCTTTCGCAATGCCGAAAATGGAAGTTCCCGCTGCATTCCGCGAAGCCACCGAAAAAGGCATCGAGAGCGCACGCGAAGCATATGCAAAGGTCAAGACCGCTGCTGAAGACGCGACCGACCTGATGGAAGACACGTTCGAGACGTCCCGCCAGGGTGTTGTCGAATTCAACCACAAGGCCGTCGACGCCGCGAAGACCAACGCCGATGCGACCTTCAACTTCATCAAGGACATCATGTCCGTGAAGACCCTTGCTGAAGCCATCGAACTTCAGTCCACTTTCGCACGTCAGCAGTTCGACGCTCTGAGCGCGCAGACCAAGGAAATGCAGGAGCTGGCCACCAAGCTTGGCACCGACGTTTCCGCGCCGGTCAAGGAAGCCATGGAAAAATCCTTCAAGGACATCAAGGTCAACTGATCAGGTTGAGCTGCACATTGGATGCGGCAGGGTATTCGGCCCGGGGTTCTGCCCCGGGCTTTTGCTTTTCAACAGCACCGTTTTTCCGAAAATTCGCGCTTGCCTGCAATGGGAAACGGAGTTAGAAGTCGCCCTTGCAAATGGCGCCCCGGGCGAGTATCGTCCGCGCCACTTCAAGACCTTTGCAGACGTAGCTCAGTTGGTTAGAGCGTCGGATTGTGGCTCCGAAGGTCGGTGGTTCGAATCCACTCGTCTGTACCATTCCCCAAAAACGTTCACCGCTATTAGAAGAAATCCTGCGCGTTCACCGTGCGGGGAGCTGAGTAGTGCGCCTTACACTGCGGCCACCTTCAATCCCTACCTCACGCCCTGCGGAAAGCGCGGAAGAACACCACGATGCCGAGGATGGTCAGAAAGATCCCGGTGGCCAGGATGAAGAGCGGGGCCGCCGGGCCGTAGTCGGCCACGATCAGTTCGTATTTCTCGTTGCCCATTTTCATCAGGGCCGAAGCGGCATAGACGCAG
>JBCBUA010000391.1:0-3606 GCA_039818365.1 Pseudomonadota bacterium
TGCCAAGATAATTCACCCGGAAGGAACTCCCGGCGATCGGTCCCTTGACGAGAAGCGAAGGGGACAGGAACAGGGACGCGTAGTTTGCCGTGTCCGTATCGACGCCACCGGAAACCCGGTTGTCGGCCATGTCCCGGTCGGTCCTGTTATAGGCCGCGCCCGCCGTCAGCGACACGTTGAGCCGTTCGGCGATGACTTTCGTGATACCGCCGAACACGGTGCCTGAATAGGTGTCATACGAGATGTCCTCGTCGCCGGAAACGCTGCTGTAAGCCGCCCCGGCAAAGACGCTGAAGTTTTCCTTGTTCACCCCGACGATCGTGCCCACGGAATAGCCCGTATAGCCGGGCGTGTGATCGGCATCCGTATCGAGATAGCTCACGTCATCGTCGCCCTCCTCCTGCACCCAGCCGCCAAACACGCGCGCCCACCGGTGCGCCATGCCGTCCGCATCACCGTTGAAGGCGAAATCGCCGGCCGGCGGGCGGGCCGCTGTGCCATCATCGATGGCATTCTGGATCTGGGAGACCATCGACCACGCGACCTGGTCCTGCTGGGCATAGCTGTCGAGGTCCACCACGTAGATCGTGTCGTCAACGATGACATAGCCATTTCTCGACGCTATGTCTTCCGGCAGATTTCCGTTGGTTGTGTCGAACCGAACAGCCGCATTCAACCCGTCACCAAGCCGGAAATCAGTATTTTGCAGACTGACATCGCTTAGAAAGACGTCACCATAAAGGATCGATCCGTCGAGCAGGTAAACGGTATTTTGACCTATGGTGGTGCCGTCAACATCAAATAGGCCCGTGTTGATCCTGAGCGAGTACCCCTGCTCGGACAAGATGCGACCGTAGTTCACGACACGATGGTTGGAGTGCCCCGAGATAGCCAGGCCGTCAGTGGTTGGCCCCGTCGCATGGACCTTGCCTGCATTGACCGTCAGGCTGGTTTCAGCGCTGACGATATTGTCACCATTCCTGTAGTGCTCGATGCCGTAGGAGCGACTATCCGCAATGTTCTCGCCATCAATCAGGATCTCACCAAAATTTAAGACGGTACCGCCTGCGCCATTGTTTTCAAGACCAAAGCCCCGAGGCACGATCCTCACCAGGCCATTGTTGATCATCGTCCCATTGTGGCCCTCGATCCTCATGCCGGAGACATCATAGGTGCCGTTGCTCGGGTCCTCGCTCAGCATTTCGATGGTGCCGTTGTTGATCATGGTCGAATCGACGATCTGGTAAGGACCCGAGTAGCCATTACCGTCAATGAACATGCCGCGGCTCTGCAGGACGTAAGACTGAATCAACCCGTTGTTGACCAAGTAGTGTCCTGTTGAGGGATTGTTGGACGCATCATACGCATCCACGCGGATGCCCGCACTGGCGATGGCGCTCCGGAAAGGATCCCCATTGGGGTCAAGAACCGGAATGTCATCGGTGGTATCATTTGGAGTGCCATTATCGTCGTCCAGATTGTCTTGCGCCGCATCTGCTTCAATGACAATCGTGCCGTTGTTTATTCCGGTAAACCCGTTGCCGATTTCATAGGCATAGATCCCGTTGGTGAAGGTATCGGATATACTGATCCAGCCGTTGTTAATGGCCGTTGCATATTCCGAATCGCCAATGAATATTCCGTCGCCATACCCATTCGTTCCTGAAGGAACGTTGTGAAGGTAGTCACCAAACGTTCTGATCGTGCCATTGTTGATCACGGTTACACCGTCCAGCTGCCAGGCATAGACACCCTCGGCGTCCGTCGTTTCAACCGTGACACCTTCCTGGACGATGAACGTGTCACCGGCACCAAATGTCAAACCACCGTTGGACAGGAAAGTATCGAAATCGAGAATCACGTCGTCAGCCTGCGCAACTCCGGGAGCGGCCAACAGCGCACCGGCCAGAAAGAGCGGGCAGATCCTCTGACCGAACAGCGTTCCAAGCGAGCTTGTACGCCTGAACGTCGAGACCGTTTTCCGGGCAGCCTGGATTGCGAGGGGATTATTCATCGTTTTATTCCTTGTGCTGCGCGCAATGCACGACGGCTGTTCGAAGGTACGGTTGGATTGAGGCACGCGGGCTGGACCAGCTCAGCGGGGCTGGCCGCGTTTGCCTTTGCCGTCTGGCGAACGTGGTCGGATGAACAGGAAAAGAGCGCCCGGGAGCGGGCGGAGAAGCGCTGTTTGCGCATCGGAACAGGTGCACGCACGGGCCGGGGAAATTCGGCCGGGCTCCCCATCTGCCCGCCTCGCACCTCACCGACCGCGCAAATGCGGCAAAAGATATTGCGCGTGAAATTCCCGATTCCCTGGTCAACCCGGACCTACCCCTAAAACTGGGCCGCATGCCGGGTCGGGGATCGGACCGCTAAACCCGATTCCTCAGCCGAATGACAGCCGTTCCAGCTCCGGGGAAAGTCATCTCATTGCCTTGAGAAACCGGCCATTTTCCAAAGTCCGATTTCCTTATTCATTCCTCCAAATCGGAGTGTCCGGCGTGAGCGGACACGCGCCGGATGCCGAGCGGGGAACAAGCAGAATTCGTGCGTAAATTCTGGAGCATGACGCAAGAATTCAGGAGGCGCGACAAAACGGAGGCAGATCCGGAATGATAATTTTCAGGTCGGACGCAACTCTTCGCCGGCGTTGCCAGCGGCTCCGGTAACCGTCTTCCAGCAACGGCAGGCACGGCGCGCAGGCAGCGTCTCCCCGTCGATGGGTCTGCGGATGGTTTTACTGCATTGATAGGAAAGCGCGCCTTCTTATGACCTTTTTAGCCGCCTCTGCCCGCCAACCCGGTCTCGTCCAGGAGCGGCTCGTGCATCGAGAGATCCGGCCCGCCGGCGTGATTGACATCCTTTCCCGCTTCACAAATCCGGAGGCAATGCGATGAACATGCATTGCCCGCTGGATAGCAGCGGCGCGCTGGAAAAAATCACCTCGGAAGCGCCTGAGGCGAAGAATTTCAGGTGCGGCGATCTTGAGCAGTTTTCAAGCCTGTTCGACGGGCTGAACCTGGAGGGTATTCAGCTCAGTCCGGGCAAGTTCGACGGCAGCGTGACAGTTGCGCCAATGGAAGAGGCGTCGATCCACATTTCGCATAGTGTGCAAGCGCTCGAAATGCGGATGACAGTCGACCCGGACAGGTTCGTGTTGTGTGTTTGCCTTTGTGAAGACAGCGGCGGCCTGGTCTTCGGAACGCGGGATCCCGGTTCGTGGATTTTTTTGCTGCCGCCCGGAGGAAAGGCAGCAATGCCCGCCCCGGAAAACTGCACTCTTGTCACGATGAGCATTGCTGGCGAGGCCATTCTCGAAAGCGAATTTCTGGGAGTAGATACACGGGACTGGTTCGGCAAGATGCCGCAGGAAGGGATCTTTCTCCGCTCAAAGCATCTCGCTTCCCGGATGAAAGAGGATGTCACGCTCGCTTTTTTTGGAGCCGAAAGCGGTTCGGCAGTGAATAACCGAAAGTCGGGCCAGTCTGTTTGTCAGGCGATGTTGTCCAGCATCATGTGCGCCTTTTCGCTGGAATGGCTTGTGCATAGCGGCTTCGAAGTCGATCGGCGCACAACAGCGACGGATCGTTTCTTCCGCGCCCGGCG
>JBCBUA010000392.1:0-3532 GCA_039818365.1 Pseudomonadota bacterium
TTGCAACGCCGATAAGTGATCCTAGCGATGGCGGTTGCGGGGCACAAAGCCGGTTTCTTCCGCAGGCCTCTTGTCCCGAACCCAGACTTCGCGGTTCGGATGCAAGCCGCCGCCGCGTACTGCCGGAACGGCCGTATGGCGTGCCCGGTGAAGAAGCCTGGTGTCCGCGATCCCGCATCCAGGATGAATGCCGCCATTATCCGCGACTTCCTTCTCCCAGACCGCCTTTCGCGCCGCAAGCGTTGCCGGATCGTCCAGTGCCGGGCAATTCACGGTGTTGGAGTTGAGGTCGACAATGATCTCGTCGCCGGTCTCGACAAACGCGATTGGCCCGCCAAGTGCGGCCTCGGGACCGACATGACCGATGACCAGGCCGACCGAGCCACCGGAAAAGCGCGCGTCGGTCATAAGCGCGACCACAATGCCGCGCTCGCGGCAGAGCGTCGTGATGCGGGAGGTCGGATCGAGCATTTCCGGCATGCCCGGACCACCGCTTGGACCGTCGTAGCGCACGATGACCATGTCGTGGTCCTGGAAGCTGTCCGGAGCCTCGTCAAGAGCCTTGATCAGACCGGCCTCGCCCTGGAACACCCGGGCACGGCCCTTGAAGAGATTGTCTTCAAGGCCGCCTTCAACACCGGCGAGCTTCAGGATCGCCGAGAAGTCCGGTGACAGATTGCCGCCAAGCATGCGCAGGCCGCCCGTGGGTTTGAACGGTTCTGCAACGGTGTGGATCACGTCTCCATCCGGCGCTGCCGCGTTGAGGTCCGCCACCTGTTCGGCAAGCGTGCGTCCGGTGCAGGTCATCATGTCGCCGTTGAGGAGACCGGCATCGAGAAGTTCCTTCACGATCACCTGCACGCCGCCAACGCGGTCGATGTCCAGCATGGAATACCTGCCGTACGGGCGGGCGTTCGTCAGAACCGGCACGACGTCGCGGGAAAGGTGATTGAATTCCTCCGGCGTCATCACATCCCGCCAGAAGTGTTCATAGCCGGCTGCGCGCGCAATTTCCGGGACGTGCAGCACCACGTTTGTCGACCCGCCGATGGCCATGGCCACGATCACCGCGTTGCGAATGGAATCGCGCTTGACGATGTCTCGCGGCCGCAAGCCCGTTTCCATCATGGAGGCCAGATAGGCGACAAGCTGCTGAGGGAATTCCTCGAGGCGGCGCGGGTCGTCAGATGGTGGTGCCACCATGTGCAGCGGCTGGAGACCGACGACGCCGATAAAGGTCTGCATGGTGTTGTAGGTGAACATGCCGCCGCAACTGCCGATGCCCGGGCACGCATGGCAGGCAATCCGGTGGCGGACAGCAGGGTCCTGATGGCCGGCGACCTGGTAAGCGCTGACGATGTCCAGCATCTCGCCCGTTTCCGGATCCTTGCCCGGCCGGATGGTGCCGTCGGACATGATAATTGCCGGTTCATTGTGCTCCAGGACCGCGGCCATGGTGCCGACCGGCGGTTTGTCGCAGGCGACCACGGCAATCGTTCCGGCAAGGCCCGACGCTTCCAGGTGTTCGCACAGCGCATCATTGGTGACTTCGCGGCCAATCAGCGAGTAGCGCATTTCACGCGTGCCGTTGCGGATACCGTCCGATGTGGCAATCGTGAATTCCGGCTGCACCAGCCGGTATTTCAGCTGGCCTTCACCGTTGCCGATACGCGATTTCAGGTGCTCGTGAATGGCGTCGACCTTGCTGGCGACGCCCAGGTAGCACTGGCTGTCACCCTTTGTTCCGACGACGCCCACGGAGGGTTCGTGGATGAGCTCGGGATCGGTGCCAAGTTCATTGGCGATCCCAATCGTTTGTGCCGAGCGTCCGGGGTGGCGGTCTATCAGGACAATTCTAGAATTTTTCATGGGTCATTTCTTGTTCAGCTGCGCGCGCCCCGAGCGTTTCTTGGTCTAAGTCCCGATCCCTGGAAAGCTGCGGGGTGGTAAAGCTTTTAATCGACATGAGCGCAATTTCAACATGCGAATCGGCAAATCCAGTACGGTTCGGGCGAATGACGCCGATTGCGTGACAACGGCCGCTGACGGCAAGCCTGCACCGGTGCCGGCTTTTTTTGAAGAAACCGGCCTCATAGGCAAGATGCGGCGCCGATCCGGCGGGCAAAGGTTCTCCAGACGCCGGTTCCCGGTGGAATACCGGTTTCTTTCGGCGAAATTCATTGATCCCGCATGCGAATTTCTGTTGGGATGAGGTCCTCAGGAAAAAAGACAAGCGAGTAATGCGTCCCGAACAGATATCCAAAAGTCGCTGACTTGCCGCAGGGCACGAAAGAGTGGGTGAGACCGGAATGCACTTCGAAGTCTTCGCTATCGGGACCGCCTTCGTTTTCGGGCTCATGGTACGGCAAATCGGTTTGCCGCCGCTGGTTGGATTTCTCGCCGCCGGTTTCTTCATCAATTTCATCGGGCCGGGTTTTGGCATGCCGGTCGAAACAGGACCGATTCTCGACTATGTCGCGGAACTTGGCGTTCTGATCCTGCTGTTCACGATCGGGTTGAAGCTGAAACTGCGCCAGATTGCCGAGCCTCAGGTCATTGGCGGCGCGCTGATCCATTTCGCGGTCTCTGTCGCCCTGTTCACACCTGTTATCTGGCTGCTCTTCACGTCCGACTGGTTGAGTGCCGTGCTCATCGGCATTGCGCTTGCGTTTTCGTCCACGGTGCTGTCGGCAAAGATACTGGAAGCCAAACGCGAACTCGGTACGTTTCATGGCAGGACGGCCATTGGCATTCTGATCGTGCAGGACATCATCGCCCTTGTCGTTCTTGCCATCTTTGCCGGAAAGCTGCCCGGTCCATGGGCGCTGCTGATTTTCGCCACCCCGTTGCTGAGGCCGCTGCTGTTCCGCTTGCTCGATCTGGCGGGACATGACGAAGTCCTGTTGCTGACCGGCATGATGCTCAGCCTCGTTGTCGGCGGGGTCGGCTTCGAACTGATTGGCCTGAAGGGAGAGATCGGCGCGCTGGTCATGGGGCTGCTGTTGTCGGGCCATCCGCGCGCCGGTGAGTTGTCAAACTCGCTCTGGGCTCTCAAGGAGGTCTTTTTGATCGGCTTCTTCCTGTCGATCGGAATGTCCGGTCTGCCCGACTGGAACGCGCTCCTTTTCGCGCTTGTGCTAGGGCTGCTGCTGCCGCTGAAGGGCGTTCTGTTCTTCTTCATATTGCTTGCCTTCAAGCTTCGGGCGCGCACGTCTTTCGTGACCGCGCTGTCGCTGATGGCCTATAGCGAATTCGGTCTGATCGTGGCAGCCGGCATACCCGCCGCGGAGGCCTATCTCGTGCCCCTTGCCATTGCCGTATCGGCGTCGTTTCTGATCGCTGCACCGCTCAACCGGTTTGCGCATGCGATCTTCGAGCGTTTCGAGACGCAGCTGCAACGTTTCGAATTGTCGACCCGGCACCCTGACGAACAGACGAAGGAACTCGGCGATGCGGATGTCATGGTGTTCGGGTTGGGACGCACCGGCACTGCAGCCTACCATGCCCTTATCGACAAAGGGCACCGCCCGGT
>JBCBUA010000393.1:0-3513 GCA_039818365.1 Pseudomonadota bacterium
GGTTTGTCCGCCGGACGTGAAGTGGGCGACCTCCTGGCGTCTTTGCGAACGCGGTTCGACGTCATAATCCGGAAGTGGATCGCGGGGAACGGTCGGATCGGCGATGTTGGTATAGGGATATTGCGCCGGCGTGACGTAGGGCAGGGATTCCAGAGGCAAGCGATAGCCGACCGGGCTGTCGCCGGGCACGAGAAACAGGGCATCGCGGCGCAGTTTCCAGTGTTCCGAGCGCCACCGTTGTTCGGTCGATTTCGATTGCCAGCGCTGTACCGGCAAGATGTAGCCGGCCGGCTTTGTCAGACCACGATCGAACACGCGGGCGATCCGGTGCCGTGCTTCGGCGTCTTCCAGCTCCGAATTGTCCGGCGTGACGTTCTCGGGAAGGTTACCCTCCTTGATCAGCCAGACCGACGGATCCTCATATGCGGGCACGACGTAGCTCGCATCAAGTTCCAGACGACCGGCAATCTCTTTCAGAAGCGCTTCTGCCCGCCCGGCATCAGCTCCGGTGTCCGAGCCCTCGGCGGCGATCAGCCCGGGGTCGCGCCAGATCGGTTTTTCGTCCTGGCGCCAATAGAGAGAAAATGTCCAGCGCGGCAGCGTCTCGCCCGGGTACCATTTGCCCTGGCCGTAGTGCAGGAACCCGCCGGGTGCGAAGCGCGTCCTGAGGCGGCGGATCAGCTTGTCGGCCAGATCCCGTTTCGTCGGTCCAACGGCATCGGTGTTCCACTCGGCGGCTTCGAAATCGTCGATGGAGACAAAGGTCGGCTCGCCGCCCATGGTCAGGCGGACGTCTTCCTGTTTCAAAATACGGTCGACATTTTCTCCGAGGCGGTTCAGATCCGTCCAGGCCTCTTCCGAAAACGGCTTGGTGATGCGCGGATGTTCGGCAATCCTTGAGACCTGCATGTCGAAGGCGAAATCGACATCGGCCGCGCTTGCCATTCCAACAATGGGGGCGGCATTGCTGTAATGCGGTGTTGCCGCCAGCGGAATATGGCTCTCACCTGTCAGGAGCCCGGAGGTCGGGTCGAGCCCGATCCAGCCAGCACCGGGAAGATAGACTTCCGCCCAGGCATGCAGGTCGGTGAAATCATGATCCGTGCCGGATGGTCCGTCGAGCGCTTCCAGGTCCGGCTTCAGCTGGATCAGGTAGCCCGACACGAAGCGGGCGGCAAAGCCGAGATGTCTTAGCGCCTGAACGAGCAGCCAGCTTGAATCGCGGCACGACCCGGTTCCGCGCTCGAAGGTTTCTTCCGGCGTCTGCACGCCCGGTTCCATGCGGATGACGTAACCGATTTCCTTGGAAACGCGCGCGTTCAGCGCGACGATGAAATCGATGGTCTTCTGCTTTTCCCTTGGAACGGCGTCCAGGAATTGTTGGAGGTGCGGCCCGGGTGTCTCGACGCGCTGATAGATCTGGAGATCGTCGCGGAGCTCTTCCGGATAGCTGAATGGCCAGTACTCGGCGGTCTCTTCCACGAAAAAATCGAAGGGATTGTAAACGGACATGTCCGCAGTGAGGTCGACTTCGATCTTGAATTCACGGACCGGCTCGGGAAAGACGAATCGGGCCAGCCAGTTGCCGTAGGGGTCCTGCTGATGATTGACGAAATGGCCGCCCGGCGAGACTTTCAGCGAGTGTGACAGGACGCGCGTCCGGCTGTGCGGAGCCGGTCTCAGCCTGATGATCTGCGGCCCGAGCGTGACCGGCCGGTCGTAGCGGTAGTGCGTGAGATGATAAATACTTGCTCTGATGGACATTCGACGACCCTGATCACCCTGGGCTGGAAAAACGGGGTGTAGCGTTTCACACTTTGACGCACCGCACCACGTGTTTCTTTGCCGATACAGAGATGTGGTTGCGCTGATCTGATATTGGCCGCAAGACCCTGACGCTCTTTCATGGCGGGCGTCTTGCCGCTAAGAATTTTCCGTCCGGGTCGGGTTATCGTTTGAACGGCAACATCCGTCCGGCCGGTGTGCAATTTTCATTCGCTGTCGTAAGTGAGACGTCCCGATGACCGACAAGACCAAACAGAACGAAGTCTACAATCCGGCGGATGACGGCGCGGAGATGGCGTTCGCCGACAAGATGTCTTATGGCGACTATCTTGGTCTTTCAAAGATCCTGACGGCGCAAAAGGCGCTTTCCGACGCGCCCGATGAGCTGCTGTTCATCATCCAGCACCAGACCTCGGAACTGTGGATGAAGCTCATGCTGCATGAACTTCACGCAGCGCGCGACGCGATCGACAGTGACCGGATGCCAGAGGCAATGAAGCTGCTCGCCAGGGTCAGCCGGATCATGGAACAGCTCAATTCGGCCTGGGACGTGCTGCGCACCATGACGCCGAGCGACTACACACGCTTCCGTGACGCGCTCGGCCAGTCGTCCGGCTTCCAGTCGCTCCAATACAGGCTGATCGAGTATGTGCTGGGCAATCGCAACATCGCGATGACCAAGCCGCACGACCACGACCCGGACGGGACCGCTCTTCTGGAGAGCGAACTGGAAAAGCCGACGCTCTACCAGGTCGTTCTGAAATTCGCCTGCCGGCAAGGCTTTTCGCTGCCTGAGGAATGCCTCTCTTCGCCCTCATCTGCGCCGCATGCCGCCGTGGATGCGGTCAAGGACCTGTGGCAGGCCGTTTACCGGGATCCCTCCCGGTACTGGGCGCTTTACGAGGTCGGTGAAAAACTGGTCGATCTGGAGGATTACTTCCGGCGCTGGCGCTTCAATCACGTGACGACCGTCGAGCGGGTCATCGGCTTCAAGCGCGGAACCGGAGGGACCGGCGGTGTCTCCTATCTCAAACGCATGCTCGAGGTCGAACTCTTTCCCGAGCTCTGGCATGTCAGGACCGTGCTCTGACAGGTCTGCCATCGCAATGCATTCCCACGCACGGGGTTCGCCGAATGCCGGTCCGTGCCCGTTCTATCGTGTCGCCAAGGTCGTCCGCCCCTGTTTCAAACGGGATACCGCGTTGCGAAATTCGGTTTCCTTTTTTCGTTTGCACTGCAAAATGAAGCCTGAATGAAGCTAATTCGACCCTGAAGCGAAAGAAGCGAAATCGAAATTTGCGCTATGTGAAATGTCAAATTTGTGCCACACTGTATCGGTCGGCATTGGAAAAGTGCTGCGCGAGCGGGCTGATCGATCAGAATTTTGATCAGAAAAATATAATAATTTCAGCCACTTATTTTTTTACGGCCCCGAAAAAAATACCTACTAAATATTTAGTTTGACATCATGGCAACGGTGTGACCAAGTAGGGCGAGCCGGTTACAAACGGCTTTCATACTCACATGGGAGGAGATGAAGATGCGCAAGTATCTACTCTCCGCAGTTGCAGCCGGTGCTGTACTTGCGGGAGCAGGATCTGCTTATGCCGATGAAGCAGCGGCACAGAAGTGGATCGACCAGGAATTCCAGCCGTCCGTTCTGTCCAAGGATGAGCAGCTTGCCGAGATGCAGTGGTTCATCAAGGCGTCCGAACCGTTCAACGGCAT
>JBCBUA010000394.1:0-3503 GCA_039818365.1 Pseudomonadota bacterium
AACAATCCTCAATGCCATGGTTCGGGACGGCAAAAAATGGCAGCCAAATCCACAAACATAAACATGGTTGCTTCGAGGCGTCGCTGCGCTCCGCGCCTCAGGATGAGGTGCCTTTGGAACGACGGCTTTAAGCGTCAGATCGCGCGCGCACTTCGCACCTAGCGCAAGGCTCCCAGAACGGCTTTCAGAAATCCGGTTAGATCCTCGGTGACAAAATCCACGTGAGGGTAGGGATCTCCCTCAAGGTCCCAGCTTTCTTCGAAAACGGAGCGCGACCCCGTGGGGATGATCAACGCGGTTCGCATTCCGAGCGTATGAGGAACTTTCAGGTTTTTCGGCAGATCTTCAAACATTGCGGCCCGGGCCGGAGAAATGCCGGTCAGCCCGATGAACTTGTCATAGGTCTCGCGATTGGGCTTGGGCACGAGATCCGCGGACACGATGTCGAAGATGTCCTCGAAATGTTCGGAAATGCCGAGGGCAGCTGCCGTGCGTTCCGCGTGCGGGCGGTCGCCGTTGGTGAAAATGAACTTCTTGCCGGGAAGGGCTTCGATCGCTGCCGCCAGGTCCGGATTGGGCGCGAGCCCGGAATAGTCGATGTCGTGCACGAAGGCGAGATAGTCGTCCGGATCGATGTTTTGCGTCGTCATCAGGCCGCGCAAGGTGGTGCCGTATTCGTGGTACAGCGCCTTTTGATGCACCATCGCCTCGGAGCGGTTGAGATCCATGATCTTCTGGACGTAGAGCGAGATCTGCTCGTCGATCTGCGAGAACAGGTCCGCTTCATGCGGGTAAAGCGTGTTGTCCAGGTCGAACACCCAGGCTTCAACGCCCTTGAACACCCGAAGGTCCTGGCGGTGTGCGTGCTGGCCTTCCAATGGCAGGATGCGTTTTCCGGTCACGGGCGGATCAACGTCCCTGCGCCGCCGTCGGTGAACAGTTCCAGAAGCACGGCATGCGGGACCTTGCCATTGAGGATCACCACGCCTTCGACGCCGCGCTCGAGCGCTTCGATACAGGTCTCGACCTTGGGAATCATGCCGCCCGATATCGTGCCGTCGGCCATCAGCGCACGGGCCTTTGAAACCGTCAGCTGCTTGATCAGGTTGCCTTCCTTGTCGAGAACGCCGGGCACGTCCGTCAGGAAGAGCAGCCTTTTTGCATTGAGAGAACCGGCAATCGCCCCGGCAGCGGTGTCCGCGTTGATATTGTAGGTCTCGCCATCTTCGCCATGCGCGACCGGCGCGACGACGGGAATGATGGCTTCCTTCAGCACCAGTTTCAAAACCGTCGGGTCGACACTTGCGGGCTCGCCGACAAAGCCGAGATCGATCACGCTTTCAATGTTGCTGTCCGGGTCCACCATGGTGCGCTTGAGCTTGCGTGCGGTGACGAGATTGCCGTCCTTGCCGCAAAGACCGACAGCGCGGCCGCCTTCGGCGTTGATCATCTGGACGATCTCCTTGTTGATCGATCCAGCCAGCACCATCTCAACCACCTCCACGGTGGCCTTGTCGGTGACGCGCAGTCCGCCCTTGAACTCGCTCACGATGTTCAGCCGCTGTAGCATCTTGCCGATTTGCGGCCCGCCCCCGTGGACAACCACCGGATTGACGCCGGACTGGCGCAGCAGCGTGATATCGCGCGCAAAGGCCTGTCCGAGCTCCGGATCACCCATGGCGTTGCCGCCATATTTGACGACGACGGTCTTGTCGTCGTAGCGCTGCATGTAGGGCAGGGCATGCGCGATGATATGCGCGCGGCTGGACATGTCGGGATTTGTCATCGAGGCTTTTTACTCAACTGGGTCCATCACCTAAGGAACACTCTCAGGGGTTCCTGCTATAACCGGTTTGCCAGGGCGGCACAAATCGTGTTCAGGGCAGATCACGAACGTTATTGATTTGCCAGAAGGCAAAGCTCGGCGCGCAGTTCGTCGATCCCCTTGTTCTTCTCCGAAGAGGTCGCGACGATCAGCGGATGCGCCGCGACACGCTTGGCAAGCGCGGCTTCGGTCTCGGAAATGAGACGGTCCAGCTGCGGCGGCTTGATCTTGTCCGATTTCGTGAGCACCACCTGGTAGACGACGGCGGCCCTGTCCAGCAGGGCCATGGTGTCGAGGTCGTTTTTCTTGATCCCGTGCCGGCTGTCTATGAGCAGGATAACGCGGCGCAGGTTCGGGCGGCCACGCAGGTAGGAAAAGACCAGGTTGGTCCAGGCATCGACAAGCTCTTTCGGTGCCTGCGCGTAGCCGTATCCGGGCATGTCCACGATCGTCAGCGGTGTGTCCGGCGCGATGAAGAAATTCAGCATCTGCGTCCGGCCGGGGGTCGACGAGGTCCTGGCAAGGCCCTTCCGGCCCGTCAGCGCATTGATCAGGCTGGACTTGCCCACATTGGACCGGCCGGCAAAGGCGATTTCCGTGCCGGACGCGTCCGGAAGGTTGGACATGTCGGTTACACTGGTCAGAAAGTCCCAGGGGCGGGCAAACATCAGCCGGCCCGCTTCCAGGTCTTCCTGCGAATAGGTCTGTTCGTCGCTCATGGGCTGCTTTTAGCTTGCCTTTGACGTTCCGTCGAGGCCGCGTTCCCTCTCCAGGGCCGCCTGCTCCAGTGCGCTGATATCCGCACCCCAGATCGCTTTCAGATTTCGGGAGACCTTTTCGATCGGCCAGTCCCACCACGAAACGCCGAGAAGCCGTTCGATCGTTGCCTCGTCGTATCTGAGACGCACGACCCGGCCCGGATTGCCGACGACCACCGCATAGGGGGGCACGTCGGAGGCCACGACCGCATGTGCGCCGATGATGGCGCCGGAACAGATGGTTACTCCCGGCATGACGGTGGCATTGGTCCCGAACCAGACGTCATTGCCGACGATCGTGTCGCCGCGCAGATGTCCGAATATCGTCTCCGGGTCGAACTGCTCCATCCATTCTTCCGCGAAGATGTGGAACGGATAGGTGGAAAACCCGGTCATGGCATGGTTGGCGCCGTTCATGATGAAGTTGGTTCCACAGGCCAATGCGCAGAATTTTCCGATCCTCAGCCGATCGCCGATATTGTCGAAATGGTAGCGCACGTTCTTGTTCTCGAAGTCGAGCGCATTCTCAAAGTCATGATAATAGGTGTAGTCGCCCACCTCGATGGTTGGACGGGTGATGACGTTTTTCAGGAATACGGTGTGGTTTTCGCCGTGAAACGGATGAAGCGTGTCTGGGGATGGGCCGTGCATGGGACCTCCGGTAAGCAAGTGTCAAGGGAAGAGAATGTGCGTTGCTGAACGCATTCGACCTGCCGGTCGGCGGCTTCGCCTTGCGGATTAGGTCTTGCTTTATCGGATCATCGGATTGCTGGCTCCCAGGTGTTTCCGGTCAAATCGAAAGGCCCCGCAGGGTTGCGAGGCCTTGGGTACAGACTCATAAATGAAGTCAATTTGGTTTGGATCGTTTTGACCAACTGCGAGAAGCGAAAGCGCAGGAAATGTGGTTCATTTTCAAGCCT
>JBCBUA010000395.1:0-3493 GCA_039818365.1 Pseudomonadota bacterium
GATCATGCTTGGCTGCCTCATCTCAGCCTTGGCGATGGATTTCCTGAACCCCCGCGCCGACAACACAAACCGGAGACCGAAGCACTTCGAGACGTTCTGGTCCGTGCGCGCTGCAATGCAATTGATCGAGGGTAAATTGCCTGAACCACAGGCACTTCTAGGCCCCGGGGTCTCAATGTCGAGGCGTACGATCGAGAGCATGTTCACGAACACGGTGGGGTTGCCACCGGTCAAGTATCATCAGGTTTACAGGCTGAACAGGGTGCGCCAGAAAATACGCAATCTGGAGCACGCCAACGATAGCATCGGCGACTTGGCAGCGGAGGAAGGTTTTTGGGACTGGAGCCGCTTCACCAGTTACTACCGCAAGCAGTTTGGCGAACGCCCATCCGAAACGCGCAGGAAATCAAGCTTTCCAGATGCCAATGCGAGGGGGCGTTAAGGGCGCAGCAGGTGCTCATGCGCGCTCAGACCGCGCCGCCGATCTTCCGCGATGACATCGCCAAGATTTGCTTGAAAGCCGGTGACAATTTTAGTGAGGCAGGCTCATTCTGCCACAATGTCCACGCCCGGCATTGCGATCAGTTTTTCCGTGCGCACTCGCCGGGCACCAGCTTGGTATCCGCGTGCCCTTACCGGGGTTTCCAGCGGCGAGTGGCGGAGATTTTCTCCGCCACTTATTTTTTGTGGTTTGGATGTGGAGAAAGTGAAGCCGGGCCGGACACGGAGAGGGTTGGAGCGGGTGAAGGGAATCGAACCCTCGTCTTAAGCTTGGGAAGCTCCTGCTCTACCATTGAGCTACACCCGCGCGCCTGACCGATTACTGATCCGACAAAGCAAAACTGTCAAGCTCGGAACTTTGCCTCTCAGGCCATCCGGCATCTTGCGCTGCGGTGCAAAAATCGCCATGGTCGCGCCGGCGCGCAAGCGCTTCGGTTCACGGACAAACTCCAGGTCGGGTACATGCGAAATCAGGTCAAGGCGCTGGTCACCTCGCGCAATTGGGAATTCTGCATCATCGGGATCATCATGCTGAACGCGGTGACGCTCGGCTTGGAAACAAGCCCGTGGATGATGGACAGGTTCGGTTCGTTGCTCGTGACGATCGACCGGATCATCCTCGGCATCTTCGTGATCGAACTGATCCTGCGCCTTTACGCGCATGGTTTGAAATTCTTCAAGGATCCGTGGAGCCTGTTTGACTTCGCCATTGTCGGGATCGCGCTTGTGCCCTCGACCGGTCCCATGTCGGTGCTCCGGTCGCTGCGTATCCTGCGTGTCCTGCGCCTGATTTCCGTCGTGCCGTCCCTCAGGCGCGTGATCGGCGGCCTGATCGCGGCACTGCCGGGCATGGGCTCGATCGTCGTTCTGATGGCGCTGGTATTCTACGTCTTCGCTGTCATGGCGACGAAACTCTTCGGCGAGACCTTCCCGGACTGGTTCGGCGACCTCGGGGCGTCCCTCTATACGCTGTTCCAGATCATGACGCTGGAGAGCTGGTCCATGGGTATTGTCCGACCTGTCATGGAGGTCTATCCGCTCTCGTGGATGTTCTTCGTGCCCTTCATCCTGTGCACCGCGTTCACTGTCCTGAACCTCTTCATCGGTATCATCGTTTCCGCCATGCAGGAGGAGCACGAGGCCGAAGCCGACGCCAACCGGCAGGCCATCCATGACGACACGGGCCTGATTCTGGAGGAGGTCAAGGCGCTGCGCGCGGAACTGAAGGAACTGCGCATGAAGGTCGCCGAATGACCGGCCTTGCGCTGGCGCTTAAGCCTTGCGTTTCCAAAGGCCGCGTGATTTGACCGGGATATGTCAGCAAGTTCAAAGGACAGCCCCAGGGGCAGCATAGCGGCCGGGCACCAACTGACCGCAGAGGCCGGTGCGGACATGCTGCGCTGTGGCGGCAACGCGATCGACGCGGCAATTGCCGCACTCGCCATGTCCTGCGTCTGCGAACCGGTGCTGGCCTCTCCGGGCGGCGGCGGATTTGCCATGCTGCGCAGTGCGGACAGCGGCAAGACCACCTTGCTCGATTTCTTTCCGCAAACGCCGAGGCAGAGACGGGCGGAAACCCGGGACGGTTTTCAGAGCATTACCGCCGACTTCGGCTCGGCGACGCAGGTGTTCCACATCGGGCCTGCGACCGTCGCCGCACCTGGATTTTTGGCCGGTCTGTCGGCACTGCACCGGCATGGCGGCACGCTGCCCTTCACCGATCTGTTTGCCCCTGCCGTCGAGGCGGCCCGAACCGGCCACGTCATCACCGGGTACCAGCATTACCTGTCGACGGTGGTGCGTCCGATCCTGACAGCAACGCAAGCCGCCCGGGACCTTTATGCGCCAAACGGAGATTTGCCGGCTGCCGGGACGGTGTTCCGAAACCCCGGCCTTGGCGACATGTTCGAGGAGCTGGCGAAACAAGACTGGCTCCAGACCGGGATCGCCGGCCAGATCCTGCAGGAACAAGAGGCCTGCGGGCACCTGACCCGCGACGATCTCGCACGCTACCGGGTGGAACCGCGCGAACCGCTGACGCTCAGGCTAGGTCCGGCAACCGTTCACCTCAACCCGCTGCCTGCCGCCGGAGGCGCGCTGATCCGGTTTGCGCTGTCGCATCTTGAAGGGTGTGACAGGATCGCCTTTGCCAGCGCCCTTGATGCGACCGACAGGGCAAGGAAGTCGGCGCGCGGCAACCTGGCCGTCCTCCTGGATCATCCGATGCGCCAGCAGGGAACAACGCACATTTCAGTGGTTGATGCCGCCGGCAATGCCTGTTCGGTCACCGTGTCCAACGGCACCGGCAACGGCGAGATCGTTGGCGGCTACGGCTTCATGCTGAACAACATTCTCGGGGAAGAGGATGTCAACCCGCACGGATCGGCGGACTGGCCGGCGAACCAGCGGCTGGCCTCCATGATGTGCCCGAGCCTGATCGACATGCCGGACGGACGCCTGATCGCTCTGGGTTCGGGCGGGTCCAGCCGCATCCGTTCGGCGATCTTCCAGGTGGTGGCGCGTCTGTGCCTGGAAGAGGCCGCGTTGGGGGACGCTGTGCGCGCATCGCGGCTTCACGTTGAAGACGGCCATCTCGATCTGGAATTGCCTGGTGCCGACGCTGACATATCCGCATTGAAAGGCCTGTTCCCCGACCACCGCGTCTGGCCGGAAAAGAACATGTTTTTCGGTGGTGTCCACGCCGTCAGCACCGATGGCCAGGGCGCGGTTTCCGGCATTGGAGACGATCGCCGCGAAGGGGCTGCTGTGATTGTCGCGTGACGCAGTGACAAGATGGGTGTGTTGGCCTCTTGCTTTTGAGGCGATTGACCTCACATGGCTGCACAACAAACCTCATCCTGAGGACGCGCGGAAGCGCTGTCTCGAAGGATCGGCGGCGGTTTAAGGGCTTCTTGGCCCATCCTTATCTGTTTTTGTTTTAGTAGATTTGTCTTGGGAGGGCTATTAGCCCTCCCAAGCGGGCCGGAGACCG
>JBCBUA010000396.1:0-3488 GCA_039818365.1 Pseudomonadota bacterium
CTGCACGAACGTGGTCGCCAGCCCGTGCTGGCCAAATTCCTCGGCACAGAAGGTGCGCGCAAAGAACCCGCGTTCGTCACCGCGCCGTTCCAGATCGATGACATAGGCGCCCTTCAGGGCGGTTTCGGTGAAAATCACGCGCCTTTGCTCCGGCCCTGGTTGATCGGAACGGCTTGCGGGCTTTCCAGATTTGCCGCCTGCTCCTGTAGTCGCGCACGCCGGGCCTCGGCGGTCGGCGTCGCTTCGAAACCGGCGGCCTTCATCACCATGTCCCAACGGTTCAGGTGGTCATGACGGGTCAGGCAGTTGGCCACGTTGCGACGGCGCACCTCTTCCAGCCAATCGGCATTTTTCTCGATATCTTCCAGAAGGGCCGGCATATCCGCACTGGCATAGGGCACTTCGATCACGGCCCCCTCCCAATCCATATGCTCCAGATAGGCCGGGTTTGTCTTGACCGCATCGCCGATCTGAATGGCCCCGGCGCCCGCGCCTTCATAGTAACGGGGGCCGAACTCTTCCTGGGCGCTGCGCTGCGACGTCACCACGCGTTTCGCCATGAAGGTGAAGAAGAATTTCGACCGCTTCAGCGTCTGCGCCAGGTTCTGGCGGTGAATGCGGTGGCTGACCGACAACCGGGCCCCGCCGACGGTGGTAAAACTGTAATATCGGCCCTTGTCCTCGGCCCAGTTCCACAGCGCCTCATGCGTGCCCGGGTCCATGTTGCCGATCGCGCAGACATCGATGTCCCGCGGTTTCGGTGTGCCGATGTAAGGGTTCCACATCTCCGCATCGATCCCGAGCGGCATGTATTCGACCTTGATCCCGAGCTTCCGGGAAAGCGCCTCTGCCGTGTGGTAGAGACCGACGAAGACATGGTCGAACTGGCGCAGGATGTCGGCGACACCTGCCAGTTGCCGGTCAAACTCGGAGATCCAGAGCTCTTGCAGATAACAGACCGCAACTTTGGAGCGCTTGCGCCAGTCATGCAGCGTCGACAGCGCGAGCAGATCGCTTGAAACCGCCGGTGCTGCGAAGAACAGGTCCAGATCCTGACCCATCGAGCGTGTCTTCGCCCCGAAGGCAAAGTCGCCGACCGGCACGCCCCGGCGTTTCAGCCAGCGATTGGTCTTGAGCCCCAGTTGCCCGGACGCATCCTGCATCGGTTCGACAAAAACGGCGCCCGGCTCCAGTTCCTCAACGATGATGTCTTCAAACTCGAGACCAGGACAGCGTGACACTCCGTAAAGAGAGTTACGCAAAGTAAAGACGCCGGTCCGCGGCGCATCATTATTCATGGTTGCCAAACGCACTTTGGCTTGTGTTGAACTCACAACGCATCCCTTCGACCCAAAACAACGGGTCCCCTCAGACCCATAAACCCAATACCAGCGATAGTTATTCGAATTATCGCACTAATGCCACTTTTTTGCGCCTTATCCTGGCGCGATTAATGGACCAATCACGTTTTCCCCAGAACCGGATCCCAACTGCAACAGACCCGAGAAACCAGTAAGACCAGCTTGCAAGGGCAAGATGTTTTCATACACTGCGCGCGCCCGACCCAAGGGCGGTTTCGTGTGAGTTGAGCCCGTGTTTGCAAGTTCAAGATCTGCGTGTAGAGCGCCCTTCTTCCGTTTGGCAATAAAACATGATCTGTCCGCGAATTGTCGCCGGGCGGGAAACAATTCCATGTCCAACCCACCGCGCCGTCCGGGCGCATCATGCGTTTTCAAGGGGTAAACGATGTCGTCTCTTTCCACTGCTGCCGAGGTCATCGAAGCCGATCTCGACTATATCTGCGATGAACTCTCAGAAGAATTTCCTGCCCTGTCGGGGCGTCGCATCCTGATCATCGGAGGGGCAGGGTTTCTGGGCTATTACCTGATCCAGTCTCTTCTGCACCTGAATGCCACTCGCTTTGCAAAGGACGGCAAGGACCCGGTCGCCATCACCGTCTATGACAACTTCATCCGCGGCGTGCCCGACTGGCTGACCGCGCTCGAAGGCGATGCGAACCTGACGCTGACCCGCCACGACATCACCGATCCGCTGCCCGCCGATATGGGGCATTTCCATTACATCATCCATGCCGCCTCGATCGCCTCGCCGACCTATTACCGGAAGTTCCCGATCGAGACGATGGACGCCAATGTCGATGGCCTCCGCCGGGTGCTGGATTACTGCCTTGCCATGAAAGAGGCCGGCACCCCGGTGCTGGGCCTGCTGAATTACTCGACCTCGGAAATCTACGGCGACCCCGACCCGGCGAACATTCCGACGCCCGAGACCTATCGCGGCAATGTCTCCTGCACCGGGCCGCGCGCCTGCTATGATGAATCGAAGCGCTACGGCGAGACGCTCTGCGTCGCCTTCGCCCAGGTCCATGACATTCCGGTCAAATCGGCGCGCCCCTTCAACAATTATGGCCCGGGCCTGAAAATCTCCGACAAGCGCGTGCTGCCCGATTTCGCGCGCGACGTGCTCCATGGCCGCGACATTGTCATGCTGTCCGATGGCTCGCCCACGCGGACCTTCTGTTACATCGCCGATGCCATCGTCGGCTATTACAAGATCCTGTTCCGCGGTCGCCCGGGCGAGGCTTACAATATCGGCCTCGACACGCATGAGACTTCAATGGCCGAACTGGCCGATCACGTCGTGGCTTTGGGCAAAGAGCTTTACGGCTATGAGGGCAAGGTCGTCCGCCAGGCCAGCACGGAAGCCGCCTATCTGGTCGACAATCCGAACCGCCGCTGCCCGATCATCGACAAGGCCCGTGAAGAACTGGGCTATGATCCCAAGGTCGGGGTCGAAGACGGGCTCCGCCGCGCCATGATCTGGTACGGCGACAACCGGGAGGCAGAAGACGCATGAGAGTATCTGTTGTTGGCACCGGCTATGTCGGCCTCGTCTCGGGCGTCTGCCTTGCCCATGTGGGCCATGACGTCACCTGCATCGATGTCGATCAGGAGAAGGTCGACAAGATCAACCGTGGCGAGCCGCCGATCTATGAGGTCGGGCTTGAAGACCTGCTGAAAAAGCTTGTGGGCGACAAACTGTCGGCCACCACCGATTTCGACGCCGCCGTCCGCAACAGCGACCTGTCGCTGATCGCCGTCGGCACGCCCTTCGATGGCCAGGAAATTGACCTGCAATATATCCGTCAGGTCGCGCGCCAGATTGGCGAGGTTCTGGCCACGAAAGACAGCTATCACACCGTCATCGTCAAAAGCACCGTGGTCCCCGGCACCACCGAAGACGTGGTGCTGCCGATCCTGGAAGACGCTTCGGGCAAAAAGGCGGGCGTTGATTTCGGCGTCGGCATGAACCCCGAGTTCCTGAAGGAAGGCGAGGCGATTGACGATTTCATGTATCCCGACCGGATCGTCCTCGGCGGGATCGACGAACGCTCGATCGACGCGCTGGCCGAGCTTTACGCCGCCTTCCCCGATACCGACAAGATCCGGACCAGCCCGCGCACGGCC
>JBCBUA010000397.1:0-3435 GCA_039818365.1 Pseudomonadota bacterium
GTCGGGCATCGGGTCGTCGGCGCGGGTCCAGGCGGACTGGCAATTGCGCTCGTAGGGGCCGAGGTTGAAGCCGGTTGTTTCCTGGCGCAGGTAGTAGGATGTGTCCACGTCCCTGAGCAGGGGCAATTTGCGCCCGTGCTTTTCGCTCCACGCCGCGACTTCGGGAACCGGTTCGGTCAGGAAATACTGGTGGCTCATGACGGCAAGCGGCACCTTCCGGCCGCCGAAGGGCAGGAACCACTCACCCACCCGTTCGGCATAGTAGCCTGCGGCGTTGACCACGTACTCGCAGCGAATGTCGCCCTTTTCCGTATGCACGATCCACTCACCGTTCTCGCGGCTGACGCCGGTTGCCGGGGTGAACCGCAGGATTTTTGCGCCGTGCGACCGCGCGCCCTTGGCAAGAGCCTGGGTGACCTGCGCCGGATCGATATCCCCGTCGAGCGGGTCCCAGAGACCACCCTCGAGATCGTGGATTTCCAGGAACGGATAGCGCTCCTGCATCTGGGCGGGCGTGCACATTTCCATCTCGACGCCCATGTGCCGGCCCATGCCGGCCACGTATTCGAACTCCCGCATCCGCTCTTGCGTATGCGCAAGACGGAGCGAGCCGCTGACGTGATAGTTGAGCGGATAATCGACTTCCTCGGCCAGTCCCCGGTAAAGCTCCAGCGAATAGCGCTGGATGTTCATGATGCCGAAACTGGCGGAGAAGGTGGGGCAGTTGCCGGCCGCGTGCCAGGTGGAACCGGCGGTGAGCTCGTTTTTCTCCAGAAGCACGCAGTCGGACCAGCCGCCTTTTGCCAGATGATAGAGGGTGGACACTCCGACGACGCCACCACCGATGATGACAACACGGGCTGTAGTGGGAACTGACATTCTTCAGCTTTCCTTTTGAAAGGGTTCAGTAAACCGGCGGGGAAATCACCCAGACGGCAACTGCGGGTTCCGAGTAGGGGTTGGCCCAACGATAGGAGGCGTTGCGGATGCGGAAGCTGTCTCCGGTGGTCACGGTGAAGGCATCGTCATCCAGCCAGATGTCCAGCTTGCCCGAGATCATGTAGGCAAGCTCCTGCGTGGGGCGTGAAATGGGGCTTTTCCGGCTTGAGCCGGGTTGAAACGTGGAGTGGATCATCTCGAAATCGTCGGTGAGATCCGGTGACACCAGCGCCTCGACAAGACCGGCGTCACGTTCTCCGATGATGCGCCGAGCCGAAGAACGGACGATCCGGCCTTTTTCGGCATTGGGTGCATCTGCACTGCCGAAAAAGATGGACAGTGGAACCTCGAAAATGTCGGCGATCTGACGAAGGTCGGACAAGCGTGGCGTCGAGATGTCCCGCTCGATCTGGGACAGCCAGCCAACGGAACGCCCAAGCTTCTGGGCCAGTTCCTCAAGTGTCATCTTTCGTGTTGTGCGAAGGGCTCTGAGATCTTCGCCCAGACTGCTCATTTCCATTCCGGCGATCCGTCCGTGAAAATTTCACGGATAATTTCATTCCGGATTATGAAAAAATCAACAAAATTTTCACGCGGCAATGAACTTTTTCATTCGCGGGCGTCCGGGCGTGTATTTAAGGGCCTTCCGGCGGATGAAAAACGCGTCAGGCGGCGGCCTCGTTCATTCGCTTGGCAATGTGCGAAATGCCGTCCGGAATCCGGGCGGACGCGATCGAGGAATAGGCAAGACGGTAGTGCCCGGGCTGTTCTTCGCCCTGGGCGAAAAAGGCACGCCCGGCTTCGATCAGAACACCGTCTTCGCGCAGTTGCATCGCCAGCTTTGAGCTGTCGACGCCCTCTCGCGCCTTCATCCAGAACGAGGAGCCCCCGAAGGTGCCCTGACCGAGCTGGGCAAGTCCGTTTTCCGTCAGGCTCTGCTCCATGATCGATCTGCGTTTCCGGTAGATGCGGCCCATCCGGGCGATCTGCGCATCGTAGTGGCCAAGGGAAAGGAAATAGGCGGCCGTGCGCTGAATGAGGCCGGGTGGATGCCGCAGCACAAGCGAGCGCAGGGCGCGCGCCTCGCGGATGAACGGCTCTGAGGCGACAAGGTAGCCAAGCCGCAGTCCCGGAAACAGCGACTTTGAGAACGAGCCGACGTAAATCACCGACCCGGTCGGATCGAGCGATTTCAGCGCCGGGGAGGGCGACTTCAGAAACGAGATTTCGAATTCATAGTCATCCTCCACGATGATGAAGCCCCGCCGCGCGGCCAGATCCAGCAGCCGCTCGCGCCGCGACACGGGCATTGTCGCATTGGTCGGGCAGTGGTGGCTGGGCGTCGTGAAGACAACGTCGGCATCCTCGGGCAGGTCTTCCGGCGGCATGCCCGCGGCATCGACATCGACCGCGACCGTGTTGCAGCGGGTTTGGCTCAGGATCTGTCGAAGCCCCGGATAACACGGGTTCTCGATGGCGGCGGTGCGTCTCTGTGTCAGAAGGATCTGGGCCGTGATCCAGAGCGCGTGCTGTGCCCCCATCGTGATCAGGATTTCCTCAGGCCGTGCGGTGATCGCCCGTCTTGGCAGGATCTGGCGCAGTATGAACTCGACCAGCATGGGATCGTCACGCTCGTAATAGTCGGTTGCAAGCGTATCGAAATCCTTCCGTCCGACGGCCTTGAGCGCGCAGTTTCGCCAATTGTGATGATCGAACAGCCTCGAATCCGACTGACCGTAGATGAACGGATACTTGTAGTCGCGCCAATTGTCGGGCCGCACGAGCGGCACATGTTCGGAAAACCGTTGTCCGATGGTCTTCGACCAGTCCACCTGGGTCTTGTCCGACTGATCCGGCAGAGAGAATTTCGGGCGGCTCGGGGCTGTCTGTGCCACGAAATAGCCGGACCGGCCCCGGGAGACCAGATACTCGTTCGAAACCAGCTCCGTATAAGCGATCGTGACGGTAATTCTGGCAACGCCGAGGTGCTCGGCCAGCTTGCGCGAGGACGGCATCTTCTCCCCCGGCAGGCAGCGCCCCGACAGGATCGCTTCCACGACCAGCCGCTGGATCTGCTGTTGGAGAGACGTTTCGTTGTCTGGCCGGAGAAAGAATGTCTCTGCCGGAATTGCCATGTCTGGACCTAATTTTTGTTGTGCTTGGACCTATAGCATAGCCGTCCGGAGGGTTTTGGCAATTCCCGTCAAGGATGACAAGGTGACAGGCAAAGACGTCTCGGCTGTCACTCGGGAAGCAACGCAGTGCCCGTCTCGCTGCGTCTCCGGACCCGCAGCCTGAAACTCAGATATCTGCGCCGTCCCGGACCTGATCCGGGACCTGTGGAACATCTGGCTTCGAGGCCCCGGCTCAAGGCCGGGGCGGCAACAGGAGGGGAGCGGCGCTTTGGGTAGCTCTCGGCTGTTACTCCGGAAGCAACGCAGCGGAGATCGGGGGTCTATGTGTTCGTAGAGATGTCTGTTGAGCTTTGGCACGTGT
>JBCBUA010000398.1:0-3406 GCA_039818365.1 Pseudomonadota bacterium
CCGGACAGCAGTGGGCCAAGCCATGGCATGACCCGTGTGGGTTGGGCTGTACCCGGCAAACATCACCCGCCCCCCGTCATTGCAGGGCCCGACCCTGCAATCCATGCCCTGACGTGTCGACAACGCACGCCCTGCCAAGTGTAAACGCAGCGGCATGGATGCCATGGTCAAGCCATGGCATGACCCGTGTGGGTTGGGCTGTACCCTGAAAACATCACCCGCCGCCCGTCATTGCAGGGCTCGACCCTGCAATCCATGCCCTGACGTGTCGACAACGCACGCCCTGCCAAGTGGAAACGCAGCGGCATGGATGCCATGGTCAAGCCATGGCATGACCAGCATGGTTGGGCTGTACCCCGAACAAAATCACCCACCGCACGTCGTTGCAAGGCACAACGCTGCTGCCCACTCTACGAGGATTGATTGGTGGCCGCATAGCTCCGCTCCAACTCGATCAGGCGCTGCTTGCGCCAGAGCCCGCCGCCATACCCTGTCAGTGATCCGTCGGCTCCGAGCACACGGTGGCAGGGCACGACGATCGCGATCTGGTTTGCCCCGTTGGCGCGCGCCACCGCCCGGACCGCCGTCGGCCGCCCGAGCTCGCTGGCAAGATCGGAGTAACTTCTGGTGCCCCCCGCCGGAATCTTTAAAAGTTCCCGCCAGACATCCTTTGTGAAGGCGGACCCGTGCAACGCGAGACGGGTTTGAAAGACACCTGATTTGCCGGCAAAGAAACGATCCAGCTCCTCCTGGATCTGGTCGGTGATCGCGGTTCTTCCGAACCCGATCCTGCCCTTTGCGAATTTTTGCAGCTTCTTGAATTCGGCCGGCAGGGCTCTGCGATCCAGGAACTCCAGGAGATGCAATTGCGTCGTGTCGGTGACGGCAATCAAGGGGCCAAGCGGCGACGGCACCCAGTCGGCGACAAGCAGCGGATCATCGGAAAAGGTTCCGGGCGCCTGCCCGAGGATTTTCGCGAAGGCTTCACGGAACGCACTCGGCGATTCAAAGCCCGAGGTGATCTGGGCATCGATCACCTTGCCGCCCTCGGCAAGTGTCGAAAAGCCCTCCTGCAGGCGGCGCTGGCGTGCCATTTCCAGAAAGGTCATGCCAAAATGCCGCTTGAAGGCGCGGCGCACCGTCGACGGGTCGAGCCCCATCCTGACGATATCCGGCTCACCCCACCGGTAGCCCGGCCGTTTCTCAAGCGCCTCGATCAGCGATTTGACGACCGGGTCTGCGCTCGCCTCCGGTGTCGTCGGCTTGCAGCGCTTGCACGGGCGGAAACCGGCATCGATACATTCGCCAACGGTCTCAAAGAAGGTGCAGTTTTCCCGTTTCGGCTTGCGGGCCGGACAGGTCAGGCGGCAGAAAATGCCGGTGGAGGCCACGCAGACAAAAACGCGCCCGTCATAGGACGGATCGCGATTGAGCAGTGCGTCATAGAGCGTATCGAAATCAGGTCGGGTCATCAGCATGGACTGACCATAAGCCGTCCGTCAGCCGGATGCAGCCGGAAATCGGGCGTTTATTCTTTTGCCCTGCAAGTCAGCGGTAGACCTGGTCTTCCGCCGGGAAAGCCCGCTTCCTGACCTCGTCCGCATAGGCCTTGACCGCAGCCTCGATCTGGCCGCCGAGATTGCCGTACACCTTGACGAATTTTGGCGGGGCCGGATTGAGCCCGAGCATGTCTTCAAGCACCAGGATCTGGCCATCGCACTCCGCGGACGCGCCGATACCAATGGTGGGTATCGGGATTTCCCTGGTGATCTGCGCGGCAAGGGGTTCCACCATGCCTTCCAGGACAACCGCAAAAGCGCCAGCCTCAGTCACTGCCCGTGCGTCCTCGAAATGCTGATCCCAGTCATCCTGCTGCCTGCCTTGCGTCTTGAACCCGCCCATGACGTGGACCGACTGGGGTGTGAGCCCGATATGTGCCATCACGGGGACGCCACGATCGGTCAGGAAGCGAATGGTTTCAGCCATGCGTACGCCGCCTTCCAGCTTGACGGCACCGCACTGGGTTTCCTTCATCACGCGCGCCGCATTGCGGAAAGCCTCCGCCGGACTTTCCTCGTAGCTGCCAAAGGGCATATCGACGACAACAAGGGCCTTTTTTGTTCCCCTCACGACCGCCTTGCCATGCATGATCATCAGATCGAGCGATACGCCAACCGTCGATTCCATGCCATGCATGACCATGCCGAGGCTGTCTCCGACCAGGATGAAATCTGCGTAGGCATCGACGATGGACGCGGTGTGCGCGTGGTAGGACGTCAGGGACACGATCGGCTCGCCGCCCTTGCGCTTTGCGATCTGGGGGGCCGTCAGCCGGCGGACAGATTTCTGGGCGCTCATCTGGTGTCCTTTTGATTCAGCTTTCCGGATCGACGACACGCTGATCGATCAGCAGAACGGTGTCGTAGCGGACTGCAAGCAGAATGACGACACGGCGATCCAGGGCGCCGGAGACCACTTCAAGCGTGTCGGCGTCACGAATGTCGATACTTTCTATCGTGGCCGATCGGGAGCTCTCCAGGCGGGAGCGGACGGCAGTCTCCATATCTGCAATCGTGGTGCCCGTTTTCGCCATGTGTGCGGCCTTGCCCAGCGCATCGTTCAACGCAACGGCTTCTTGCCGGTGATCGGGCTTCAGCCGGACATTCCTGGAGGACATGGCAAGACCGTCGGGCTCGCGCACGGTCGGGTGACCGAGGATTTCAAGCGGCATGTCCAGGTCGCGCACCATTTGCCGGATCAGCGTGAGCTGCTGGTAGTCTTTTTCACCGAACACGGCGAGATCGGGCGTGACGATGTTGAACAGTTTCGTCACAACGGTCGAGACGCCGCGGAAATGTCCCGGACGCAGAGCGCCCTGCAAAATGCCGGACAGCTCCGGAACATCGACATAGGCAGGGTCACCTGGCCTGTACATTTCCTCAACACCGGGAAGAAAGACCGCATCGACGCCTTCCTGGTCCAGAAGATCCAGGTCTCTCGCTTCATCGCGCGGGTAGGTGTCCAGGTCTTCATTGGCGCCGAACTGGGTCGGGTTGACGAAGATGCTGGTGACGGTGCGATCCGCAGTCTTGCGCGCCATCCGGACGAGACCAAGGTGCCCTTCGTGAAGATAGCCCATGGTCGGAACCAGTCCGACGGTTGTCAGCTCCGCCTTCCAGTCCCGGACAGTCTCGCGCATCTCCGCCTTTGTCCGGCAGATTATCATGCTCATCCTCCCACCCCCGGTTCGAGCCGGGATGCATCTTCTTCGCAGGTGCAACATAAACACACCAAAGACAGAGGTCCAGTAACCAAAGAAGGGAACGCAGACCGCCCGTGGGCAACCTGCAAAGAAGAACGGCGTTCCGAAGGTTTGAACCAAGTCTGGTCTTCATGAAAACCGAAC
>JBCBUA010000399.1:0-3395 GCA_039818365.1 Pseudomonadota bacterium
ACCGTCCGGACCATAGCCCCACAGGCCGTCGTCGCGAATCCAGACATCGAAGCCGCATTCGGCCTGGCGCGCGCCAATCACGCTGTCCGGCGACAGGCCGAGCCGTTTCATGCCGTCCTTGTCGGCCTTCATGTGGGTCTTGCCGATCAGCCAGCACTCCATGCCGGCGGCGCGCAGGTGGTCGCCAAGCGTCATTTCGCCGACGCGCAGGGGAAAGCCGTTCCAGGCCGCACCGTGGGAAGAGACGTAGCGGCCGGTGTAAAAACTCATCCGGCTCGCGCCGCAGATCGGCGACTGGACATAGGCGTTGGTGAAACGAACGCCCATCGCGGCGACACGGTCGAAATGCGGCGTTTCCAGATGCGGATGCCCGGCACAGCCAAGATAATCAAATCGCAGCTGGTCATACATGATGAACAATATATTCAAGCGCGGATTTCTCCACTTTGCTGCCGGCCCGCAAGGCCGGCTTCCTCCCTCGGGCAAGGCCCGTTTGTGAGAGAAGTATTGCCCTTCTTTTCCGGCCTGTCTAATCTGCAGTCCGCTAGGCGGACCGATTGAACCATGACGGAAGATCCTCAAAACGACCGCGTCAGATCGCTGGAACGGGGGCTTGAGATCATCGAATTTCTCTCGCGCCACACACGCTCGTCCCTCGCCGATCTTCGCCATGCAACAGGCTATTCCAACGCAACGCTGCTGCGGTTGCTGGCCAGTCTCCAGCACAGGGGCTGGGTCCGCCGCAACATCGTCGAGGGCCAGTACGAACTCTCCCACTCGATCGGCAAGGTTCTCGGTGAAAAGGCCCGCGCCCATCCGCTTGCGGAACTGGCCGGTCCCATCCTTCTCGATCTCAAGGGACGGCAGGCCGGGCTGCCGTCGGACCTGAACGCGGTGACCGGTCCGGGACGCATCGAAATCATCGAAAGCACCCGTCTGCGCGGCCCCATGGCACCGACCCGCACGGCGCTCGGCATCCGTCCGTCGATGGTGCTCTCCGCCCATGGGCGCGCCATCCTCGCCTTCTCGCCCGACCCGGTCGCCAGCAGACATCTGGAGAGCCTTCGCAGGATTGGAAGCAAGGAGGAGCTGCGCCTGATCGAGAGTGGATTCCTTGCAACCGAAATCGCCGATACCCGCAAGCGCGGTTTCGGTCTCAGGGAAGCCGCCTACTGGCAAGCGCCGTTCGATCCCGGCCCGGAGCTCGGCGCGATGGCGGTGCCGATCATTTCCAAGTCCGGCGTGCATGGGTCCATCAGCATCCTGTGGATGGTCGATGACATGCGCATCGACGAGGTGCTCGCCTTCGGCTGCCTGGACGATCTTCAAAAGGCGGCCAAAAGGGTCGCGGAGGTGCTCGACCGGGAGCGGATTAAGGCACCGGATATCCTGTGTCTCTAGGGACCGGCGACCTTCTGGGCGGCGGGCGTTCCCTCAAAACACAATCCAATCGCTCAAAGCTCCAGTTTCTCGCTCATCGACATGGCGCTCATACCGCCATCGATGGTGATGTCCTGGCCCTTGATCCACCCACTTTCAGGGGATGCGAGGAAGATGATCACGTCGGCGACTTCCCCAGGCAGGCCCGGCCGTCCGGCGCGCGCGACGTTTCTGGCCATCCTGTCCCCGAAGGCGGCGGCGAAGTCCTGCAGGATCCCCGTGCTGACCGCCGCGGGGCTGACGGAATTCATCCGCATGCCCCGGGCAATCATCTGCTCGGTTTCCGCCATCGTCATGACGATCACCGCTTCCTTGGAGAGATTGTAGGCCCGCGTGGCGTCGATGCCGCGATCTTCAATGAAGGCGGGAAGTCCCTCCACCTCAAGCGCCATTAGCGCCTTCACCTCGTCGAGGTTGTCGCGCCACATGGCACCTGCCCGCGACGCCGTGTTGACGATCGCGCTGCCCGGCTCGAGCTTGTCCAGCAACCCGTCCATGAATCTGCGCAACCCGAACCAGTTCACCTTGAGAACAAGTTCTTCCAGGCCGTCGCGCGGCGGCAGACCCGCATTGTTGATAAGCGCGTCGAACGGACCATCTGCTGCCGCGACCGCGGACCGGATCGAAGCCGGGTCGCCCAGATCCGTTTCGATCCATCGCGCGACCGGGACCTCCGGTTCCGAAATGTCGAACGCCGTGACTTCGTGCCCAAGCTCCGTCAGTTTGCGGGCCGTTTCCGCCCCGATACCGGATGAACCGCCGGTCAAAGCCACCCGCATGTCGAACCTCCCAATCCTTTTCCAATCGCGATCTTCCTGCCAAGAAGTGCCCGCGTCAAATCCGGACGACCTTCAGCCTGGTTTTCAGGTCGGTCCGGCAGAAGGCGTGGAGAAAACAGGTCTGTTCCGAAATGTCGAGCATCTCCTGCGCCGTTGCATCGCTCTCCGAGGTTTCCAGATAGACGTGGGTCTCGATCGGATCAGCCTCGCCCGCCTTGCCCGTTCCGCCGGACGCACCTCCCAGCGAGAAATGCGTGTCCTGAACGATACGGTAGTCCGGCAGGTTCAGCTTGAGCATCGACACGAAGCGACCGAACTGGGTCATGAAACAAAAGCCAATCCCGGCACTGATCAGGGTGTTGGCATCCGGAGCCCTGCCATCCTCGGAACTGAGGAAACGGAAACTGGTGCCGTGCGGCGAATAGAGCATCTGCTGAATGTCCTTGACACCGTCGGGCCGGAGCTCTGCGATCGCGCCCGGGTTCAGCCGCCTGTCCTGTTCATCGGCGAGACTGGAGGCCGCGGCGGCGGTCCCCAGGGCCACCTCCTTCTTCGGCGTCATGCCAACCGGTTCCACGAGTGTCAGACCGGATGGTTCCGCCTCGGACCTGGCGAAGTGATCGCCGGGGTCGGGAAAAAGGTCCCCTTCCAGTTCGGCGACCTTGGCCGTCGGCAGTTCCGTGCCGTTCTTGCCGAGCTTGAAGAGGCTTTCCAGCCTGCCGCGCATCAGACCGTTGAGCGGCGAGGCATGCACAGCGTTCATCAGGAATGCGTTGAGTGCGCCGTCGTCCAGGTCGCAATCGATCTCGACACTCAACTCCACCGGTTCAGCGCCGCCGACCATGGTGCGTTTCGGCATGGAGCCTTTCATTGTGTAGTAATTGTCCTGGATCAGCTTCAGCTTGCGGATCACGATGCCCTGGATTTCGGCCAGGGCGAGGATCTCGTTCATGTAGCTCGCGATCATGCCGGTTGTCAGAAAGGCAAGCGGGCACGGCGCTGCATCGTGCCCGCTCAGGTAGGGTCCCTCGTCGGACACGAGCCGCCAGGTGTCGCCCGTCTTCGCGGATCTGACCAGCGCTTCCTTCTGGAACCCGGACAGCGACCGCACCCAGGTGCGAAGGGCATCGCCTTTCCGGTTCTCCGGTGCCGTGATGCCAACCTCATCGGCATTCG
>JBCBUA010000400.1:0-3366 GCA_039818365.1 Pseudomonadota bacterium
GACACCGAAGGCCAGGCCAAGCATGGCCCCTGAGCTGACGCCGAGCACTTCCGGGCTCGCCATGTCGTTGCCCGAGAGGCGTTGCAGGATGACACCGGCGACTGCCAGCATGATGCCCGCCGTCGCGGCACTCACGACGCGGGGCACACGCAGCTCCAGCATTAGCTCAATCGCCGGGTTGAAGAAGATCAGCTCCCAGGAATTGCCTGCCGACTTGCCGACAATGATGCTGGCCGCACAGAGAAAGACAGGCAGAAGGATACCCACGCAAAGCGTCAAAGGCAGAGGCAATTTCCAACGCGTAACAGAGTAAGGCGGGCTTGCGGGAACCGAAAGCGAGCGTGTCCTGCGCAGAAGAATGAGCAACAAGGGGCTGCCGAACAGTGCGGTGACCGCGCCTGTCGGGATAAAATTCGCAAACTGGCCGGCAAAGAGCTGGATGGCGTTGTCGGTCAGAAACAACAGCGCCGCCCCGATCAGGGTTGACCAGACAAGCTGACTGGCGATCGTTCGCGCACCGGAGAGCCGGGCAAGAGCCGGTGCGGCAAGACCGATGAAACCGATGACGCCGACAGCACTTGTGACAATGGCGGCAAGGCAGACGGCCAGAGCGACCGCGAGGAAGCGGAACCTTGACGGAGATGCGCCGAGCGCCTTCGCCGCGTCATCGCCGACACTTAAGATCGTCAGGGGCCGCAGCAGCAACACGGCTGCAAACATTAAAAGCCCGAGCTTCGGGGCAAGACCAAGCGGAATGGCCCAGCTTTGCTGCGACAAGGATCCCGCACCCCAGATGAAAAGGCTCGCAAGATAGCGGTCGTTCAAGAGAACGAGCAGCGTCGCGGCAGCGCCGCAATAGAGGCTGACAACCAGACCTGCGAGGACCAGGGTCACCGGTGAAAAGTCACGCCTTGAAACCAATGCGAAAACAAGACAAGCGGCAACCAGACTGCCGGATGCAGCCACCAGGTCCCGGCTGAACACGATCAGGGCCGGGGCAAACAGCGAGGCCAGCACGAGCGCAAGATAGGCACCGGCCGAAACACCGAGCGTCGTTGGCGAGGCGAGCGGGTTTCTCAGCGCGATCTGCAGGAGAACCCCTGACAATGACAAGGCGGCACCGCACATCAGCGCGGTTGCCATGCGCGGCAACGTGGAATAGAGCGCAATCATGCGCTCCACGTCGTATCCGGCCGGGTCTGAAAGCAGCATGGGGATCCGGGTGGAGATCAGAAGCCAGCACAGGAGTGCGGCGATCAGGAAGAGGGCTCCGGAAAGCCAGGGCGCACGATTGTGGAGTGTCCCAACGCTCATGCCGCCTGCCCCGTCAGATAATCGGTGATCAGATCGGCAAACCTGAGCGCGGACGGGACCATACCGAAGGTGAGAACTGCGGGAAAGATGGCGTACCGACCGTGCGCGACAACCGGCATCGACCGCCAGAGCGGGCTGGATTGCAGCGTCGGCTTGATGTCATCCACGATCGGCTCGAAGGCAATGAGGTGCATATCCGGCGGCGCGTGCCGAGCAAGTTCTTCCAGACCAACCGTTGCAAAGCCCCAGTAGTTTGTCGGGCGGGTCCAGGCGTTTTGCAGGCCCAGTCTGTCGAGGACGTCCTGATAAAGTGCGCTTGCCCCATAGACCCTGACATGCCGGTCGTCCATGAAGTTGACCAGCGTAACAGGCGGTTGCTTACGGGTAGTAAGTCGCTCGCGCATCGCTGCAAACGCGGCATCGGCGGCTTCAAGGAATTCGGCCGCTTCCTCCTGAAGCGCAGCAAGGCGACCGAGTTTATTTGTTTCCCGATAGGCGTTTGCCAGCGGTGTCCCGCTGCCGTCATAGACGGAAATCAGATGCACTGGCGCAACTGTTTCCAGCCGCGCCCTCAGGGTGTCGGTATAGGGGGTCGTCAGGATGAGATCCGGCTTCAGAGACGCGATCACTTCCAGATTGACGACCAGATCCTGACCGACATTTGCGACCGAAGACGGCAGTTCGGGTTCAACGACCCAGCGGTCCCAGTGATCGCTCGACTGAACACCAACCGGCGGATCTCCAAGTTCAATGAGGGTTTCCGCAGCGGCGTAGTCCAGCGAAACGATCCGCGGACGACCACGTGCGGACGCGGGCAGAACAGATGTTGCTGAAACGGCTGCCGCGCCGCTCAGGAACCTCCGGCGGTCAAGCAACATAGGCAAGAACTCCGTGGCCGTCCGGGTGCGGCATGACGCGCATCTGAACACCGAAAACCTGCTCCAGCACGTTTGCCTGCAAGAGAACTTCCGGTACATCGTCCGCAACGCACCGGCCCTCCTTGAGCGCAATCATCCGGTCGCAATACCTGGCGGCCATGTTGATGTCATGCAGCACCACAACAACTGCCAGGTTACGCGTGTGGCAGAGATCCCTGACAAGCTTGAGAACCTCAACCTGGTGGGCGACGTCCAGTGCCGATATGGGTTCGTCCAGAAGCAGACATCTGGCATCCTGCGCGACCATCATGGCGATCCAGGCGCGCTGCCTCTCCCCGCCGGACAGGGTGTCGACGAGGCGGTCCGCCATATGGGCAATGTCCGTAAGCCGCATGGCGTCTTCGGTCTTTTCCTGATCAACCTCACTGAAACGGCCGAAAGCGCCGTGCCAGGGGTATCGGCCCATGGCAACAAGTTCGCGCACCAGTAGCCCACGCGTCGCCGGCGGCTCCTGCGGCAGGAAGGCAACCGAGCGGGCGAGCGCGCGCCGCTCCCATTTTTCAAGCGGCTTGCCGTCAAAGGAGATGTCGCCTGAATGAGCCGTCAACTGACCGGCCAGAAGTTTCAGCAGGGTGGACTTGCCTGATCCGTTCTGGCCGACAAGACCGGTCACGTGCGTGCCCTCAAAGCCAAGACTGTCCAGCGACAGAAGGACCCGGCCAGCCGCCTCCACACGCACGTCCCGGCAAGAGTAAAGGTCAGATGTCCGGTCAATCCCGGGGCTTTGAGTGTTTTCAGACATTTTTTGGATCTTGCAAACTGAACGGCAAAGCGAGCCCGCCGAAACCGGTTCGACGGGCGCAGGATTTAGAATTTGACGGTGTATTTGGCTGAGAACGTCGTTCCTGGCGCTTTCACGTAGTAGTAGTCATCATATCCGATGGACTCAACGGAATAAGACTGCTGCAGCACCGGAACATAATCCGCATTCAATATGTTCTCAACGCCGAGCGATATCCTCGACTGCTCGTTCACCTGGAAATCGGCAAAGGCATCCATCACGAAGTATGGATCAATCGACTCCAATCCCGTGAACTGGGTGCTGTCAGGGTTCCGGTAACCGGAATAAAGGCCTTGAAGGCGCAGATTTGCCCACTCCCTCGGTGCATATTCG
>JBCBUA010000401.1:0-3360 GCA_039818365.1 Pseudomonadota bacterium
AGCCCAGCAATTGCGGCTTTGCCACCTTCGTGACCGATCTCACGACAGGCGAGTGGGCCGGAAACTGGACCCAAACCTACGTGACGGTTCGCCCGCTGACGGACATCGCCGACCAGCAGGGCCTGAAACGTATCGACATACTCAAGGTGGATGTTGAGGGCTACGAGGACCGTGTTGTCCTGCCGTTCCTGCGCCATGCGGACAAGGCCATGTGGCCCCGCGTCATCCTTCTTGAAACCAATTGCCGGCCATACTGGTCCGAGGATTGCCTGAGCGAACTGGCAAACCGGGGCTACGAGGTAACAGGCCGGACGAATGACAACATGGTCCTTGAACTCACGACCTGAGCAAAAGGACGTTTGGCCCTCTTGCCGTGAAAGGCACGGCACGGGCCGCAACGCGGAGCAGTAACGAGATGGTTCAGCTGACGCTACCCCGGAACTCCACGATGACGGACGGCAAAGTGTGGGATAAGCCGGAAGGGGCCACCAACCTGCGCGAATACCGGATCTACCGCTGGAACCCGGACGACGGCCGCAACCCGCGGGTCGACACCTATTTCATCGATGCGGATGATTGCGGTCCGATGGTGCTCGATGGCCTGATCTACATCAAGAACAAGATCGATCCGACGCTGACCTTCCGCCGGTCCTGCCGCGAAGGCATCTGCGGGTCCTGCGCCATGAACATCGACGGCACCAACACTCTTGCCTGCACCAAGGGCATGGACGAGATTGCCGGCGACGTGGTCAAGATCTACCCGCTGCCGCACATGGCGGTGGTGAAGGATCTGGTGCCTGACCTGACACGCTTCTACGCCCAGCATCGCTCGATCGAGCCCTGGCTGCAGACGGTGTCACCCGCACCGGAAAAGGAATGGCTCCAGTCCCACGAAGACCGGGTCAAGCTGGACGGGCTTTACGAGTGTATCCTGTGTGCCTGCTGCTCCACCTCCTGCCCGAGCTACTGGTGGAACGGCGACCGGTATCTCGGCCCGGCGATCCTGCTGCAGGCCTACCGCTGGCTGATCGACAGCCGCGACGAGGCGACAGGCGAGCGCCTGGACAACCTTGAAGATCCCTTCCGTCTCTATCGCTGCCACACCATCATGAACTGCTCCCAGGCCTGCCCGAAGGGCCTGAACCCGGCCAAGGCGATTGCCGAGATCAAGAAGATGATGGTCGAACGGCGGGTTTAAGCCCTGCCGCAATGGAACGCGTGATCGAAGGCCGCCCTCAGGGCGGCTTTTTTGTGCACAACGGGCCGGGTGCCTGGCCGCCCGCTCTCGTCGTCCTGCACCGGATCTGCACAATATTCCTGAAATCCCTGCCCGGTTTCACCATGGGTTCTCCCAACCCTCAGGCAAGACTGTTCTTTGCAATGGGTGCGCAGTCCCGTTTGCGCCCACTTGGCAGAGGGATTTTGCATGACAGACAACACAGATCACGGCACCCCCTACAGTCCCGCAGCGCCGCAGCAACCTGCAACGACGAGGGTCATGGCGTTTCTCGGATCGCCGGCCGTTAAGTTCATCCTGATTGGGTTGCTTTCCTTCCTGCTGCTCGTTCCCAGCATCTTCGTCTGGGTGCTTGTGGAGGAACGCGCCCACCGGGCAAAGGACGTCGCGCGCGAGATCGCCAGCTCCTGGGGCGGGACACAGGAAATCAACGGCCCCTATCTGGTGATCCCCTTCACGGAAACCTATACGACAGGCTCGGGCGAAGACTTCGAGACAAAGACGGTCCGTCGAACGGCGGTGCTGTTTCCCGAAAGGCTGACGGTGGGCGGGGATATCGCGGTCGAGGAACGGAAAAAGTCCATCTATACGCTTCCCGTCTACAACGCGCGGCTCGACTTCGGCGGCAGTTTTGCCGCACCACCCGACGACATGTTCGAACCCAGGCACGGCGGCACGATCAGTGTCGCGGCCGACAAGGCTGTCGTTGTTGTCGGCATCCGGGATGTGCGGGCGCTCCGGAGCGAGGTCTCGCTCGCTCTGACGGGAGCGGCAGCCGTCCCCTTCGAACCGGGTCTCGGACCCCTTGCGACCCATACGGACCGGGATCCCCGCCACGTCTCCGGTCCCTCCGGGATCAATGCGGCCGTGTCTCAAGGGGCCTGGCGAAACGGCTTTGCCTTCGACGTCAAACTGCAGCTCAACGGCTCGACGGCGATCTTTTTTGCGCCGGCCGGACAGACGACAAGGGTCTCCGTGCAATCGGACTGGCCGCATCCCGGGTTCACCGGTGCGTTCCTGCCGGAAACCCGGACCATCACCCAGTCGGGTTTCGATGCAGCCTGGACCATTCCCTACCTTGCCCGCGGCATCCCGAAGGTCATGGAAACCAGCCATCTGCCGCTTCAGAACAAGCTCATGGGTGTGAAATTCGTTGAACCGGTGAATTTCTACCAGACGATCTCCAGATCCCTGAAATACGCGATCGGCTTTATCAGCCTGACCTTTCTTGCGGTGTTCGTTCTGGAAATGCGCTCCGGCTGGCGCTTCCATTGGATCCAATACGGCCTGGTCGGCCTTGCCCTGATCATCTTCTATGTCATGCTGCTGGCATTTGCAGAACATGTCGGATACGCGCTGGCCTACCTGATCGCGGCAGGCGCGGCGACCCTGCTGAACGCGCTCTATATCGGGACCTCCCTCAAGAGCCGCGTTGCCGGGCTGGTGATGCTGGCCGTGCTGGGCAGCATTTTCGGTGTCCTGTTCGCCCTGATGCAGGAACAGGATTACGCCCTTCTGATCGGCTCCGTTATCGCCTTCGTCGCTCTTGCTGTCACCATGTTCGTGACCCAGCGGATCGACTGGTCGGGGCAGGGCCCGCAAGAGCCGCACCCCGTCGCCGCTGCGAACTGAGACCAACCTGCCGGCCCCGGGCCCGGGTACGCGCGGCCCGGGGTCATTTTTTGTCGGCGAGCGTCAGAAAATTGAGGGTGTCTCATGCGTCATCGCCAGACCGGATCCGGCAATCCATGCTGATAGACGCCCCGCTCAGTGAGGAGAAGCAGCGGCATGGATTGCAGGGTCGAGCCCTGCAATGACGAAGAGAGAGCGTTACCCGAAGAAGCCCCCCGTCCCCACCATGTCATGCCATGACTTGATCATGGCATCCATGCCGATAAGCGGCCCGGTCATTGGAGAGATGGAATGGCATGAATTGCAGGGCCGAACAGGCTGCACCCTCTCCCGGCGGGAGAGGGACGCTTGCATCGGCCCATGCGCAATAGCCCTCCCTCGTCACCCGGGTCTCCACACCACCGCGTCCGAACAACGAAAGCAGGACCGGGCGGCGACCGCATTACACCCTCATCCTGAGGAGGACCGTCAGGTCCGTCTCGAAGGATCGG
>JBCBUA010000402.1:0-3328 GCA_039818365.1 Pseudomonadota bacterium
GTGACGATGGTCATCATGACCACGAATGGGAATGTGCCGATGAAAATGTCGCCAAGCGTGGTGTTCTTGTCCGAGATGGTCGCCTTGACCACATAGACCGTCAGTCCGAAGGGCGGCGTCAGGAGGCCGATTTCTACGGCGATCACGGTCACGATGCCGAACCAGATGAGATCGCCGCCGAGCCCGGTGACAATGGGCAGCGACAGCGGCAGCAGGATCAGCATGATCGAGGTTGAATCGAGGATCATGCCCATGACGACCACCAGCAGCAGGTAGATCATCATGAAACCCATCAGCCCGAGCCCGGCATCTGAAAACAGCATGGTGATTTCCTGCGGGATCGTGGACAGCGTCAGCATCCTGGAATACATCGATGCGGCGATGATCAGGAGCAGGATCGAGACGGAAACGAGACCGGTGTCGACCAGGACCTTCCAGAACCGGGCCCAGGTCAGACTGCCCTTGGCAACGGCAACGGCGATCGAGGCTGCGGCCCCTGCCGCGCCGGCTTCCGTCGGCGTGAAGAAACCGGAATAGATGCCGCCAAGCACGATGATGACCAGCACCGTGATCGGGATCAGCTTGACGACAGCCGTGCCCCAGGTTTCCCCCTCGATCACGGCCGGCCGGTCGCTTTGCATCACCATCCGCGGCCGGAACCGCGCCATCAGATAGATGCCGACACCGAAGACGAGCGCCAGCAGGATGCCCGGAACGATTGCGGCCAGGAACAGCGCGCCGACGGACTGTTCCGCCAGCACGCCGTAAATGATCAGGAGCAGGCTCGGCGGGATCAGCATGCCCAGCACGGAAGAGCCGGCGACCACCCCGAGCGCGAAGCGGTTGTTGTAGCCGTTGGCGACCATCTGCGGCACCGCGACCCGCGAGAACACTGCCGCCGAGGCAATGGAAATACCGGTGATGGATGCAAAAACGGCGTTGGCGGCAACGGTCGCCATGCCAAGGCCGCCCCGGATCTTCTGCAGCATCCAGGCGGCGACGCGGTAGGCATCGCGGCCGATATCGGCCGTGTCGACGATCAGGCCCATAAGCACGAACAGCGGCACGACGCCGAAGAGATAACGGTTGATGGCCCCGTCCGCGGCCAGTGCCAGTGAGCGCATGGCGACATTCGGATTGTCGCGGATCAGCCAGATACCGAGAAAACTGAGCAGGATCAGAACGACCGCGATATGCGCGCCCGAGAAGATCAGCATCAGCATGAAGAAGATGGCGGCAACGCCGATTTCGATGCGGCCGAGATCGGCAAAGAACACGCCGTAGCCCAGCACCAGGAGCAGCGCGAACCCGATCAGGATCGGCAAGCCCTTCGGCGGCAGATCGACGGCGTGGCGGACGGTGAGGGGTTCGACACGCGAGGCGTTCAGAATTTCCTTCACATCGGTGAGAACCTGCGTGGCAAAGGCCAGACAGGTCAGGATCGAACCGCCGAAGAGACAGGCCTTGATCGGCCAGACCGGCGCGGTGAAGACACCCTGCGCGCCGAAAAACTCGTTTTCGACCCAGGCATCCACCAGCTTCGGCCAGGTGCCCCAGGCGATCAGGGCAAAGACAAAAATGCCGGCCAGGTGAAAGAATACGCGCATGACGGCGGCTGCAAAGGGTCTGTGCTCCTCGATGCTGCCGATCAGGATATCGGTGCGGGTCATGCGTCCGCTCATGACGGTGTGACCCGCCTGCAGGAAAACGATGGCAACGATAGAGTTGGCAACGATCTCCGCAACGCCCTGAACGGGCGCGTTGAAGAAGGTACGGCCGATGATATCGGAACAGATCAGGAGCATCAGGCAGAAGATCCAGATCGATGCGGCCGCACTGACGGCGCCGGTGAGCGAGGAGACCCCGTTCACCGTCCGGTCGGCGCCGTGGCGGAATTGTCTTGATGTGATCGCCACGGCGAGCCCCCCGGGTTTACTTCTGTGACCAGTCGATGCGCGGCTCAAGGCCGGCATCGCGCACCTTGGCCATGTAGGCCTGAAGCACATCGTCAGCGCCCTTGGACGCGTTGGCGTCGGACCAGTCCTTGGCAAGGTTTGGAAGCCCGTCGGCCCATGTGGCGACCTCTTCCGCCGGCAAGGTGGTTACGGTCGCGCCGGCTTCCGGCAGTTTGGCCAGGAAGTTGTCATAGCGCTGCATCACCTCTTCGGCGTGGGCGACGGTGTATTCCTCGCCGAGCTCGGTCAGCACCTTGCGCACGTCGTCGGACAACCCGTCCCAGACATCCTTGTTGATGCCGAGACCGCCGGTCATCTGAGCGCCGATCCCCACCAGGGTCACGTATGGGGCGACCTCGTAGTGCTTGTTCGGAAAGGCACCTGTGATGATGACCACCATGCCGTCGGCCACGCCGGTCTGGATCTGGTTGTAATAGGTCGGCAGCGCGCCGTTCACCGGCACCGCACCCAGATGCTTGATCCAGTTGGCAGACGGGCCGGGCGCCAGGATCTTGCGTCCTTCCAGATCCTTCAGCGAGGTCACCGGAAAATTCGTCAGAAGGTGGTAGGTTTCCACGCCGCTGGCCCCGAGAAAGACAACGTTCTGATCGTCCCAGGCCTTTTGCAAAGCGGGTAATTCGCGGTGCAGTTCGTTCATGATCTTGAGCGTCGCAACAAGGTCGTCGGACACGAAGGGCGTGAAATAGGTCATGTTCTGGAGCGGCATTTTGGAGCCTTCCCAGAGCGTGCCGACCCAGCCGGCGTCGGTCAGGCCGTCGCCGACGGCTTCCAGCGTGTCCTTGAAGCCGTAAAGTGATCCGCCATAGGCTTCGGTCCACTCGATGCGGTCGTCCGACCCCATTGCCTCCAGGCGCTTGTTGGATTCGCCCACCACCAGGGTGGACAATTGTCCCACCCAGGGCAGAACGGTCGGATGGCTGGAAGCCATGGTCAGATTGTAGGTTTCAGCCTGCGCCGGAGCCGTGGCAGCCGCCACGGCGAGGCTCAGTGCAGCAATCATGCGTTTCATCGTCATTCCTCCCAAAAGGCGGTCATCAGGCGACCGCGTGGCGTCCTGTCGAGAAATTCACCTCGACCGTGATCCGTCCCTCGTTAAGCAGCCAGGGCCGAACCTTGAAACTGCGCGCACCCGAGGCGTGCATCGGGTCTGTCTCGGCGATTTCCCGGGCATGGGCGAGGCTGTCGGCGCGAATGATCACCATGCCTTCGCCGTTCCAGGTGTGTTCGTCATCGGCCCAGAAGGGACCGGCACCGAGCATGATGCCTCTCTGTTCCAGCTCGACCTGGAACTTCAGGTGTTCCTCAATGTTCTCCATCACCGGGCCCATGCCATTGGTCGGGCTGGTGAAGAC
>JBCBUA010000403.1:0-3323 GCA_039818365.1 Pseudomonadota bacterium
GTCGGCGAGCGCGTAAACCTGGCCGTGCTCGCGCCCGCTTCTGACCGAGATGTTCCATTTGACGGCCCACCGGGTCTGACCGAGAACGGGGCCGACGGAGGCCGCTGCTGCCGTGACCGCGCCCGGCGTTTTGGTCGGCAGGTTGTCCGGTGCCGCGCTCAAAATGGACCACAGCTTCGCAATCTGCAGCTCTGCCTGGCTGAAGCGCTCGGGCGCGACGACAAATTTCGGCCCGTCGGCGATATGCATTGGCCCGTGCAGCTTGTCCACGGCGCCTGGATCGCGGCTGTTGCGCCGCACGGACCAGAGATTGAATTCTTCCCCGTTCCGACCGGTTGCGGCAATAACGGAGAAACTGTCAGGTTCGACCCTCAGCCACAGAAGGTCGCTGTCGCCGATCTCGTTGCTCAGCGTCGTCCAGGCGATATCGAATGAGGTTTTGTCATTGAGATAAGTGGATTGTGCCGAAGCAGGCGATGAAAACGCAAGAGTAACGAACAAAATAAGCGGCGCGACGCCGCTGCGCAGACGCAGGTATTTGGCCATGATGCACCTCGAAGTTTAATGAATAGGTCCATCATGCCTGCAAAACGCTACGTAAGCAAAGCCAGGTTGCAGGAAGAGCCAGGCTCTGTGACTCAGCTTTCGTTCATCTCCGCGAATGTCCCGCCATCTTCGGCGCGCTTCCGCAGCAAGGCAGGAACCTGCCAGTAGTAGCTGTCTTCCTGCGCATAGGTTTCGATCCGCCTGACCAGTTCCGCCGCGCCGACCTGGTCGGCCGCGTGCATCGGTCCGCCGCGGAAACGCGGGAAGCCGTAGCCGAACAGGAACACCGCGTCGATATCGACGGGCCGGAGCGCGATGCCTTCTTCCAGAACGCGGGTTGCCTCCAGGATCATCGCCGTCACGAAGCGGCTGACGATCTCATCTTCTGAAAAGCTGCGCGGGGTCACGCCCGCCTTGGCGCGTTCCGCGTCGATGATCGCGAGCGCCTCCGGGTTCGGGCGCGCGCCGTCTGTGTCGTAGACATAAAATCCTTGCCCGGTCTTGCGGCCGAACCAGCCTTGTTCGCAGATTTCGTCGGCAATCGGGATATAGCGTTCTTCGGCAGGACGGGTTGCCGCGCGGCGCTTGTTGGCCGCCCAGCTGATGTCGAGCCCGGCAAGGTCCGCGACCTGGTAGGGACCCATGGCGAAGCCGAAGCCGGTAATCGCCCGGTCGATCTCCTCCGGCGACGCGCCGTCCATCATCATGTAGTCGGCTGCCTTCTTGTAGAAGGTCATGATGCGGTTGCCGATGAAGCCGTCGCAGACGCCCGAGCGCACCGCGATTTTCTTCAGCTTCTTGGCCAGGGCGAACCCTGTGGCGACCGCGTCCGTTCCGGTCTTGTCCGCAACGACGACTTCCATGAGCCGCATGATGTGCGCGGGAGAGAAGAAGTGAAGGCCAACGACGTCCTGAGGCCGGCTGGTCGCCGCCGCGATCTGGTTGACATCGAGATAGGACGTGTTGGACGCCAGCACGGCACCGGGCCTTGCCACCTTGTCCAGCGTTTCGAAGATCTCGCGTTTGACGCCCATGTCCTCGAACACCGCTTCGATGATCAGGTCGGCACCCGCAAGGGCCGCGAGGTCCGTGGCCGTGGATAGTTTTTGCGACAGGATTGTTTCGCGCGCCTCGGACGTCAGCTTGCCGCGCTTCACTGCACCGTCGAGATTGGACGTGATCGTGGCTTTGCCCCGGTCGAGACCGGCCTGGTCTCTTTCGGTCATCGTCACGTCGAACCCGGCAAGAAGCGCCGCCGTTGCAATCCCCGAGCCCATCGTTCCGCCGCCAATGACCCCGATGTTCTGAACGTCCCGGGGCGTCGCGGAGGCTTCCGGAACCTTGGCGACCGCCCGCTCGGCAAAGAAGGCATGGATCAGACCGGCCCGCTGCGGGCTGTCCATGCATTCGTTGAAGAGGCGGCGCTCTTCCTTCAGACCGTCGTCACGCGGCAGCAGGCTGGCCTCCACGGCGTCGACGCATTTGTGCGGCGAAAAGAGCAGCGGCTGGGTCTTGGCAAGCTTTGCGCGCATGGCGGCAACGGCGTCCGCGTTTTCTTCCACGGGCAGATCGCACGTCCGTCTGGCCGTCAGCTTGCCGTTCAGCAGATCCTGGGCGGCTGCGACCGCGACATCGCGCGGTGTGCCCGTATCGATGCGGTCGACCAGACCCTGGTCGAGCGCCGTTTCGGCCGACACCGGTTTGCCGCTCGTGATGAGGTCAAGGGACGCCGCAATACCTGCCAGGCGCGGTGCGCGCTGGGTGCCGCCCGCCCCTGGCAGGATGCCCAGAGTGACTTCGGGCAGACCGACCCTTGTGCCCGGCAGCGCAACGCGCACGTGGCTCGCGAGCGCGACTTCCAGTCCGCCGCCAAGTGTCGTCCCGTGCAGAACGCAGACAACGGGTGTCTTGCTGTCTTCGATGAAATTGCACAGATCCGGCAGCCACGGATCTTGCGGCGGTTTGCCGAATTCGCGGATATCCGCCCCCGCAATGAAGGTCCTGCCCTCGCCATAAAGGGCGATGACCTTGACGGTTTCGTCCTCCTGCAGGGTCTCGATGGCTTTCCAGATACCTGATCGCACCGCATGGGAAGCAGCATTCACAGGCGGATTGTTCAGTGCGACGAGTGCGACCGGACCTTGCCGTTCAATCGACACGACGTCGTTGATACCGGTTTTGCCGGTCTGAGATCCTGATTGCATGGGTTCCTCCAGAAAGCCGCCCGGGGCGAGCGGAATTGCGCAGGAATGTTCAATTCCGGGAGGTGCTTGTCAAGCCGACGAAACAGAATGGGAAGGTGCCGGAATGGAATGGCTGGGGCCTGACCCTAATCCTTCGGTGCGGCCTTTGGCGAGAAGGCGCAGCGGTCGGGCTTCAGATCGATCAGCGGCGTGCCGCTCAGGCAGTCAAGCCCACGCACGATCAGGTTCGGCCCGTCCATCCTGATCAGTTTCGCGCCAACCGTCCCGATCGGGTTCGGACGGACGGGAGAGCGCAGCGCAAAGGTTCCGAAGGTTCTGTCGCTGTGTCCGGGGTTCTGCACCACCAGGTCGCGCCGGGACCTGTCGAGCCAGTACAGCACCTCGATCTGGTCGTAGTCCTCGATCCCCCTGAGTGCCGGCACCCAGGGTTCGAACACTTCGATCCGGCATTCTGGCCCATCCTGCTTGCCCTGGCGCGGACAGTCCTTTCTGTCGGTCCAGGGCGTGTGAATACGCCCGATAAAATGAAGCCGGCCCTCATCCGGCTCGGATGTCGGCACCATGATTTCGTGG
>JBCBUA010000404.1:0-3309 GCA_039818365.1 Pseudomonadota bacterium
TCGGATGGAAAGAGTATGAACTGGAGGTCGTTCGAGACAAAGCGGACAACTGCATCATTGTGTGTCCGATCGAGAACATTGATCCGATGGGCATTCACACCGGCGACTCGATCACAGTCGCGCCAGCACTGACCCTGACCGACAAAGAGTACCAGGTGATGCGTGACAACGCGATGGCGTGCCTTCGCGAGATTGGCGTAGACACGGGCGGTTCCAACGTACAGTTCGCCGTCGATCCCAAAAACGGCAGGCAGATCCTGATCGAGATGAACCCGCGCGTTTCGCGTTCCTCGGCTCTCGCGTCGAAGGCGACCGGATTTCCGATTGCCCGGATCGCGGCGAAACTGGCGATCGGATATACGCTGAACGAAATCACCAATGAGATCACCGGATCGACCCCGGCCAGTTTCGAACCGACAATTGACTACGTGGTCACCAAGATCCCAAGGTTTGATTTCTCCAAGTTCGGTGAAACGCATCCGCACCTCACCACGTCGATGAAATCGGTGGGTGAAGTGATGTCAATCGGGCGAAACTTCGCACAATCGATGCAAAAGGCCCTGCGGTCGCTGGAGATTGGACTTACCGGGTTCAACGAAACTCCCCACGGGCTGGATCGGGAGGCAATCCTTCAGGATTTGGAGAAGCCTGCTCCAATGCGAATCCTGCTGGTCGCGCAGGCACTGAGAGCTGGAATTGACGCCGGCACCATCTGCGAGCGTACCGGGATCGATGCCTGGTATGTTTCCCAGATCGCGTCCGTTGTCGATCTTGAAGCCCGGATCCGCGGTGGTCAGATCCGTTTGTCGCAGGATCGCGACACGCTGTTGATGATCAAGAAACAAGGGATGAGCGATGCCCGCATCGCGGAACTTGCCGGGTACTCTGAGGCCGAGGTCGCGGCTTTCCGGCGGAGCGCCGGGATCGAGCCCGTCATCAAGAAGATCGATACCTGTGCAGCCGAGTTCAAATGCATGACGTCGTTCATGTACTCGTCCTACGAGGGCGATGGAATTTCTGCCCCGGAATGCGAATGCGATCCGTCGAACCGGCGGAAAATCGTGGTTCTGGGAAGTGGCCCGAACCGGATCGGCCAGGGCATTGAATTCGACTATTGCTGTGTGCATGCGTGTCTGGCGCTCGCGGAGATCGGGTTCGAGACGATCATGATCAATTGCAACCCCGAGACCGTTTCGACCGACTATGACAGTTCGGACCGGCTCTACTTCGAACCCTTGACGCAGGAAGATGTTCTGGAGGTGCTGCGCAAGGAGCAGGCAAGCGGCGATCTTGTCGGTGTTGTCGTTCAACTCGGCGGGCAGACACCCTTGAAGCTGGCGGCCGCGATCCAGGATGCGGGTATCCCGGTCCTGGGCACACCGCCGGAAGCGATCGACCTTTCCGAGGACCGCCAACGGTTCAAGGACCTGGTAGAGCGGCTCGGTCTGAAGCAGCCACCCAATGCTATTGCCCGTTCAGCGGCGGATGCCCTGCGCTGCGCGCAGGAAATCGGCTACCCGGTCGTCATACGGCCTTCCTATGTGCTCGGAGGACAGTCAATGCGGATCGTGCGCGATGACGCCGAGCTGAGGACCTACATCGACACTGCAGTCCGCGTTTCCAATGACAGGCCGGTCCTGATTGATGGCTACCTCGAAAACGCAATCGAGTTCGACGTCGATGCGTTGTGTGACGGCGAAGATGTGTGCATCTCGGGCGTCATGGAACATGTCGAACCGGCCGGGATTCACTCCGGTGACAGCGCCTGCGTGATCCCACCTTATTCCGTGTCGCCCGATATCGTTGAGCAACTCTCCCGGCAGACGTCCGCGATTGCCAGAGAACTCAAGGTCGTCGGCCTGATCAACGTCCAGTTTGCCGTCCAGAAGGACCAGGTCTTTCTGATCGAGGCAAATCCAAGAGCCAGTCGAACCGTCCCCTTCGTTGCAAAGGCGAAGGGTGTGCCGGTGGCAAAAATTGCAGCTCAGATTATCGCCGGCCGCAAACTGCACGAGTTTCAGGAGATGTTCGTGGAGACGCGCGGTCTCTACGCCGTCAAGGAAGCGGTGCTTCCGTTCAAGCGCTTCGCTGACTGCGACACGCTGCTTGGGCCGGAAATGAAATCGACTGGCGAGGTGATGGGAATTGAATGCACCTTGCCCAAAGCCTTTGCAAAATCCCAGGAGGCGGCCGGATTCCCTCTAGGCCGGGAAGGGGCCGTAATCGTTCCCTCGATGCCAGGAGACACGGCGAGCTTTGTCGACATGCTGAAACTCCTGCGCAAAAAGGGGATCGATATCAGGGCACCTGAGGGGGTGCGGAAGTTTCTCGGGACGCAGGGTCTTGAGGTCGTCGCCTATGACGGCGATCCGTACAAGGAACTTGATCCGGACGAGACACGGCTTGTTCTCAATCCCGACGCCGCTGAATGCGGATCTCAGGACGCGAAACGTGTCAGGAAGTTCGCCCTTCGAAATGACATCCCCTGCTACACGACCATGCGGTCCTGCGATCTGGCCGTCGCGGCGCTGACGCAAAGCGGCTCCGCCGCATCCATTCGGCCATGTATTCAGCTACTCAATCAACAGGAGCGTGCCAATGTCTGACCACGCTGACAATCTGCTCAACATTCTTGTCCGTCAACCGCTGACCCAGTCCTCGGAACTGGAAGCCAGCGTCATCAGTCAGTGTTTGTCTGAGATCAAGCGCATCGATGGTCATTTCGCCAACATTTCACTCCTTGGAAGTGCGGAAGCCCAATCCAACGAATCCTTTCGCGAAGCCTTTGAACAAAACATCGGTGCTCCCTTCACGCCGCAGAACTTCCGCGACTACAGACTTTCACTGATGCGCAATGCCGATGCCTTTATCAACATTCGCACTGCCATGAGCGAGAGCACGGCTTTCGAGGTCGCATACAATATCTTTGGCGGTGAGAACGTGCCAATGCTGTTTGCGGTGTGGCGCAACGCTCCTATCAAGACAACTCTGATCCGCGATCTGCAGGATCTCGGCGACGTTACCTACGTGGAGTTCGACAAGCCGCGCGACCTGCGCCGTCCGTTGTGGTCCTTTCTCGAATTGGCTGCACGCCAGAAGTTTGCGAGGAGCAGCGAGGAACTTCTGGACCGCGATCTCAAGGTGGAGAAGAAGGTTTATGCCGGGGCCGCCGCGCCCGCACCGTGCCGCCATACGGCACTGCTCGCGCTTGCCGATGGAACCCTGTTTTACGGCAAAGGGATCGGCCGCGAAGGCGTTGTCAGTGCCGAGCTCTGTTTCAATACGGCAATGACGGGGTACCAGGAGATC
>JBCBUA010000405.1:0-3306 GCA_039818365.1 Pseudomonadota bacterium
ATGTGGCCTATCCTTCGAGACGGACCTGACGGTCCTCCTCAGGATGAGGGTGTTTCATTGGGCGGGCCGTGGCGCAAGAGAAGAAGCAAAAGTCCCCTCTTCCGCCGGGCGAGGGGACCGGCGGAGAGTGGTCAATTGGCGCCGCGGCCCAGGTCCGGGACGTTTCAATCGTCAGAGGCGGCGACGAGGCTGGCGTTGCCGCCGGCCGCGGCAGTGTTGATGGAGACGACCTGCTCCAGCGCGAAACGGGTCAGGTAGATCGGACCACCCGCCTTCGGACCGGTTCCGGACAGCCCCGAACCGCCGAAGGGCTGGGTCCCGACGACGGCACCGATGGTGTTGCGGTTCACATAGACATTGCCGACGGAGAGCCGGTCGACAACTTTCTTGACCGTTGCATCGATGCGGCTGTGCACGCCCAGTGTCAGTCCGTAACCGGTGGCGGCGATCTGGTCGAGCACCTTGTCGATGTCGCCAGCCTTGTAGCGCACCACGTGCAGCACCGGCCCGAAAACCTCACGGGTCAGCGCGTCCGCCTTGTCGAGCTCGATGATGTGCGGTGCGACCCAGGAGCCGTTGGCAAGGTCTCCGCCCGGTGTTTTGCCGGCAAAACGAAGTGTCTGACTGTCGCTCATGTCATGGATATGGGCCATAATGGTGTCGCGCGCCTCGTCGTCGATCACCGGGCCGATATCCGTTGACGGCTGGCGCGGGTCTCCGAGGCCGAGTTCGTTCGCCGCCCCCTCGAGCATCGCGAGCAACGTGTCGGCGACATCGTCCTGCACATAAAGCAGGCGTAGCGCCGAGCAGCGCTGACCGGCAGAGCGGAACGCGGACATCATGACATCGTCGCAAACCTGCTCCGGCAGGGCAGTCGCATCTACCAGCATGGCATTGATGCCGCCGGTCTCGGCAATCAGCGGCACGATCGGGCCGCGTTTGGAAGCAAGGGTTCGGTTGATGGCCCAGGCGGTTTCGGTCGAGCCGGTGAAGGCAACGCCCGCGACAGCCGGATGCGCGGTCAGCGCGGCACCGATATCACCTTCGCCCGGCACGAGGAAGAACGCGTCTTCGGGGATTCCGGCCTGGTACATCAGTTTGGCGGTCTCAAAGGCGATCAGCGGCGTCTGCTCCGCCGGTTTCGCAACAACCGCATTGCCGCCCAGAAGCGCGGCGCTGATCTGTCCGAGGAAAATCGCCAGCGGAAAATTCCAGGGCGATATGCAGACAAACACGCCCCGGCCGCGATAGCGGTAACGGTTTTCTTCGCCGGTCGGTCCCGGCATCAGCCGGCCCTCGCCGAAAATCGTTCTGGCCTCGTTCGCATAGTAGCGGCAGAAGTCGACGGCCTCGCGGATTTCGGCAATGCCGTCCGGCAGGCATTTTCCGGCTTCCATGGAGAGGATCATCATCAGCCGGTCGCGGTTTTCCTCCAGAAGATCGCCGAGGCGTTCAAGGCAGGCTGCCCGTTCATTGACGGGTCTGCGCGACCAGGCCTCGAAGCCCTTCTGCGCCTCTACCATGGCCCTTTGCGCCGTTTCCGTGTCGGCGAAGCGAACGCTGCCGACACGCGTGGTTCCATCCATCGGTGCAAAGACCGGGTGCGCCTCTCCCGTCGCGGTGAGCCCCTTGCCGAGTGGACCGGCGTCCGTGAAGGGTGCGTGCGTCCGGGCCATGCCGCCGACAAGTGCATTGCGTTCGGCGGCACAGCCGAATTCGACGCCTTCCGCGTTGCGGCGGCTTTGGCCATAAAGATCGATCGGCAGCGGAATCGAGCGATTGACCGCATGATGGCCGTTGTCGAGAATGTCGGCCGGGCGCTTCAGCATGGTCTCGACGGAGACGGAGGCATCTCCCACAATCGTTACGAAGGACGAATTGGCACCGTTTTCGAGAAGACGGCGCACAAGATAGGCCAGAAGGTCCTTGTATCCGCCGACAGGGGCATAAATCCGGGTTGGAAAGCCGTCGCGTTCGCACACGGACTTGTAGAGGCTTTCACCCATTCCGTGCAGCCGCTGGAATTCGTAGCCTTCAGAAGAGCCTCCGGCCAGTTCGATGATCTGGGCGACCGTCAGGGCATTGTGGGTGGCGAATTGCGGGTAGAGAACGTCCCTTGCCGCGAGCATGCGCTTGGCGCAGCACAGGTAGGACAGATCGGTGGCCGCCTTGCGGGTGAAAACCGGATACCCGTCGACACCCTCTTCCTGGGCGCGCTTGATTTCCGTGTCCCAGTAAGCGCCCTTTACGAGACGCACCATGAGCTTGCGGCCAGTCTTGCGGGCAGCGGCGACGAGCCAGTCGATCACGTCGGCACCGCGCTTCTGATAGGCCTGGACCGCAAGACCGAACCCGTCCCAGCCCTCGGTGACCGGATCGGCGAGCAGCGCTGCGATCACGTCGAGCGAGATCTCCAGCCGGTCGGCCTCTTCGGCGTCGACCGTGAAATTGAGGTTTCTGTCCTTCGCCATCTGCACGAGGTCGCGCAGTTTCGGCAGCAATTCGTCACGGACGCGCTCGCCGTTCACGGCTTCGTAGCGCGGGTGCAGGGCGGACAGCTTGACTGAAATCCCGGGCCGGTTGGGCAGATCCGCATCGCCTGCCGCTTTGCCGATGGCCTCGATGGCATTTGCGTAGGACCGGAAATAGCGCTCCGCGTCCCTTGCCGTGCGGGCACCCTCGCCCAGCATGTCATAGGAATAGCGGTAGCCCCTGGCTTCCTGAGCCTTTGCGCGCTCCAGCGCCTTGTCGATCGTTTCGCCCAGCACGAACTGGTGTCCGAGAAGGGTCATGGCCTTGCGTGTCGCGACACGCACCGTCGGCATGCCCATTCGCTTGACGAGGCTGGAGAGAATGCTTTGCGGCGTATCGCCCGGATGAAGCAGGCGGGAGGTCACGCCAAGCGCCCAGGACGACGCAGATACCAGCCAGGTGTCGGACTTGTGGCCGGACGGGTCATCGAACCGGGCAGCGGCCAGCTTGTCCTCAATCAGCTTGTCTGCAGTGACCGCATCGGGAACACGCAGCAGCGCCTCGGCCAGTACCATCATGGCGAGGCCCTCGCGGGTGGTCAGGCCGAATTCGCGCATGAAGTCCTCGACCCCGCCCAGACCGACCTGAACGGCACGCATGTCATGAATATAGCCGCGCGCGCGCTGGTCGATCAGTTTCTCGACAACCGGATCGCCGACCGCTTCCTTCAGAAGGGCCTCGACGGTCTTGCGTTCATCGGGAGCATAGGCAGACCGGAACGGCACCAGGTCGGCGTCGTTGATCGTTGTTCTTGCGGCAGCGGCTGCGGTCATG
>JBCBUA010000406.1:0-3283 GCA_039818365.1 Pseudomonadota bacterium
TCGATCTGCTGTTCCAGCTTCTCGACTTCGGCATCGATCTGCTCGATCTCGTCGCTATAGGATTCGATCGCGCCGACAAGGTCGGTACCCGCCGCGTCGGTCATGGCATTGCGGCTGAACTCGGCGAGTTTCTCCTCTTCCCTGTCAGCGATCTCGGCGCAGCGCTCCGCATGCCTTGCCATCCGGTCCGGAATGCCGGTGAGCATGGCGTAGTTCGCCCGCGCATCGTCGTAACGGATCAGACCGGCGACCCAGTGGTCAAGCGACCGGATGATCCCGCGATAGGTGTAGTCCTGGGTGCCGTAACCGCGCTCCCAGAGATAGACGAAGAGCGGATCGGCGTCATAGGCCTTGCCCTTGTTGTCGCGGTCCTGTTCGGAGGTTCTGGCCTTGTCGGCCGCGGCCTCGGCCGTCGCGATTGCCTGTTCCGTGGCCTCGCGTTGCGCCAGGTAGGCACTGTCGTTTTCCAGGCGGCCGTCGACGGCGTCCATCAGCTCGTCCATCTGGTTTTCCGCCAGATCCCGTGCCTCGTCCAGTTCCTGGCGTTTCTTCAGTTTCTGATTGCGATCCGTTTCGCTCTGGCGCAACTGCTCGCTCAGGACCTTGTAATCGGCGTTGCGTTTGTCGAGCAGCCGCCTTGCCTCGCGCGCGGCGCTGTCCAGGCGCGTGTTCAGGGTTCCGGCCGCGTCGGTGTCGAGGCGGAACCGGGCGAGGTCGCGATAGGCTTCGCTCTGCCGTTCCTGAAGATCAGTGACGGCACGGGTGGAGCGCTCGATGCGTTTGCTCAGCTCGGCTTCCTCGCGCTTGAGATCCGCCATGGAGTGCTCGATCGTGCCCAGGGTTTGCCGTCCGGTCAGCATTTGAAAGCCTCCGAGGCCAGGGTCGGGGAAAGCCGCGCTACCATTTGGTTATCGCTCCCTCCTGAACACCGCTGTTCCAGTTGATGTCCAGCTCTCCGCGGCGCTTCTGTCCGAGAACGCCTTTTTGAACGATGCCGTCTTCCAGCTTGTCGCGGCGGACTGCATCATAGATGTTCTCCGAAACGCGCTGTCCCCATTTGGTGACGCGCTCGGCGGTTCCGCTCTCCTCCGACTGAATGGACTGTTCGACAACACTGCCGTCCGGATCGATCGCCTCGACGACGATGTAGAAGTTTTCCGTATTCGGGTTCGCTTCCGGGATCCGGGTCAGGCCGGTCGGTTCACCCTCCCGGGAAACGATCTGGACTTCGAACACCTGCTGTAGCCGCGCCGCGAGATCGCGCAGATCCTGCTCCGCCTTGAAGGCTGCGTCATTGTTGCCGTCCTGCAGGGCAAGGCTGCCGTCTTCGGCCAGGGTAGCCGCGTTTGCTTCCACGCCAGTGTCTTCGGTCAGGGTGTCAATGCGCCCGACCAGTTCGGTATAGGCCGCCGGCAGGGCCTCCAGCCGCGCCGTGAGGTCGGCCTCCGCGCGCTGTTTCGGCATGACGACGAAAAAATACCAGGCGACCGCGGCGACAAGAAGCACGGCGCAAGCGCCCGCGAGCCACTTGGACCAGGTGCCCCTGGAGATGTAGACCATGGCCAGTGTGCGCTGGAACCCGGTCTTGGGCGGCGAATAGACAAAGCGGTCGCGTTTGAGGTCTTCCACACCGGCCTTGAGGATGTGATCGGGAACCTCGATCCCCTGCGAGGCATAGACCTGCCGCAGCCTGTCCACCATTGCGGCATCGCGGTCGTCCGCCTTCAATTCGCGCGCGACCTGGCTTTCTTCGTGGCGCAATGTGTCAACGACATCCATGACCATCATGAGGTCGTCGAGCGGCGCGTCGGATTTGTCTGCCCTGCTAGCCATCAGTACCTGTTTTCCGTGGAGGGCCGGCTGGATGCCGGCCCGCTTCAACCGACTGGTTTCAGAGACCTTGTCCCTGTGCGGTCAGTTTGGCAAGACGCCGCTTTCCTTCTTCAACCGCGTTCCTGATTTCTTCGGAATTCTTGGTCGACATGTCGCGCATCTCGGTAATGATCTCCCGGGACTGCACCTGGAAATTGACGACGGAGTCGACAAGCTTTTTGACCGAGGCGGCGGCGACCGTCGGGCCGTACCCGGCCTTGAGCGCTTCTTTCTGGACCGCGTCGCCTATTTCAGCGAGCGTCTCAAGGCTCTTGTTGATGCCCTCTTTCATGGCATTCAGGGTTTCCGTGCTCTCGTGCAGGCCCTGCAGGCCGGTGAAGGAGGCATTCAGTGCCGTCAGGACGGACTCGTTCGTGGAGAAGAAGCTGACGGACTGCGCGTAAACGCGTTCCTTGGCGTTCGTGGTCTGCACCAGGCGCGCCATGATCACTTCGGACGTGTTGTAGCCGACGGTCAGGTTGTCGGAGAGATCCTTGGCGATCTGGTACCGCTTTTCCTCGTCCTGCATTTCGCGCAGCCGCTCGTCACGCGAAAGTTCAAGCCGCGCCTTCTGCGCCGGGTCGCCGCCTGCATAGCCTTCAACCTCCTTGGATGCGGTTTCCAGAGCCAGCTTCTTTCCGTTCAGCTTCTCGGTTGCCATGTTCAGGAGTTCAAGGGCAGTGACTTCTGCCTGTTTCAAGGCGCCGCGGAAGTCCCGGTAGGCTTCCAGAATGGTCTGTTCCCGCTCGATCTGGTCCTTGGTGGCGCGGGCCACGTCCTTATAGGTCCCGCGGATGTCCTGGAAGCGGTCCGAGATCGTGCCGCGGCGCATGTCGCGCCATTTGTTGGACAGGTTCTCCGTGAACGAGATCTTGCCGTCCGCGAGCTGGTCGACCAGTGTCTTCGCGTCATCGCGAATGGAATTGAACGCGTCGGTAATCTCCTCGTAGCGCTCGCCAATGTCCATTTGCTGGACCTGGGTCCGGACGACTTCATTGAAGTTCGAGGCCTGCGCGAGCGTGCGCGAAATCACCAGGACCTTGTCGGGCGACAGGTCGGAAATCTGTTCCAGCAGCGCATTGATCGGCGCATCGGCTTCCGATTCCGGCGTAATGCCGATATCGCGCAATGTGGACAGCGCCCGGTCGAGATACTGAAGCGGTGAGAAGCTGCCTGCCGGTGCCGTCTCGGGTGCGTTGGATTCTGGTGATGGCGCTTCTGACATTGTGAGCCTCCTCTTTGAAATGACCTTTGGTTGAACGCCTGGTGCGCCCGGTAAAATGCTGCCCGGTCATTCCAGTCCATATAGTATGCCGCAAGTAAGGGCAGGCTATCGCCGCTGTGTCAACGGCTTGGAGTGATTTGCACGGTGTGACCGGGCGACGGGCGCTGAAACCGGATACATCCGGAC
>JBCBUA010000407.1:0-3272 GCA_039818365.1 Pseudomonadota bacterium
TTCGGCCGTCCGACGCTCAATCACAACGTGGAAACGCTCTACTGGGTCCGCGACATTGTCGAAAAGGGTCCCGAGTGGTTCGCATCGCAGGGCCGGCGCGACCACAAGGGGTTCAGGTCTTTCTCGGTGTCCGGCCGTGTGAAGGAACCCGGCGTCAAACTGGCACCGGCCGGGATCACCATGAACGAGCTTCTGGAAGAATTCTGCGGCGGCATGGAGGAGGGGCACACGTTCAAGGGTTACCTGCCCGGCGGTGCCTCGGGTGGCATTCTGCCTGCGTCGCTTGCCGATGAGCCGCTGGACTTCGGAACCCTCGACAAGCATGGCTGTTTCATCGGCAGCCACGCCATTGTCGTCTTTTCCGATCAGGATGACATGCGTGACGTTGCGCTGAACCTGATGCGGTTCTTCAAGCACGAGAGCTGTGGCCAGTGCACCCCGTGCCGGTCGGGAACGGAAAAGATGGAACATCTGCTCGCCGCCGGCGACTGGAATGAAGCGAAGATCGCGGATCTCGATGCAGTCATGCGCTCCGCCTCCATCTGCGGCCTTGGACAGGCGGCAAGCAATCCCGTGGCATCCGTGCTCAAGTTTTTCCCGGAGGAATTCGAAAGATGAGCCAAATCACTTTCTCCCTCGATGGCAAGGACGTCACCGCCCAGGAAGGGGAAACCATCTGGCAGGTGGCCAAGCGCGAAGGCGTCGCGATCCCGCATCTGTGCCACAAGGATGCGCCCGGATACCGGTCCGACGGCAATTGCCGCGCCTGCATGGTCGATATCGAAGGCGAGCGCACGCTTGCGGCTTCATGCATCCGCGTGCCGTCGGAAGGTATGATCGTCAAGACGGAAACGGAACATGCTTCCAAGGCCCGCGAGATGGTCTTCGAGCTGCTTGCGGCCGATCAGCCAAGCCGGGAGGCACACCCCGACCCGGAAAGTGATTTCTGGAAATGGTCCGACGCGATCGGCGTGAGCGAAAGCCGGTTCGCACCGGGTGAAAAACCGGTACAGGACATCTCTCACCCGGCGATCGCCGTTAACCTGGACGCCTGTATCGCCTGCAATCTTTGCGAACGCGCCTGCCGGGAAGTGCAGGTCAATGACGTGATCGGCATGGCCGACCGCGGTTCCCATACAGCGCCGGTCTTCGATCTTGCCGACCCGATGGGCATTTCCACCTGCGTCGCCTGCGGCGAATGTGTTTCCGCGTGCCCGACCGGCGCGCTGATGGAAAAGAGCCTGCTGGATGACGCCGGCAAGGTACGCGAGGTGTTCGCCGAGGAAACCGTCGACAGCGTCTGCCCGTTCTGCGGTGTCGGCTGTCTCACCTCCGTGTCCGTCAAGGACGGCAAGATCGTCAAGGTCGAGGGTCGCGATGGCCCGGCCAACGAAAACCGGCTTTGCGTCAAGGGACGTTTCGGTTTCGACTATGTTTCAAGCCCGGAGCGCCTGACAAAGCCACTCATCCGCCGCGACGATGCGCCCAAGCGCGGCGACATTTCCATGACCCTGGAAAACCATCTCGACTATTTCCGGGAAGCCACCTGGGAAGAGGCGCTGGACCGGGCGGCCGGCGGTCTGAAGGCCGCTTATGATGCCAAGGGCGGTGCAGGCGTGGCTGGCTTCGGCTCGGCAAAAGGCTCCAACGAGGAAGCCTATCTCTTCCAGAAACTGATCCGCCAGGGTTTCCAGACCAACAATGTCGACCACTGCACCCGTCTGTGCCACGCGTCGTCCGTGGCGGCGCTGATGGAGGGAATTGGATCCGGCGCTGTGACGGCACCGTTCAACGCGGCCGAAGATGCCGATTGCATGATCGTCATCGGTGCACGCCCTGCGCAGAACCATCCTGTCGCCGCCACCTATATCAAGCAGGCGGTCAAGAAGGGGACCAAGCTGATCGTCATGGATCCGCGCGGCCAGGATCTGATGCGGCATGCCGACTACGGGCTGAAGTTCAAACCTGGCACCGACGTCGCCATGCTGAACGCGATCCTCAACGTGATCATCACGGAGGGTCTTTATGACAGCCAGTACATCGCCGCCCATGTTGACGGGTTCGAGGCGCTGGCAGAAAAGATCCGCGAGTTCACGCCCGAGGCGATGGAACCGGTCTGCGGCATCGACGCGCAAACCCTGCGCGAGGTCGCAAGACTTTATGCGACCAGTGCCAAATCCATCATCTTCTGGGGCATGGGCGTTTCGCAGCATGTTCACGGCACCGACAATGTCCGCTGCCTGATCGCGATGGCCCTGACGACCGGCCAGATCGGCCGTCCCGGCACAGGCCTGCACCCCTTGCGCGGACAGAATAACGTGCAAGGCGCTTCCGACGCCGGCCTCATCCCGATGGTCTTCCCTGATTACCGGTCCGTTGAAAACCCGGATATCCGGGGCGAGTATGAAGATGCCTGGGGCCGGACGCTCGATCCGGTGCGCGGGCTGACCGTTGTCGAGATCATGGACGACATCCTTGCCGGCGGCATCGAGGCGATGTTCGTGCAGGGCGAAAACCCGGCCATGTCCGACCCGGACCAGACCCATGCCCGCAAGGCGCTGTCCTCGCTGAAGCATCTGGTCGTTCAGGACATCTTCCTGACCGAAACCGCCTGGCATGCCGATGTCATTCTTCCCGCATCCGCACATGCGGAGAAGCTCGGCACCTACACCAACACCAACCGCCAGGTGCAGATTGGGCGTCCCTGCGTTCCAATGCCCGGAGACGCGCGCGCCGACTGGCAGATCCTGATCGGGATCGCCAACCGCCTGGGGCTGAACTGGACCTATGACGGTGTTCCGGAGATCTATGAGGAAATGCGCTCGCACATGGCGTCCCTCAACAACATCTCCTGGGACCGGCTCGAGACCGAGGGAACCGTTACCTATCCCGCGGACGCGCCGGACAAGCCCGGCAACGAGATCCTGTTCGGGCAGTCCTTCCCGACGGCGGACGGGCGCGGCAAGATCGTTCCGACGGATCTGGTGCCGCCGAACGAATTGCCGGACGATGATTTCCCGTTGGTGCTGACCACGGGCCGGATGCTGGAGCACTGGCACACGGGCGCAATGACGCGGCGTGCCGCGGTGCTCGACGCCATCGAGCCGGAACCCGTTGTTTACATGAACCCGCGTGACATCAAGCTTGCAGGCCTTGAAATCGGTCAGCAGGTGACCGTTGAAACCCGGCGCGGTGCGATCACGCTGACCTTGCGTGCCGACCGGGACGTTTCCAGCGGCATGCTGTTCATCCCGTTCTGCTTCTTCGAGGCA
>JBCBUA010000408.1:0-3217 GCA_039818365.1 Pseudomonadota bacterium
GAGACGGCGGTTCCCGCATATTGCTGGCCCCATGCAAGGAGAAGCCACGGCCCGGTGCCGTTCAGGAGCGACTGGACAAAAAAGAGCCGCCAGCTGTGCCCGTCCAGCGGCAGCCGGATGCCGCGAAGCGTCATGACCATCAGCAAGATGGCGGAGGCCAGGGTGACGCGTATCGCCATGAGGGTAGCCGGCGGGATCGTGTCCAGCGCCAGGCCGATCCACATGTAGGAAGAACCCCACAGGAGCGCGAGGAACCCCAGCAGCACGTAGTCGAAAGAGCGGTTTTGCATGGAAGACCGTCACCCGTTCAGGGCACGGCTGTCCTCCGGGGCTTCGTCGCGCTCTTCCATGCCATAGTCCCGAAGGACGTGGGCGACACGCAAGCGGTAGTCCCGGAAGTAGCTCGTCCGGCCGGCCTTCTGGGCCTGCCTGTGTTCGGTCAGGCGGCGCCACTCGTCGAGCGCGTCCTCGTCGCGGAAAAACGAAATGGAAAGGAGCTTGTCCGGATCGGTCAGGCTCTGGAAGCGTTCCACGGACAGAAACCCGTCGATCTGCTCCACGAGGGGCCGCATCTTGGCTGCCATGTCGAGATAGTTCTGTTTCTTGTCGGCATGCGGAACCACCTCGAAAATAACGGCAATCATTCGGACCTCTCCCCTATCCCATGCGGTGCGGAGGCCAGTTTTAAGAAGGTGCGATCTTCCCGCAAGATGAATTTTTCCTTTTGTGCAAACGCGTAGTTCATTTGTCCGAGAGGATCTGCTGCGAGCCGTTCCCGGTAGGCCTCATAGGCTGCGAGACTGTCGATCGAATAGACACCGTAGGCCAGCGTTGTCGAGCCTTCATGCGGTGCGAAATACCCGACGAGATTGGCGCCGCAGCGGGGAATCGCCTGCCCCCAGTTGCGCGCGTATTCCTCGAATGCCGACTTCTTCGTCGGGTCGATGTGATAGCGGATGAAACAAGTGATCATTCTGTCGTCCTTTCCGGTTGGCCTTCGGGTGCGTTTGTGACATGGTTCGGAACACGAATGCTTCGACGGAGATCGAACCATGAAAGAAGGACCGGACATTGCCCGCATCGGCGCGCTGATTGGGGATCCGGCGCGCGCCAACATCCTGGGCGCGCTCCTGAGCGGCAAGGCGCTTACCGCCACCGAACTTGCAACCGAAGCCGGAATAACCGGACAGACCGCAAGCTCGCATCTGAAAAAGCTGGTCGAAGGCGGCCTTCTGGCCCAGGCCAAACAGGGACGGCACCGCTACTACAAACTCGCCGGCGCGGAGGTCGCCTCGGTCCTGGAAGCGGTGATGGGTCTGGCAGCCCGCAAGGGGCACCTGCGCGTGCGGACCGGCCCCAGGGACCCGGCAATGCGCGCGGCCCGCGTCTGCTACGATCACCTTGCCGGCGACATGGCGGTTCGAATCTTTGACAGCATGCAATCGCGCGGTTTTCTACGAGCCACCAGGGACAAGAGCGGCCTTGGCCTTACGGAACAAGGAGAAGCTTTTGTCTGTGACCTCGGGATCGACGTGGAAGGCCTGAAGTCTTCACGCCGCCCCCTTTGCCGCGCGTGCCTGGACTGGAGCGAGCGGCGAAGCCATCTGGCCGGATCACTCGGCGCCGCGTTCCTGGCAAAGTTCCAGAACGAAGGCTGGATGAGGCGCGAGAGGGACAGCCGTGTTATTCAAATTTCGCCGAGCGGACACGAAAGCCTGGTGAGGCTTTTTCCATCCCAAACAAACTGAATAGACTGCCTTTCTGGCTGCAAGTTAAGGCCATCATGGTCAATTCCTTAAATTCGTCAGGACCTCCTGGAACGTGTCTCAACTGAATGCAAACAAGAAAAAGACAGCCCTGATAATCAAGGCATATCCCGTCGCACTTGTCCTAATAAGCCTTGCGCTGAACCTTGCCGTTTTCAGCAGCGGCAGGCCGACAATTGCCCTACCCTCACATGAGCTTCTCACCCTGATGGCAATTGCCTGCCTCATGCTGCTCCTGAACCACACGTGGCTGATGACGAGCACAGAGTTGACGAGGTTGAAATACGACATTCGGGCGACGCCCGAAGAATGGACAGCAAGCGGCATTTCAAAAGACGATGTCACCGAGATCGGATTTACCGAGCTTCAGCGGCACCACAACACGCACAGAAACGCGACAGAAAACACAACACTCTTCGTTTTGCTGGCCATTCCATTTTTGCTGATTTCGCCTTCCGCCTGGGCGGCTGGCATCTGGCTGATCGGTTTTGCGATCGGACGGCTTGGCCACACCTACGGCTACCTGTCCGGCAAGACCGGTGCACGCGGTTTTTTTATGAGTGTTAGCCTGCTGTCTCTCTACGGTTTGGCGGGTTATTTGGCGATTGCCTTGCTATTTTGACCAGACGGACCAGGATGTCCTTTACCGTCCGCGCGATGTGGCGCAACACTTGCTCTGCACCACTCGCCAGGCCTCCATTGCATCCATAGTTCGACCTTAGCCGAAGCATCAACCCGGCTTGCAATCCTATGCTTGCGACATTCGCAAGCATAGGAGATCGGAATGGATCAACTCTCTTTGTATCTGCCGGGAATTTTGCTCGCCTATTCGGCGTTCCTGCTCGGAATTTTAAGTCCGGGACCGAACATCCTTGCGGTCATGGGCACGTCCCTGGGTGCCGGACGCAAGGAAGGTGTCGCTCTTGCCACCGGTGTCGCGGTCGGATCGCTTACCTGGGCGACGCTCACGGTACTCGGGTTGTCAGCGATACTCGCCACCTACGCGTCTGCGCTCACCGCGATCAAGATCGCAGGCGGGTTCTATCTTCTCTGGCTGGCCTACAAATCGTTCAGGGCCGCAAGGGCCGACAGCGTGATTGCCGCAAATGAAACGCAAGCAGAGCGGATCAGCCGGTCCGGCTATGCCCTGCGGGGGTATCTCATTCAAATGACCAACCCGAAAGCCGCCCTTGCCTGGATCGCCATCGTCGCACTCGGAATGCAGCAGGAAGCGCCAGCGTGGGTTGGCGCAGTCATCATAGCCGGCACATTCGCGCTGTCACTGCTCATCCATGTTCTTTATGCCATCCTGTTTTCCAGTCCCGCGGCGATCAGGACCTATGGCAAGGCAAGGCGGTCCATTCAGACCGTGCTCGGCTGTTTCTTTGCCTTCGCCGGGATGAAACTGATCTTCAGCCGCACCTGATGCTTCGCCGGATGACAAAAAACCC
>JBCBUA010000409.1:0-3206 GCA_039818365.1 Pseudomonadota bacterium
TTCGCAGAACAGGTCGTCAGCCGTGGAGGCAAAGCCCTGAACGCCGCCCATGCCCAGGAGCGCCTTGGTTTCACCTGACGGCATGCGGACCGAAAGGCCCTTGCACTTCTCCGTGTAGAACATGGTTCCGTCGTCGAGGAACGCCATGTCCCAGGGGTTCTCGAGGTCTTCGATGATCACCTCGTGTTTCAAGCTGGTCGTGTTCTGTGCGAATGCAGGAGCGGACAAAACGGTCGCGCCCATCAGGAGCGCCACAAGACTGGTTGCTTTCCCAATTTCCATAAGATCCTCCCAGGTTGGTATCATCCGGGAAATTATGAAAATTGTTTTGTTTCTATCCCCGGACGCAACAGAGAGTAAGCCGTATTTCTGGTCACATCAATTAAATTAACCCAGCGTAAGAAATAGTAGTTGCCAGTTCGCAGATGCACAATAAGAGCTCATTCAAACGTCACAACAATAAAAGTGACGATATTCGTGATGTCTTCGTCCGAAAGTGACTTTGCACGAGGTGCCATCAACGGTGTATTTGGTCCAAATCTTTCGCCGGCGCGATATCGCTCAAGCCGGTCTGTAAGGTATTCGGCGCTTTGTCCAACCAGTTTTGGGTAGCTGGCGAGGCCCTTGGCTGTCGGGCCATGGCATTGACGGCAGTTCTTTTTGTAAAGGTCCTTGCCGACCTCGACATCCTGCGCTTTTGCTGGAACGCCGGACGCAAACACCAACAAAATCGCTGCGCACAATGCCTTGGCATTCATTTCATTTCCCTCCCTTTGAAGTCTGGCCTTAAGAGCTGGATCGCAGACGCCGGTCTTGCGACGCGAATGCACTCCAAGCCTTGCGTCCGCTATTTCATTGCGGCTGTCTTTTTTGCGATTTCGGGTGCGCCGTGCGTGTTGGGTATGGCTTCCTTGAACACCTGGATAAGGTCCATGTCCTGTTCTTCGGCCTCGCTTGTCGGCGTGAGGGCAAGGTCCGTGTAGGATCGGCGGTTCTCGTCTGCCAGCACGCGTTTCATGGCGGACCGGAACCTTAAAAACAGCCGGGCCCAGGAAAAGGCGACCCAAACCGCCTCCGCCGCGCGCTTGGGATAAAACACGAGCGGATGTTCGAGTTTCATGCCGTGTCTGCGCTGGTCACGGTGCTTGCGCCGCACAATACCGCATTCCAGAGGATGAACCTTCTCGATCAGGATCGCGCCCAGGAAGTGGATCATCGATGAATAGAGCGCCTTGGTCCTGGCCCCGCGCGCCGCGTCGCGCCGAAGAACCGTTTCCACATGTTCGGGCGTGTAGAACTGCTTCCAGCTGTCGAAATAGACCTTTTCCCAGTCCGCATCGCTCATGATCGGGTGATGGGTCACGCGATGGTTGAGGTCGTATTTGTTGAAGTCGGGATCCATCCAGACTTGTTTTGAGGCGAGGACCTTGTGATCCTCGGATCCGGGCAGGGGCGTCAGGAAGAAAAACTCGATCAGGTCGAGAGGAAGTTCCTTCTTGATGATTTCAATGTTGCGCCGGATCTTTTCCGGCGTGTCATCCGGAAACCCGAGAATGTATCCGGCATAGGTAATCACACCGGCATCCTTCCAGGCCTGGAGCATCTTGCGATACTCCCAGATCTTGTTTTGGCGTTTCTTGGCGGCCGTCAGTGCATCCGGGTCTATGTTTTCAAGCCCGATGAACACGCGGGCACAGCCGGCGCGAGCCGCCTTTTCGATAAAGCCGGGCAGGCGGTAGCACAGGGTGTCCACCTGAAGCACCAGCTTGAATTTCAGCCCTTCTTCCTCGCGGAGCCAGATCAGCCGGTCCAGAATCGCTTCCCAGTTCTTGTTCCTTGCGAAGTCGTCGTCCGTTATGAAGAAGCGGCGAATTTTCTGAGCCGCGTTTGCGCGGATGATCGCTTCCACGTCATCGGGTGTCCGGAAACGCGATTTTCTTCCCTGAACATTGATGATCGTGCAGAAGGAACACTGGAACGGGCAGCCGCGCCCGGCATCGAAGCTGGTGTAGGCGCCTGCCATCTTGCGAACCGCATCCGCGGGCAGGATCGGCTGAACGGCACCTTCCAGGTGAGGAAGGTCCTTCATGAAATTGTAAAGCGGTTTGAGTTCACCGGACCAGGCATCGGCAAGCAGCGCGTCCATGCGCCCCTCCGCTTCGCCGGCATATATGCTCAGGCCCATATTCTGCGCTTCCACGATCTCTGGCGGAATATCGGGCAGCATGGAAATGCTGCCGGCTGCGTGGAAGCCACCGGCTGCGATCTGAATCCCTTCTGCGATGAACTCTCTTGCGAGATCAACGGCGCGCGGGAACTGGTTCGTCTGAACACCAACCAGCCCGACAAGACAGCCGTCGGCCTGTTTCAGGGACTTGGCCAGTTTGCCGACTTCCACCTTGGTGTTGGTCTCGTCAATCACCTCGATATCGATCGAAACGTCCTCGCCGAGTGTCTTTCGCTCCGCACAGTCCTTGATGAGTCCATAAACCGACGCTAGCGAGTTCGAAGGTATCGGCGCACGCAGCCACTGAATCACGTAGCCTTCGTCATCATAATGCGAAGGTTTGATCAGCAGAACGGCAAAGCGTTTGGGCATAAATCTCCACACTCCGGTTGAAAGTCGGGTCAACTGTGTGTTCGTGTCCGCTGACACGCGCGTTCATCTTTGCGGAACACGAGATTTGCCGCAAGGGAATAATTGATAGGTACTTTTCGGGAAACAGGAACACCTGGCGCAACTTGGTGCCCCGGGATCGAGAACTGGCCATGGACATCGGGAGAGGGGCCGCGTTCGCGGTGCGAAATTAAATTCTCTTGCAAATTCAGTAAACTTCCTTGGGGATCTTGTGCGGTGCAGTATTTAAGAATGAGAATTATCAACAAGTTTTCAACAGACTTAGCGTAATCTGTTGAAATACATGATGTCTACTGGACAGGGAGAAGTAACCCGGGCACTATCATATTCACTACTGGTTCGGTGCTGAGAGCGGATTGGCAAACGAATTCAAGGCCCAATGACCGGTAGCCCATGCCAGGGATTGGTGACGGGTCCGTCTGACGGGTTGTTGATCCATTTCTGGGCGCCACGTGGGGAACGCCGGACGCATTCACGTGAAGCGAAGGGCGTCCCGGTAAACCGGTAACGGCGGGTAATCCGTTTGATCGGCGCGGACTTGGAAGCTTATGTTTTCGCGTTCGTGGGC
>JBCBUA010000410.1:0-3117 GCA_039818365.1 Pseudomonadota bacterium
CGCCTGACGCTCCAGAACACGCTCCTGATCACCCTGGAGGTCGATGACTTCAAATTCGTCTGACCATGACGTTGGCAAAATGGGTCTTCTGTTTCGCCTGCGCATTGACCAGTTGCGGTGTCTCGTCTGCGAAGCGTGTCGCCTGACCACGAATGCGATCCCGCCCGAGGCGATGAACAGATCCACGATCAGCTTCTTGAGGATTGCGGGGGGCGCCGCGTTGGCGGGACCACCTGCGGGTCCGGTGCGTGACAGCCCGTTCCGTGCAACTGCGCCCCGCTGCACGTGGAAAGACAAATCTCCCGCCAAAGGACAACTGGTTGCAATACGCGCTCGCGGTTGCGCAAACGGCCTAATCCCGAAAATTTGCCTAAAGTTTTAGCCAAGTTTTGCCCATTAACCGTGTTCGCCACTCTGCGATGCGGCCATAACGGCGCCCTCCCGGCGGCTGACAAAATGCCCGGCATAACGAAACGGTAACCAAGAACCAGCGCCAGATGCGCTGAGACAGATCACGCAGTGCGGTGCCGTTTTCCGAGTGCAGGAGTAACGCCGATGGCAACAGCAACAGCGACAGCTACCACAAACCAGACCACAGCACCGGCGATAACAGGTTCAATCGAACCCGCCACCATGGTTATCACTGTGCCCGAGGCTCAGGACGTTACGATCCTGACGCTCGACAACGGCCTGCTTTTGGACCTTCGGCCTGTGCTGAACGAGCCGATCATGTTTACCCGCGTCGACGGTGATCTGCAGATGATCTTTGAAAACGGCGGGACGATCGTCGTTGACGGCTTTTTTTCCGGCAACGGCGAAGACCCCATCGTGCTTATCGGTGACGACCTGACGACGCTGACGCTGGACCAGTTCGTTTCCATTGCCGATATTGACGCTTCGCAAGACATCCAGACCGCCGCCGGAGCGCCGGTGACGCTGGGCGATGAGGTCAACCAGCCCGAAGGGTCCAGTCAGTCGTTCGAAGATCCCGGCCTTGCCGGGCTTGGCGACGGGCTTGGCATTCTGGACCTGCTTGGCCCAGACGGCCTCGGCGGTGACGGATTGTTGCTGCCCGAAGAGCTGCAATCCGGGCTCGACACGGACGCGGAAGACGCGGCCTTTCTGGCAGGCCTCGATGACAGCTTTGAAGAGCCAATCGAAGAGGAGCCCGTGGAAGAACCGGTTGTGGAAGGGCCGGTCGGCAATCTCTATCTGTGGTTCGACCAATTGAATTTCGATGAACCAACCGTGTCCCGATACCAGGACATTCACGAATTCGAAGATCTCACGATTCAAATTAACGGCGAGACGATCGACTTCTCACTCGAGGAGTCGTTGAGCAACGGCGTCAATGAACTGGATAGTGCGGACGAGGATGACCTGGCTCTGGACGGTGTGGATACCAATGCCGTCAGGGAGATGTTCCTGAACCTTGGCGAAGCAAGCGACCTTCCGGAGAGCGGCGAGATCAGGCTCGACTTCAACTACGCAAATTTCGACATACGCAAAAGAGAGACGTCGGAAGACGACGCCAGTGGAGGTGTTGAGGTTGGTGAGGGCTACCGGGTCGGGCTTCAGATCGGTGACGATGGCGAGGTGGAACGGGAAACGGTTGTCGATTACACCGACAACGGCATTGCTTTTGAGAACGACGAATCCACAACGCCATCGGATTACGACGATGCACCACGCACCATCAAGTTCGACTACGAGATTACGGAAGACGGCGAGATCGAAATCACCGATGTGCTGACGATCTTCCGGGGCGGTCTCGTCATCGACACCGACGGTGGCGGCATTGAAATGAACGGGTCGATCGAATTCGACATAGACAGTGACGGAACCGAAGAGGAGATCGGCTGGCTGGGTGTTGGCGACGGCCTTCTGGTCCTTGACATCGACGGCAACGGCACAATCGATCATTCCGGAGAAGTCATCGGGCAACACTTCGACGCTGCGAGCGTTGGCGACGGTTCGGATGGCGATCGGGGACATGCCCGATACAACTCCGGCGCGCCCGAAGCGCTTAAGAGTATGGACGCTCCGTATCTCTCTGACACGAATGGAGACCCCTTGGGCAATGACGATGGTGTGCTCGACGCAAATGACCGCGGCTATCACCTGATTCAAGTGATGGTGGCGGTAGACAGCGATGGCGACGGGGTCGTTGACAGCTACGAACTGAAATCCCTTGCCGATCTTGGCATCACGTCGATCGATCTCGACAGCTTCTACCAGGATCAGGACAGCAAGTATGACGAGTCCTGGGAAGACGTAAATGACAACATCATCGACCGCCAGGGAACCATCACCCGCGAAGATGTAAATGGTGTGGTGGTGGAAGAAGCCATCTACGAAATGCGGTTCTGGGAATCCGAACCCGAGCCCGGATCAACAGACACGCTAACGACCGGTGCTTCCGATGTGCTTTCATCGCTTGCGGACGCGGATCTGTTTTCCGATATTCTCCAGACCACCTCGCTCGATCTGGGACCGCTCCTGGACAATGCGTTTCCAACACCGGTCACCGATCCGGACAGTGACGGACAGGCCGGTCTGCCCGATGCGATGACCGGTGCAGACATGCCAATCGACATGCAGTCGATGGGCGAGACCATTCACATGGTCATGGACATGCCGGATGCCGATGCCGCGCTCGCCGGGCAACCCGCCTAGACCGGCCATGACGACAACGACCCGCAAACGCTTCAGCTTTTCCGAGCTGCGCCACCAGACGAAGGACGTGATCGAGACCGCGCTGCGCGGTCCGGTCATGCTTCAAAAGCATGGCAAGGACGCGTTGGTGCTTGTGCGGACGGACCAGTACGCGGCCCTGCTCGACGCAGTCGATCGGACAAAAGACGTCCATTTCGTCGGCCATCTGCCCGACCCGCACAGGGAGAGGTGACTGGCCGGCAACTGGTTGAGTGGGTGACGCAAATTCCTCGTTGCAGAGGAAAGAACGGCGTCCTGTCCCCCTCGTTGCCGCCCCGGCCTTGAGTAGGGGCAGCGTTCGTGACGTCATTCGGAACCTTTTGGAAAGGTCCTCCTGACCACGCTGCCCTCCGCATTTCTCCGGTCGTCCCATGGCTCGACCATGGGACCCATGCCGTGACC
>JBCBUA010000411.1:0-3101 GCA_039818365.1 Pseudomonadota bacterium
GTCGCCAAAAGTAGAAGAATATTAATCAAAACATGAAATACTCTGCGGAAGTGGGGAGGCCGCATGCCGGCCGGTTTTGTTTTGGATATTCCGTGATACGAGATCAGCTTGAACAACTTGCAAGAATCAAAGAACCGGAAGCTCGCTCGAAGCTGATCCGCACACTTGTCGGCGAGTATGCGCGTTCCGAAGATCATGAGCCGACACCTGTCGAACGGGAGCTCTTTTCAAGAATCGTACTTTCCGTGTTCGATCAGCTCGACCGTGAAGCACGCTACGAACTTGTCGTGCGGCTTGCAAAAACCGAGCGCATCATCTCCGACCTCGCCGACCGGCTGACCCAGGAAGACTATGATCTTTCCGAACCCGTGATTGAATGCTCGCCGGTGATCAGCCAGACGGCACTGATGAACCTGTCGAAGGCAGGCAGCAACGACAAGCGGCTGTCCGTCGCCCGCCGCCCGGACCTCAGTGAAGAAATCACCGACACGCTGATCGCCCGCAGCAGCCGGAATGTTGTTCACGTACTGCTCGACAACGCGGACGTCCCCTTTTCCGTAAAGGGGATGCTGGCGCTGCTGATCTTCGCAAACACGGAGATTGAAGTCCTCGCGGGCATGGCCAAACGGGCAATCAAGGACGAAGAGTTTCTGGAGACCCTCAAACTCGTTCTTGAAACCGAATGCCCGCTCATTCCTCCCCCGCTCAAGAGAGCACTGGAAGAGGACGATCTGGAACGCCTTGCAACCTCGATCGGCGATCTTGAGCGCGAAGGCGATATCGAAATTGACGGCGTGCGCTATTCGCGGCACGAGGCCAGCATCCAGATCGCCAACGGCGAACTCTCCTTTGACGCCATTTTGCGGACCCTTTTTGAGGATGAGCGCATTGACGCCGCGATCTGGCTGATCGGGCGCAAGCTCAATCTCGCAGACGATGTTGTCGCGGAAACGCTCAAATCCGATGCCGATGGCGCCATCCTCCGCCTGATGCTTCAGACAGGGATCGACGACAAGACCTATCGGGACTTCCTGAAGGCGCGCTGCCGCTGGCTGGACCGGAACACGCGCACGATCCCGGAACTGGTAATGCGGTACAAGGCCGAGCTGAAAAAACCGCATGTGGCAGCAGCGCCGCCCACGGCCGCGCTCGGAGCTCTGGGCTGATCCGGCCAGCGCTCCAATTCAGACCGGCACATTCATCTGAGTGAAACGAAGCCTTGCACCAACCTCAAAAAGTGAGGTTGGTATCAGCCGGCGGGATCGCCAGCTGCATTTCCGGCAGCAGCCTGGTCATCCGCCGACCGGTTGGGCGACATGTACTGGCGCCGGTATTCCTGAAGGAAGGTCTCAAGCGAATCCGTATCGGCCAACCGGTTGGCGACTTCCAGGAACTCCACGCCCTGGGTTTGGATCGGGCGCGTCACGACTTCGAACGCGAGCGCTTCCGGGCTGTTGGCCATTTTGCCTGTATACTTGGTCTGGAGCCGTTCCAGGCTGAGCTGATCACCGGCCAGGGAATAGGCGATGCCGGCGCGCAGGATGTCGCGCCTTTCCAGTTCATCAAGCGGGATGTTGTCGGACCAGCGGGACCCGTGCATGGCCTCCAGCTGTTCGCCCGCATCGCGCCAGCTTTCCGCCGCCCAGAATGTATCCGCGCGCAAGCGGTCCACATCGGAGCCACGCATGTTCCGGACAAGTTCAAGCGCGAGATCCGGCCGGCCGTTCTCCGTCAGCGCACGTGCCTCGACGATGTTTCTCTGCCGCTCGAGCGTCGACGGCAGGCTGGCCTGTCTGGACCTGTTGAGGACGCGCAGCGCTTCGTCGGCTTTCTGATCCATCAGGTAGATCGCCGCAAGATCCGCGGCAATCTGGGCTCTTGCGGCGCCTTTCAGACGGTTGTCGACCTGATGGCGCAGCAATTCGGTTGCCTGATCGAGCAAGTCGATTTCGACAAGGCGTTTGGCGAGTTGCCGGACCATTTCGTCGCCCTGGCGCCCGATCGGTGTGAGTTCGCGAAAGTCGTAATAGAGCGCGAGCGCCTTGACCGGCGGCAGCTCATCCGCCTTGCCATCAAGGAAAAGCGCATTGAACAGGCCGTTCATTTCCTCCTGAAGCAGCCGTGTGGTGTCCGAATCCGGATCCGCCTGCACAGCCGACTTCATGGCTTCGAACGCTTCCCTGTACTGCCCGCGCTCGGCAAAGAGCTGGGCCAGGAACCGAAGTGTCTTCAGCTCGACCTCGTCACCGCGCCACGAGGTCGAGAGGCCCGCGAGCCTGTCGATGGTCTCGTTTGCGTCCGCCTCGCCGTCCCGGTAGCGGATACGCAGCGCCCGGTATTCAGCTTCTGCTGCGCGCGGGCGGTCGTCGGAGCGGGTCACAAGGTCAAACACGGTCAGCGCTTCCTGGGACCGTCCGGACGCATCCGCGACCCTGCCCCGGAGAATATCGTACCGCGCCGCCTGTGCGGACGTGACTTCACTCGGTTCGATTTCCGCGAGCACGCCATTTGCCAGTCCGAAATCGTTGACCTCCACCAGCGCCTGTGCCGCGGCAAGTTTGAATTCCGTCTGGATTGCGCTCGGGTAATTTCCGATCACGGCACGGCCGCGCGGCATGGCGATGCGTGCAGACGTCCAGTTGCCGAGCCTCACATCCACGATTGTCTGCCACACGGCAGCGTCGGGGCTGTTTTTCAGGTCCGGCCTGTTGAGATGCGTATAGGCTTCCAGGGGCCGGTTCGCCATCGTCTCGGCCGCGCCCATCATGAGATTGAAGGACGTGTCCTCGGCAAGGGCAGGCTCTTCTTCGAGCGCGAGTTTCATCAACCCGAGGGCTTCCTGCGCGAACTGATGTGCCAGATAGAACCTGGAGAGCTCGATCAGCTGCTTGCGCCGCTTGCCTGCCGGCGCACGGGACAGCTTCCGTTGCAGTTCGATAAGTCTTGAGCGGTAGGCACCCGGACCTTCCGTGCTCAGCGACACGAATTCGATATTGGTGTTGTCCGGATCGACAATCGAGTTCAGGGCACCCGTACCGCCCCGCAAATGGCGGTTCGAAAGAGAAAGTCCCCCTTCCCGTTCGATGATCACGTCGTCTCCG
>JBCBUA010000412.1:0-3086 GCA_039818365.1 Pseudomonadota bacterium
CAAAATGGCTGTACCTCGCAGCGTCACCGCGCTTGACCGGGCAAAAAGCCCGCTCTGCACACGCTTCCTCCCGAGATCTTGCCATTTCTGCCGCCAAATCGGCTTCATTTATGGGTCCGTACCCTAGAGCCCTCTTTTGACGCATTTTTCAAGGCTGATTTCGCGTGAAATTGTTCCGGCTGCCGACAAACGCGGCATTACAGTGCATTTTCGCACCGGCCCGTTTCAGAAATCGGGATTGCGGAGCCGGCCTTGCAACCACATCTGTGACCGGAAAGGAGTACGCCATGCCAGACACAACGATCGCGTCGCTTGCGGATGCAATCCGAAATCCAAAAGACCCGAACCACATGATGGTCATCAAGTCAGCGCCACGGCGCATGCGCGTTTATGCCGGAGACACGCTGCTCGCTGACAGCACCAGCGCACTCAGGGTGATGGAGCTTGGCAAGTCGGTTTACGACCCGGTGGTCTATTTCCCGGCAGAAGATGTGATCGCATCGCTCGACCCGGTGGAAAAATCCACCCATTGCCCGATCAAGGGCGATGCCAGCTACGTGTCGCTGGACAGCGACGAAATCGGCTGGATCTACAAGGACCCGATCCCGATGACCGGTCAGCTCAAGGGTCACCATGCCTTCTGGCCATCGAAGACGAGGCTTGTCGAGGGAGAATAGGAAAACCTAGTCTTTTCCGACATCCTCGACATAGACCAGAGCCCGGCCCTGGCAGACCCGGGTTCCGTCCGAACGCGTGCACACGGTCTCAAGGTCGACCAGGTGCTTTTCGGGACGCAGCCGTGACACCGTCACGGACGCCGTCAGCGCCTCCCCGACGGGGGCGGGGGCAAGAAATTCAAGGTTCTGTTTCAGATAATTGGTCCCCCGGCCCGGCAGTTCCACGCCAAGCAGGTAGGAAAACAGGCCACCGATCAACGGGCCGGGAACGGATGCCGGCACAGTCGCCGCCTCTCCGGCCAGCATGGCGAAATCCCGCATATCCTCGTGGGTATAGGTGCGGGTAATTTCTTTGCGTTGTCCGATCTCCAGCATCAGGACGGATCTCCAAGCTTGCAGGTTCCCGACAGTGTCACGGCGCCGTCGGCGGTCCTGCTGATTTCAATCAGCACCAGATCCGGCTGATCCGGGTCTTCGCAGAAGGAGAGCGACAGCTCCTCGTCGGCAAAGGATGGATTTGGGAACATCAGTGTCTGCAATTCGTGCGGCCTGCCCGGATAGAGCTGCTCCAGACAGGCATGAACTCGGGTGTAGAGAAGCATGCCATGCGACACCGTGCGCCCGAAGCGCGTGCGCGCTGAAAACACCGGATCGACATGGATCGGATTGTCATCGCCGGACAGCCTGGCAAAGGCATCGAAGTCATCCTGTGTAGGTGTCCACGAGAAGACAGTTGCAGATCGTCTGTCGGAGGCAAGGCTCATGGCTTACGCGTCCTCCTGAACGGATGTCGATGAATACGTGTCTTTCAGGATGTTCTTCCGAACCTTGCCGGCGGCCGTGCGCGGCAGGTCATCCGTTGCGGTAAAGCTCTTCGGGATCTTGTAGGGTGCCAGGTGGGAGCGGCACCAGTCCGCCAACCCGGCGATGTCCAGTTCTGTTCCGGGCCGCGGAACCAGAAACGCGGCACCGACTTCCCCCCACTTGTCGTCGGGAACACCGATCACGACCGCCTCCAGGATCGCCGGATGGCCATCAAGGACCTTTTCAACTTCGGCCGGATAGACGTTCTCGCCGCCGGAAATGTACATGTCCTTGATCCGGTCGACGATGTAGTAGTAGCCGTCCGCGTCGCGCCGCGCGATGTCCCCCGACTTCAGCCAGCCATCCCCGGTGAAGGTCTCTGCGGTTGCCCGGCTGTTGTCCATGTATCCGGGCGTGATATTCGGGCCGCGGAACTGGACCTCCCCCTCGCCCGCATCTTCAACCACGCTTCCATCAGGCCTTGCCAGCCGCACATCCGTCAGGATCTGCGGCTTGCCGACCGATCCGATTTTGTCGGCCGCATGACCCTTGTCCATCAGGAACACGGTGGGACCGGTTTCCGTCATGCCCATGCCGTTGCAGATCGTGACACCGCGCGCCTGGAAATCGGCAAGCAGATGCTTTGGAACAGGCGCCCCGCCACAGCCAAGGGACCGGACACGGGTAAAGTCGGTCCGATCGATTTTCGATGACAGGGCCAGTGCCTGATAGATTGCCGGGACGCCGAAAAATGAGGTCACCTGGCCCGCGTCGATCAGGTCAAGGACCGCATCCGGGTCGAACTTGGCCAGGATGGTTGAGGATCCGCCGTTCAGAAAGATCGGCAGTGTCGGCAGATTGATCCCGGCGGTATGAAACAGAGGCAGGAAATTGACGCCTTTTTCACCGACGCTGAGCCCGGTCGCCTGGCAGTAGTTGATCATGTTGGCATATGCCATGCCCGCCGTTTGAATGACCGCTTTCGGCAGCCCCGTCGTCCCGGAGGTAAAGAGCAGATACCAGGGTTCCCCCGCCCTGATCCGTCCGTTGCCGACGGGTGACGGGTCCGCCCCGTCCAGAAGACCATCCAATGCGCTCGTGGTTCCGCCGGCCGCGGCACCCATCGGAAGCAGATCAAGCCCTGCCTCGGCCGCAAGTTCGCGCGCCGTTGCCATGTTGGCAGCATCGGCAAACAGGACGCGGGCCTTCGACGCTGCCAGGATGGGCTTTAGTTCGGCAACCGGCTGCCGCCAGTTGAGCGGAACCAGCAGGACCCCGGTCTTCTGGGCGGCGAACAGCAGCGCAAAGAAGTCCGGATGATTGAGACAGAGCACGGCAAGGCGGTCACCTTTGCGCAAACCCTGGCCAAGCAGCAGATTCCCAAGCCGGTTTGCGCGCTCGTTCATGTCCCGGAACGAGTAGGACCGTCCGCTGTCCGCGTCTGAGAATGCCACGGCATCAGGCGTCAGCTCGGCCCGCTTTGCGGCCATGTCTGTCAGAAACTCCATGTCTCCTCCTGGCACCTGGTGTTCGGATCTCGTGAATTTGTCAGGCGCGCCGTTTCGCGTTTGACTTCATGCCGTCGAGCGTATCCTGGTTCTATAT
>JBCBUA010000413.1:0-3082 GCA_039818365.1 Pseudomonadota bacterium
CGATCACGTTGGGAGCCGGGAAAGAGCCGGCGGTCACGAAGCCGTCGATCTGACCGTTTTTGAGCGCGGCAACCGCATTGGAAAGTTCAACTTCGGCAAGATCCACCTTGCCTTCAAGGCCGAACAGCTTGAGATATTTTTCACCTTCACGCGCGCCGAAGGAGCCCTTGCCGAGCAGGATGGTCTTGCCTTCCATGCCCGCGAAATCGGTCACGCCGCTGTCCTCGGACATCACGAAATGCATGGTGAGGGAAGGGATGGGGAAGAGCGCGCGGATGTCATTGAACTTGGGATCGGACTTGCCCTCGAACATGGCCTTGCCGCCCTGGGCCAGCCTCACCAGCACCGGCGGTGTCGTGAAGACGTAATCGCCGCCGCGCGCCCTGACTTCCATGACGTTCTGGACGGAGCCCTGGCTTTCCTCCACGGTGACGATGATGTCGCCGTCGCTGCCTGCCTTCATGGCTTCCGCGATCTGCACGGCCATCTGATAGTAGGACGAGGTCGACTTGGCGGATTTGTAGGTGATGCGGGTTTCGGCTGACGCGAAGCCGGATGCCAGTCCCATTGAGGCGGCAAGCGCGAGGGACACTAAGGTCTTTTTCATGGATTTCCTCCCTTAAATGAAAATCTTTGGTGTTCGCCGGCCGATCCGGCCGCCGCTTTCTTGAAAATGAGGATCGTTTGACTGAACCCTGTCCAGATCTGTTTTATGCCTCACCTTAGGTCGCATCAAGAGCTTCGGCGGGCTTGCTTGCCCGAACTTTCGCGTCTGCCGGGTGCCGGGTGTGTGGGCGGGTGTTTGAGGCCGGGTGTTTTGCGATGAGGAGCCTCTGAAGGGCTCAGGCCAGTTCCCGGCGGCTCCAGTGTTTGCGGCAGAGGGAGACATAGGTCTCGTTGCCGCCGATCACGACCTGTTCTCCTTCCTCGACGATCCGGCCATTGCCGTCGAGGCGCGCAACCATGGTCGCCTTGCGGCCACACCAGCAGATCGTCTTGATCTCCTTGAGATTGTCCGCGATGGCGAGCAATGCGGCGCTGCCTGGAAAGAGCTTCCCCTGAAAGTCGGTGCGAAGACCAAAACACATCACCGGAATGCCCAGCTGGTCGGCAAGATTGGCCAATTGCCAGACCTGTTCTTCGGTCAGGAACTGCGCCTCGTCGACGAGGACGGCGTCGACCGGCGTCTTGGCATGGGTTTGTTCGACATGCCGGAAGACATTATCGTCGGCGGTGAAGATGTCGGCATCGGCGGCCAGTCCGATCCGGGATGCGATCCGCCCCTTGCCGCCCCGGTCATCGAAGGCGGCAATCATGAGAAGGGCGTTCATGCCGCGTTCTTCATAATTGTAGGCCGCCTGCAGCAGCACCGTGGATTTGCCGGCATTCATGGAGGAATAGTTGAAATAAAGCTTGGCCATTCTGATCGTCGGAGAATCGGATTGAAGATCTTGGCAGTGTTCCCAATCCAGGCGGCAGCCTCAAACACTTTTGCCCTGTAGCCACAGGGAAATAGTCGGGATCAGTTGTTTGCGGGCAGCTCGATCTCCACGATGAGCGGCAAGTGATCGGAGCCGATATCAGGTCCGGTCGAGACACTCAGAACCTTGATGTTATCTGAAACGGCGAACTGGTCGACGGGAGACCCCAGGATCCAGTGGAGGCGGTAGTCGAAGAAAAACCGCGTTGTTCTCGGCCAGCCCCCGGGATAGGCGGTCTTCAGACCGTTCTGAGCCAGCGTCCTTTGAAAGCGCGCGGACCATGGTGCGCTGTTCCAGTCTCCGATAACGAGCAGGGGACCCGCGTTTTCATCCTGGAGATCCCGAATGGTTCTGTCGGTTTCCTGAAAGTACCGCCTCTTGTTCTGCCAGCGGGTGTCGTTTCTGGGACTGTCAGGGTGCACGGAAATCAGGTTCAGCGGGCCTCTTGCCGTGTCGAGGGTCGCTTCAAGGATTTCCCGATCCGCGTCATGGATGACGCTGGCGCCTTCGTGCAGGTCACCTCGTACGATTTGTGAGCTGGTCTTGAGGATGGGAAGCTTTGAGTAGACAACGAGGCCTTCGGCGGATCCGACGGCCAGGTGTTCGGGAAAACCGTTTTCACCCTTGCTTCCCACCGGCAGTTCCAGACGATCCCAACGGCGCTCCTGAAGCCACCACATCACTTCCTGAAACACGATAATGTCTGGACTTTCCCGCTCCAGGAAACGTGTCAGTCTCTTGTCGCCAAGGAACATGCGTTCAATATTGATCGAGGCGATCTTCATCGTGAGGCCGTCAGAGCCCGGAGCCGTCGTCGCGACCGTGTTGTCCCGTGTACGGGTGACAGTTGCGATTGTGAGCGCGAGAAACAGAACAAGCGCAAGGCCAAAAGCGGACCGGTAGAGCCAGGCAAGCCTGTGCGGCAGCACCAGCCCCAGTGCGCCGGCAACGCATCCCGCGAGCCCGGCGGCGAGAAACTGCCGCAAAAAGAAGCTCATGTTGTCCGTGAACCAGTAGTCCGGCGCCACGAAGGCAGACAGACCGAGCGCACAGAAGACCCCTGCGCCGAGGGATCCGCACCAGCATATGAAAGACGCCAGCGAAGGAAGGATGTGCCGCCGCTGTTTGGTATTGGTAGATGACATCAGGCGGTCGCGTCCTTGGCGCGCGCGCGGCCTGCAACATCAAGGTCACGACCTTTGGTCAGGTTGGGGAACCGGCGATCATTCATGGAAATGATCGTAGACCAGTTTGGCAATCGCTTCCGAGATACCGGGAACCGATGCGAGATCGTCCACACCTGCCTTTGAGACGGCCTTGGCGGTCCCGAAATGCTGAAGAAGCGCTTTCTTGCGTGTCGGGCCAATCCCGGCAATCTCGTCGAGTGGGTTCCTGGCAATGTCCTTTTTCCGGCGCGCCCGGTGGCTGCCGATCGCAAAACGGTGGGCCTCGTCTCGCAGCCGTTGCACGAAATAGAGCACGGGATCGCGTTCCGGCAGCATGAACGATTGCTTGCCGGGGATGAAGAACTTCTCGCGTCCGGCATCGCGGTCCGGTCCCTTGGCGATGCCCACAAGGGGAACGTCCGTGATGCCGAGTTC
>JBCBUA010000414.1:0-3047 GCA_039818365.1 Pseudomonadota bacterium
CTGCTGGCGCTGGGACTCGCGCTGCTGCTGGCTCCTGGCGGCCGGCTGCGCTCGGGGGTGCAAACACTGCTGATCCTGCCATTCGCCATGTCTCCGGCCCTAATCGGTGTCTCCTTCCGCTTCATGTTCAATCCGGAATTCGGCCTGTTCGATGCTTTTTTCGGGGCCGTGATGCCACCGCTTGCCGATGTCAGCTGGCTTGCCGACCCGACGCTTGCATTCGCGGTCTGCGTCATGGCCGATGTCTGGGGCTGGATCCCGTTCCTGACACTTGTCCTGATCGGCGGCTTGGCATCCGTCCCGCAAGACACGCTCGAGGCTGCCCAGGTTGACGGCGCATCCGGATGGCGGGTGTTCAAGGACATCACGCTGCCGCAGCTTGCCCCCGTGCTCGCGGTCGTGATCATCCTCAAGTCGATCTTCTCCCTGAAGACGTTCGACCAGATCTTCATGCTGACCAATGGCGGACCGGGAACGGCCACCCAGACACTCAGCCATTACATCTATTTCAACGGGATGAAATACGGCCAGATCGGCTACGCGGCTTCCGTCGCCTGGCTGATGGTCATCCCGATGATCCTGCTGACGTATCTCTATGCCAGATACGTGTTCCGGAAGGACTGACATGACCGGCAAGCAACGCAAACGGCTCTGGAACGCGGTTCAGCTGACACTCATCCTGATTGCCACCTTCATCATGCTGGTTCCGATCGTCTGGATCTTCCTGGCGGCGTTCAAGACGCATGTGGACGTCTATCAGCTCAAACTTTTCTTCCGGCCGACGCTGGAGAATTTCGCCACCGTTTTCGATGACCCCTACAGGCTCGGGGAAAAGCTCTACAACTCCACCGTGGTCGCCTTCGTCACGGTGGTCTTCGCCATCCCGATCGCAACTTGCGCGGCCTATTCCTTCAGCCGGTTCCGCTTGCGCGGCGAGACCACAATGCTGGTCATGATCCTGGCGACCCAGTTCGTTCCGGCGGTCGTGATCATCCTGCCGTTCTTCGTCATGTTCCGGGATGTCGGGCTTCTGGACACCCGCCTTGGCCTGATCCTGGTCAACCTCGCCATCGTGATGCCCTTCGCCATCTGGATGATCAAGGGGTTCATCGACGGGATTCCGATGGACACGGAAGAAGCCGCCATGGTGGACGGATCCTCGCGGCTCCAGGTGATCCGCAATATCGTTTTGCCGATGGCAGCGCCCGGCCTTCTGACGGCGGCGATCTTCTGCTTCATCATTGCGTGGAACGAGTTCCTGTTCGCGCTGATCCTCACCAACAAGGACGCGGTGACGCTGCCGATCGGTCTCGCCCTGTTCAAGGGTGAGGAGGGGGATCTCTGGAACCTCCTGTCCGCCGCCGGGATCATCATCATGGCGCCGATGTTCGTGCTGGCGCTGATCATCCGGAAGTACTTCGTGCAGGGCATGACCATGGGAGCGGTGCGGTAAATGGCCGAGGTGATCCTCAAAAACCTGAGCAAGCGCTGGGGCGACTTTGTCGGCGTCGACAACCAGTCCCTGGATATCCACGACAAGGAATTCCTGGTCCTGCTCGGACCATCGGGCTGCGGCAAGACGACCACCATGCGGATGATCGCGGGGCTCGAGGAACCGACCTCGGGCGAGATCTGGATCGGCGAGCGGAAGGTCAATGACGACCTGCCGAAAGACCGCGACGTTGCCATGGTCTTTCAGAATTACGGCCTCTATCCGCACATGACCATCTTCGACAATATCGCCTACCCGCTGCGCGTGCGCGGCACGCCGAAGGCAGAGATCCGCCCCCGGGTGGACCGTGCGGCGGCGCAGGTGGAACTGACCCAGTTCCTCGACCGCAAGCCCAAGGCCCTGTCTGGCGGACAGCGCCAGCGCGTTGCGCTCGCCCGCGCCATCGTCCGCACGCCGAAGGTCTTTCTCATGGATGAGCCGCTGTCGAATCTCGACGCGAAGCTCCGGGTCACCATGCGCGCCGAACTCAAACACCTCAGCCGGGAACTGAAGGTAACGACCGTCTATGTCACCCATGACCAGATCGAGGCGATGACGCTCGCCGACCGGGTTGCCGTGATGAAGCACGGGGTCATCCAGCAACTCGGCACGCCGGACGAGATCTATAACGACCCGGCCAATCTGTTCGTTGCCGGGTTCATCGGGTCTCCGGCGATGAACCTTGTCCGCGGCAGCGTCAGGGAGGGCCACTTCTTCACCGAAAACGGGCTTCGCCTGGCACCGATCGCCACCGGGGACAGGGACGACGTTGTGCTGGGCGTGCGCGCCGACGACATCAACGTGCATGCGGCCGGCGTCGGGGATATCGATGCACCGATCTATGCGTTCGAGAACACGGGGGAAGCCTCCTTCCTGACAGTTGTGTGGGGCCAGCAGCGGGTGATCGCCCGCGGCGACCGGCACCTGCGCAAGGACCAGGACGACGTTGTCGGCCTCAGCCTCAACCCGGACCATCTCTATCTCTTCGATCCGAAAAGCGAAAAGCGGATCCGGATTTGACGCAAGGCAGCTGCCGACAACGATCCAAAGGCTCCTCGAACTTTCCCATCCCTCCGCTATACTTTCCCTCATGGGACAGATATCGGCCTTGTTTGCGCAAAAGGTGATTGATGTGGCGGTTGCGGCGGAGCCTTCCGGGGATGCGCGCAGGCGTGTGCTCTATCAGTCGATCGGTGTCGATCCGGACGCGCCAGTCGACCCGAAACAGATGGTGCCGGACACGGACTACTATGCGCTGTGCGAGCGGGTTGTTCGCGACGACCCTCACGGGGCCTCCGTGCCGATCCGCGTCGGCTCGTCCATGCGCTGCGACGATTACGGTGCCTTCGGGCTTGCCTGGAAATCGGCGATGGACCTGCGCGGATCCTACCAGCGCTCGGAACGCTATGCCCGGGTGCTGACGAGTGTGTCGACCTATCAATGCGTCGAGGAGGACGGCCGGTTTTTCATGACGCTGAACCGTGCCGGGGAACGCCATCTCGGCATGCGCCTGTCGAACGAGCAGACCATCGTCGCCGTCACCCAGATCAGCCGG
>JBCBUA010000415.1:0-3010 GCA_039818365.1 Pseudomonadota bacterium
GATGCCGCAGCGCCGTTCTATTTTCAGCAGCCTCCCGTCGCACGTCGCCGCGGGCCCGGACGGCCTGCGCTACGAGCATCTTCGCTGCTTCGCGCAGCAATACGACGACGATCGCGCACGAGCGGTCATGGATGATATCAACTCCGTCTCGGCGCTCTACCTGAATGGCAAGGAGCCGCAGTGGTTTTATGAGATTCAGGCGGCGGTTCACCTTATTGCATTGATCAAGGCGACGCCAGTCGGAGATGCGACGCCACAGGTCCGCCCAGTCGGCGTCGGCTCCGCCTATCGTCGTGCTTGTACGAAGTGGATGGTCAGGCAGGCCAAGTCCGACCTGGCCGACACCTTCTACCCTCACCAAGTTGCCGTCGGCATCCGGGCTGGCGGAAGCCAAGTAATCATCGGGCTCGTACTCCACCTCCAAGCTCATCCAGACCACATCATCATCAAGACGGACAAGCGCAATGGGTTTCATGAGCTGAAGCGAGCCCGATTTCTCAAAGCCATGCTGGAAAGCCCCAACGAGACGGAGCGGCAGTTGGGGCGCTTCTTGCTCAAGTCGTACGTGCCCAAGGGGTGGTGCATCGTCCAGGGAGCGGCAGGCCCCATCATCGCTCCGTTCCCGAGTGCGGAGGGAACGACGCAGGGGGACGCTGCCTCCAGCGCCGCGTACTGCGCCGGAACAAACGCCACCATCAAGCTCATCGACGCCCTTATGGCGCGCTCGGACGGGGCGTTTCGGTGCGGCGTCGACGACGGCTTCCTTGTGGGCAAGCCGCGGGAAGTGTTCGAGGCGCTCGGCGCGTACAAGGAGCAGTGCGGCCTCGATGGGGAGGAGCTCCGTCTCGACAAATGCGAAGTGTACTCGCCTGCCCTGGGCGCCGCTCTCGTGGATGAGCCCGAGCTCGCCTCCTTCGTCACCGTCGCGGAAAACGGGACACGTTCGCTCCGCAGCGTTCGAGTACAACCGGACGGCCTCGTCATCTATGGCGTCCCCATCGGCTCGGACGAGTTCATCCGTGCCTCAGTCGAGGCCTCAGTCGACGCGGCGCTCGCGGACCTTCAGAAGCTCGGAAAACGTCTGGCCAGCGTTGACGATCACACCCTCTTCGCGCTCAACAAGTATTGCCTGAACCCGAAGCTTGACTACCTCGCCCAACGCGTTCGGCCAGACCTCGCCCGCGACGCACTCGACCGCTACGACGCCGGCATATTTTCGCTGATGGCGCGAACGATTGGCTCTCGGGAGGAAGATTTCGACCGCCACGACGGTGTTCCCCGACAGCTCGTCCGCCTCCCGACCCGCCTCGGCGGCTTTGGTATCCGTCCACACACAGGGCCGATCGGTGGTGACGCGCGGTACGTCGGGACTCTGTGTGCCACTTTGCCACAGCTTATCGACGCTCACGTTGTGGGCGCCTCGGCTGCCCGGAGGACGGGATTTCTCAAGACCCTCGAGCCGCTGCTCGGCGCTGGGAGTTTTGACGACTCAGCACGGTCGCGGCGGTTTGATGCTTTTATTCGGTCGGGCGCTCCCACTGCTCAAGTTTTTGCGGCGGCGTGGACGAGGATGCATGACGCCCTGACATCTTCTATTGGTTCTTTTGGTGGCCCGGCGACTCCTGCGATTGAGGACGGACCACTCTCGCGCCCGGTCGTTGCGGCGGGGACGCGCCTCACTGATCGGGATGAAATTGTTGAATACGCAAACGTGCAGCACGCGCTGGTAACACAACTCGAAACTGCGGCCGCGAATGCGATTGTTCGACAAGTCAGCCAGATGTCCATTGAAAATGCTTCTCGTGTTTCTTTAATGTGTGGGGATCGCTTCAGTCATCAGTTGCCGGCGTCCTGGCCCCAACACGACGTCTGTTTCTCCAACCCGGAGTTCCACGAGGCCATGGCGTCGAAGATCGGCCTCCCGTGCCCCGAAATTCGCGCTGGAGGACACGCTGGTCGCGCGCTTCCGCCAGTTTCAAGTCAGGCGCCAGTCTCAAGTCAGGCCCGCACGCTCGACCTGGACGGCCGCCAGTTGCTGATTCATCCTTCTTTGGTGAACGTGGAGTCAATTAGAACTCATTTTCACGATGAAATTTGCGATCGCGTTTATCAGGTGCTCATGGAGGCAGGTCTGAAGCCCCGTATGGAAGCCTTCGGGATCCTGGCGGGCGTTGTGCCGTCGAACGCACGCCTTCAGCTCTCGGCCCGCTTCACGCAGCAGCACAGTCAACGCCACGTTGTGCCGGACATTGTCTTTACGGATCCTCGCCGCGGTGGCCGCAGGACCCTTTTGGAGAATAAGACACACGCGTGGACTAAGACCGAACACTGCCCCGCAGCGTTGGCTCCCCATGGCGTCCGCGGCGCGCCGCGGATCCGCCCGGTCAACCGCCGCGCGGCCAAGGTCCAGTCGGAGTACGTCGCTCACGCGAAGAACATCGACAAGGAGATTTACAAGACCGGTGTTCCCGCTCCGCCGCCGGGTGGAATGGGTCCCGCCGAACAGCGCATCCGAAGCTATGGGCCGATCGTCGCTCTGGTCTGGGGCCACGTTGGATGTGCGAGTGACGATGTGCATCAATTGGCGGAAATGGCCGGCGCTGAGATTGCACGTCGGACGTGGCGCGACTCGGGCGCTCAGACTTCCCTTTGTCTCGGGCTGCTCAGATCAGTCGCATTTACCGGCTCTGGGGTCTCACGGCCGATCGTGCTCGCGCGCGTGCCTCTTTGGCCGCGTTGGGCTACGTCCTCGGAGGCCAGATCCGTTCAGGAGAACCTCGCCTGCTTCAAGACCACACGCTGCAGCGCCATCAACATCCACGGGCACTTGGCTACACCCTCGCTGCTGGTCCTGTGGATGTTGATGGCGCTGCAAGTAGTGGGGGGGGAGAGCCACCACGTCAAACTTACGTGGGTAGGGCTAGGAATTAGGGTACTGCAACGCACAGAACGAAGTCAAGGCCACCATGTATAGGACGAAGAGCACCGGGCCGAGGACGTCGTCTTGTTT
>JBCBUA010000416.1:0-2998 GCA_039818365.1 Pseudomonadota bacterium
TTCATGCGGCCACGGGAGCGCTAGGCACGTCCGGGCACAGGGCGTTACTCGGCGTGCTGATGCCACATGTCCGTCACCACTTTCCAGCCGTCTTCGGACGGCTTGAGCACGTAAAGGTAGGTTCCGGTCGCGTCCATTCCGACGCTTTCCATTCTTGCGACGACTGACCCGATCATCACGGCAAGCGTTCCGTCATCTGAGACAAAGAGCGTGTCGATGGAATGGGTGACCTCACCCTTGTTGGCCGTGACGAATTCAAAGAGTTTCCTTGGCCCATCCAGTCCCTGCGACGCCGGTTTTCCCTGTTCGATCCAGATCGTGTCGTCCGCATAAAGTGACAGGACCGCATCGGGATCGTGGTTCGCCACGGCTTCGTTGAAGCGGTCATTCAGGCGCTCGAGTTCCGTCACGGGATCGGCGCGGACGCCGGTTGCCGTTAAAATCGGGCCGGCAATTGCCATGGCAGCTACGAGCCCCTTGAGAGCATTTCCGAAATACATCATCTGGTCTTTCGCGTGATTCAGGTTTTGAGAAGAATGACCCCGCGGCGAACGGGAACAGCGGGATCAGGCGGCCGTGGTTCTTGGCCGCGTGACAATCACTTCGCGGGTGATCTGCCAGCGGTCCTGTTCGCGGGCGAGATCGATCCCCAGCGTGATCTGCATGTCCGGTCCGGTCAGCTCGTTCTGCCGCGAGAGGAGAACGTGGGCCCTGTCGCCATCGACCGAGACATGGTGAAATCTGGCCCAGGCCCCGATGGTGCCGCCATTGGCCTCCAGAGCCGAGCGGATCATGTCCCGGAACTCCGCCTTGCCGGACACGCTGACCTCATCTCCCGGTGAGAGCATGATGACCTGCATGTCGTCGTGATAGAGTTCATCCAGGATGGCCGTGTTGTTGTCGGCGACACTTTCAATCAGGCGCTGGATGACGGCTTGGACTTCTCCGGTCGAGTGATCAGGCGCTGTCATGATGCATCCCCCGGACCGGGTAGTTGTTTGCCGGGTTCTTGATGAAGTTCAATCCCATGAGTATCGATGACAGCGCGGGGCGGGCGAAGGGTGCGTTCGAGATGTCGACCACCTGCAGCTTGCCCTCGTCATTGACGACATAAAGTCCGGGTTCTGCGAAGGGACGGTCGGTCTCTTCGGGGGAGCGCGGGTCGGAGACGTAGAGGCCGAGCTTGCGCATGTCACGGACGCTCAAATCCGTGCCGACGGGAAAACTGACGCCTGCGTCCCCCGCCTGGGCCCTGGCGCGCTCTTCCGGGTCGGCCGATGCCGCGACGATGTCGACACCGATCCTGCTCAGCTCGGGCGCGATTTCTTCCAGTTCTTTCAGATATTTCGTGCAGATGGGGCAGTGTTTGCCGCGATAGATTACGACCATCTGCCAGTCATGCCCGTTTACCGGTATTCCAAGCTCCACTTTTCCGCCGCCTAGCCTGGACAGCGTGGTTTTTGGGAAAGCCTGACCCACAGCAGGTTTTGAGTTTGTCATGAAGGGCTCCGTAATATATATAATGATCGATACATAAATATCGAGACACAACAGAGTCAAGAGATATATATTGAACGATACAAAAAAAATGGGCCGCCCGCGCTCCTTTGACAGCCGTCAGGCACTGACGGCTGCCATGAATGTGTTCTGGGCAAAGGGATATGACGGGGCCTCGCTGAAGGACCTGACGGGCGCGATGGGCATCAGCGGACCGAGCATGTATGCCGCGTTCGGTGACAAGCGGGAACTCTTTCTCAAGACCATCGACCTTTACGGTGACGTTGACGGCTGTGCACCGGTTGTCGCGTTCGAGAGCGAACCGGACATCCGGCTTGCGGTGCGCGGGTTCCTGGAAGAGGTGATCACATACGCCACGGCTCACGAAAGCGGGGCGAAGGGGTGTTTCCTTGCCTCAAGCGTCTCGGCGAGCATCGGTGAAGTCGACGGGGTCAAGGAGCGGGTGGAGAAGGCGATCGAGGATACGGACACGCGGCTTGCCGCCCGGTTCGACCGGGAAAAGGAAAACAAGACCCTCCCGGATGACTTTCCCTCTCTGGAACGCGCCCGGCTGCTTTACGATGTCAGGCAGGGCTACATGTTCCGCGGCCGCGCCGGATGGTCGGCCGAGGCCATGCGCCAGGATCTCGATCACCGGGTCAGCATGATCCTCGCCTGAGACCATGCGTTTCGAGCCGGGTGCCGCCTCAATGCCGACGTTCCTGCCGCGATTGCCAAACCGGGCCGGTTTGAGCATTGTGTCAGGATACTTATCGTAAGGTAAGGTTCGTCGTCTGCTTCAGAGGAGACCGGCAATGATGCTGTTGAAAATCGGATCGCAAGGCGAGGCCGTGGAACAGGTGCAGGGCGGCCTGAACCACGCCGGTGCCTCGATCTATCCTGAGCTGGAAACGGACGGGATCTTCGGCGGCAAGACCCATGCGAGGGTGGTCGAGTTCCAGGGCAAGAACGGGCTTGCGAAAGACGGGATCGTCGGGCAGCAGACGAAAGGTGCGCTGGACAAGTTCATCGAGGCGTTCCTCGCCCATATCAAGACCTTGACGCCGCCCGCCGACGAACAGGCCGCACGCGACCGCATCGTGGACATCGCACGCAAGTTGCATGCAAGCCATGGCTGGCGGCTGTCCGACAAGCTCGGGGCGGACCGCCAACGGATCGCGATGAACTATCAGGCCGACAGCACCACCAAGGAACGCCAGGGCGGCGCCATCCTCGCCCAGATCGCCATGCTGACCGGCAACCCGGATATCCAGGCACACAAGTGCCTTTACATTTCCGACGCCGACGTCAAACGCTACGCCGCGGCGTTGCCGCCGATGGATATCAGCAAGTGGTGCGGCGCGTTTGTCTTTGCCGTTTACAAGCTTGCCGGACTGAAGATCGGTTCCTGGCCCATGGTGAGCACTGCAGCACCCAAACAGGGAAAGCAAACGCTGTTCACCACCGTGATGAAAGCGTCAGACGTCAAGCCCGGCGACTA
>JBCBUA010000417.1:0-2988 GCA_039818365.1 Pseudomonadota bacterium
ATACCGGGGCGATTAATGGCCAGACTTCTCCTGCTCTTCTCCTGTTTCCTTCTGTTCGTGCCGGGTCTCGCCCTGGCGGCCGATTACTGTGTGGACGTCAATTCGAAAAAGGGCTGGCAGGGTGTCACAATTCCAAATGGCCAGATTACGCGCGTGAGTTTTTCGGGTGGCTGGAGTGTGATCAACGGGATCTACAAGCCGGTCGGGCCACGCGGCTATTCAGGCAAGGATGCCAAGAGCCTCGGTCCGCTTTACGGCTACAAGTTCGACCAGTCCTACGCCTTCGGGGAAATGCTCGTGAGGGACCAGTCCGGACGGATCGTGCCCTTTGCCGAATTCAGTGCCCTGGCGGTCAATACACGCAACCCGGCCGGCAACTATGCCTTCCGGATCAACGATCTCGACAAGGCCCTTTGGGACAATGCCGGGGTCATCAAGGTCTGCATATCCATGCGCTGAGGCGTGTTTCAGGAGAAAACGGCGACATGAGCCAAAAAACAGCACTCGTCACCGGTGCCGCGCGCGGCATCGGCCTGGCGACTTCGAAACTGATGATCGCGCGCGGGTGGCAGGTTGCCATGCTGGATCGGGACGGTGAAGAACTTGCGAAAGTAACGGCAGACCTCACGCATGCCGCCCCGTTTTACTGCGACGTGTCGATCCAGGGTGACGTTGAGAAAACCATTCCGGCCATCCTTGAGAGGTTCGGGCGCCTTGATGCCGTGGTCAACAATGCCGGCGTTGCCCAGTTTGGCCCGATGGAAGACGCCGATTTCGAAACCTGGCGCACCGTGATGAGCACCAATCTGGACGGGGTCTTTCTGGTTTCTCAGGCAACGGCGCCAGCGCTGAAGGAAACAAAGGGCGCGATCGTGAACATCGCCTCGATCTCCGGTCTACGCGCGTCGACCCTGCGCGTTGCCTATGGCACTTCCAAGGCCGCGGTCATTCATCTGACCAAGCAGCAGGCCGCGGAGCTCGGCGAGTTCGGCGTGCGTGTGAACTGCGTTTGCCCGGGTCCGGTGCGCACGAAACTTGCCATGGCCGTCCACAGCCAGGACATCATCGACGCCTATCACGACGCCATTCCCCTCAACCGCTATGGCAGCGAGATGGAGATCGCCGAGGTCATCGAGTTCCTGTGTTCCGAACGCGCGAGCTATGTCACCGGTCAGATCATTGCGTCGGACGGCGGATTTGAAAGCACAGGGATTGGCCTTCCGTCGCTGCGGGGCTGATATCTTTAAACGGCCGCGCCAAGGAACTGCGCCGCGACCTGGCGCTGATGCGGACGGTCGCGATGCTCGAAGAGATAGATGCCCTGCCAGGTTCCCAGCACCATTTCACCATTCACGACCGGAATGGACAAGGACACGGGAAGCAGTGACGCCTTGATGTGCGCAGGCATGTCGTCCGGCCCTTCGTAGGTATGGATCAGATACTGCATGCTCGGGTGGTTCGAATTCGGCACAAGACGCTCGAGAAAGGCCTTCAGATCGACCTGCACGTCCGGGTCCGCGTTTTCCTGGATCAGCAGGGAACAGGACGTGTGCCGGACAAAAAGCGTCAGCAGCCCCTCGCCTGCCCCCTCCTCGCGGAGCCAGGACGACACGCTGCGCGTGAATTCATAAAGGCCCGGACCACCGGTTCTCAAGGAAAAAACAGTGTGCATTTCAGTCCCGTGTCTCATGTCAGAGGCGTCACCGGATATCCCCTAGGCGAACAGAGCGATGGTTGCAATTGCCAGGGAGCGCCGCCATGTTGTGGCGTGACCTGTTCCCAACCGGTTTACACCTTCCGGAAGCACCATGCCTCATCCAAGACCCAGAATTCTGATCGCGACGCTCGGAACGCGCGGTGACGTTCAGCCCTACGTCGCGTTGGCTGCAGAGTTGAGCCTGCAAGGGGCAGACGTGGTCTTGAGTACCGGTGAGGGCTTTGAGGACATGATCGAGCGCACCGGAGCGCGCGCGCGTCCGGTTTCGGTCAACTATCAGGCTCTCCTTCAACAGGAAGACATCAGGGCGGCGCTTCATTCGCTGAAGGGCATGATCAAGGCCGCACGGCAGAACATTGTGCTTCAGCAGCGGATCGTGCAGGAACTCTGGCAGATCGGCCTGGAGGAAAAACCGGATCTGATCCTGTTCAATCTGAAAGCAACCGTGATGACGCTTGTCGGGCGCAGGCTGGGCGTGCCGGCCCTGCCAACCAGTCTGCAGCCGGTTCTGGCTGCGACGGGCGACTTTCCGCTGGCGCTGTTCGGCCTGCCCGACATGGGCGCTTTCCTCAATCGCCGCAGTTACGGCGTCGGGCGCCTTTTGATGAAAGCGGGCCTCGGATCGCTGTTCAAACCACTCAAACGGGAGGCGGCACGTGAACTCTCCATGGCCGGGTCCACGATCGACGGGGTTCAGCATGGCGGCGGCAAGGCGCTTTCGCTCCAGGCATTTTCGAGCGCGCTGGTGCCGACACCCGGAGACTGGCCGTCCGAATTCTGGCAATGCGGCTACTGGTTCACACCTCCGCCGGCAGACTACGAACCGCCGGATGACCTTGGGCAGTTCCTTGCCGCAGGCGCTCCGCCGGTCTATCTCGGCTTCGGGTCCATGCCGAGCAAGAACCCGGAAAGCCTGACGAAAACGGTCCTCTCCGCGCTGGGGCAGACCGGCCAACGCGCCATCCTTGCCACTGGCTGGGGTGGACTTACAAAGGAGGCTTTGCAGGACGGCTTGAGCGAAAACCTCTTCCTGATCGACAAGGCACCCCACAGCTGGCTGTTTCCGAGATGTGCAGGCGTCGTGCACCACGGCGGTGCCGGGACCACGCATGAAGCGCTGCGCTGGGGACGGCCGTCGCTGGTCTGTCCCGTGTTCGGCGACCAGCCCTTCTGGGGCAAGCGAGTGCACGCGATTGGCGCCGGGCCTGCGCCGATCGCCCAGAAGAAACTGACACCGGACACCCTCGCCCGGGCCCTGCAGGATCTGATGC
>JBCBUA010000418.1:0-2984 GCA_039818365.1 Pseudomonadota bacterium
CTGGCCAGTGTTTCGCTTGCCCTGGCCGCCATGACCGGCATGGTGCGCGATCTGGAACCGGTCACCAAGTCGATGAAGAAGGCGGCCGGATCAGGCTATTCCACCGCGACCGATCTTGCGGCCGGTGACATGGTGGGCATCGCGGAACGGCATGCCGAGCACGCGCACCAGCCAGTCGGCAAGATCGGTCGCGGTGGAATAGCCCGATCCGGCGGCCTTCTTCATCGACTTGGTAACCGGTTCGAGATCGCGCACCATTCCGGTCATTGCGGCAAGGGCAAGTGAGACGCTGGCCAGGCCGTCGAAAGCCTGTTCCTTGTCTTCCTGCATATCCTTGGAATAAGCCAGCGGCAGGCCTTTCATCATGACCAATAGCGCCTGCAGCGACCCGTAGATGCGGCCCGTCTTGGCGCGCACCAGCTCCGCGGCATCCGGGTTTTTCTTTTGCGGCATGATGGACGAACCGGTCGAGAACTTGTCCGAAAGCTTCACGAAGCCGAACTGGGCCGAGCACCAGACCACGATTTCCTCCGCAAGCCGCGACAGATGCATTGCCGTGAGCGATGCTGCCGAAAGCGCCTCGATCACGAAGTCCCGGTCAGACACCGCATCCAGCGAATTGGCGGTCGGCCGATCGAAGCCCAGCGCTTCGGCGGTCATCTTGCGGTCGATCGGAAACGACGTACCGGCAAGCGCCGCCGCACCGAGCGGGCATTCGTTCATCCGCTTACGCGCATCGCGGACACGGCCGCGGTCCCGGGCGAACATCTCCACATAGGCAAGCAGGTGATGTCCGAAGGTCACCGGCTGAGCGGACTGGAGATGGGTGAACCCGGGCATCACGACGGCCGCATGCGTTTCCGCCTTTTCCGCGAGAGCCTGCATGATCTCGCCGAGCTGCTGGTCCAGCGTGTCCAGCGTATCGCGGACCCAGAGGCGGAAATCCGTGGCCACCTGATCGTTTCTGGACCTCGCCGTATGCAGGCGTCCGGCCGCCGGACCGATGAGTTCGGCAAGGCGCGCTTCCACATTCATGTGGATGTCTTCAAGCGCGCGCGAGAACTTGAATTCGCCTTTTTCGATTTCTGACAGGATTGTGTCTAGACCCTCGACGATCTTGTCGGCATCGTCCTGCGTGACAATCTCTTTTTCAGCGAGCATGCGCACATGGGCTTTCGAGCCGTCGATGTCCTGCCTATATAGCTTCCGGTCGTAGTCGATAGAGGCATTGATCTCCTCCATGATGGCGTCCGGTCCTTCGGCGAACCGGCCGCCCCACATGCGATTGCTCATGTCCTGTCCTTTAAAGAGGCGCCCCTTGCGAGGTGTGAACGAATGAATAAGCCAACCGAACCCGTCAAGAGCTCGAAGCGCGGCGTGATCCTGGCCGGTCTCGCTGGTGCGGCAGCTGCTGTAGCGGCTCTATACGTGATCGCCGGTCCGAATGGCAACATCGCCAATGCGCAAAGCTGCACGGCAGCGCTTTCGGCCGCCGCCGCCGCAAAGCCCCATGCGAAGGGAGAAGTGGCCGCATTCCTGCCGGCCAGCGAGCCGCTCGGGCTCAAGACCCTCGCGTTCAAGGGCCCGGACGGTCAGGATCTGACCATGGAAGACTTCAAGGACAAGACGGTTCTTCTGAACCTCTGGGCCACGTGGTGCGCGCCGTGCCGCGAGGAAATGCCGGCGCTCGACCAGCTGCAGGCGGAGCTCGGAGACGCATCGTTTGAGGTCGTGGCCGTGAGCCTTGATCGCGGCGGTCCGGAAAAACCGAAAAAATTTCTCGATGAAATCGGCGTCGGCAACCTGACCTTCTATCAGGACAGCTCGAACGGGCTTTTGAAGGATCTGCGCAAGGTCAGCCGCGCGACCGGTCTGCCCACGACAATTCTGATCAATCAGGAAGGATGCGAGGTCGGCACGATGTACGGGCCCGCTCACTGGGCGTCCGGCGAGGCAAAGGCGCTGATCCGGTCAACGCTTGGAAAAGATGGCGCTTGACGGTCAGACCGTAACGTCGACCGCTTCGCCGAGACCGGGAATCTTCCGGTTTTCGCGGCGCTCTTCTTCCTGCGCTGCCTGAGCGTCCTCAAGACGGCTTGCGACCTGCTGTTCCTGGTCCGCCTGGTCCTTGACCGCATTGATCGCGAACTCATTCCGAGTCTTGGCAACGTCATAGGACGCGGACGTGCTGTCTGAAACTGTTGTCATGCCTTCAAGGCCTCTTATCTGGCGCGGGTTAAACCGAAATGTCGACCCTGGTGCCCAACCCGTCTTCCGGACTGCGGTTCTGAGCGCGGTTTTCAAGCTTCTGCGCCTGATCGCTCAGGAACTCGGCACGGCTCGTACTGAACTCGGCCTGCCTCTGAACGGTTTCGGCGGCGGCTTCGGACTGGCGCGCACTGAGAACCTTCACCTGCTCGGCGGTCTTCTCGATACGGGAAGTGCTGAGCGAAGGCTGGAAGGCCTGTGTTGATGCGCTTGCGATTGCCTCAAACATTTTTGGTCCAAACACGGATTTCAAGTCGAACGCCAGTCTGCACCAGGTATCTGAATTAAAACGTAAAAATCATGTTGTTCCTGAGATCTTGCTCAAGATGAAACTAAATAATTCCGGAGCATTAATTTAAAAGTTTACGATTTCCGCAGCAAGTGCCTGAGACAATTACTCAGTTTCGCACGCGGCATTTTGCAACACCTGAAACATGCCGCAAGATCAGGGACACGACGACGTCGCCCAGGCCCGGATTTCTGTGCGCAGGCGGGAATTCAAATTAACGAGTTGGGTTTTCCGGGTGGTGTCCACTGCTGTCCGGTTTAGAAAGTGCTGTCGAACTTATGCAATTGAGAATGCGGCATAATTCTTTGCGGAGCCAAGTCGGGATACTGAATTGTTTCTCAGGTTTGTCATCCCGGTTTGCCGCACGCGCGGCAAGACCGGGAGCCAGTACGCCGTATAGCTGAAGTTGGAAGAAGGCGGAGAAACA
>JBCBUA010000419.1:0-2976 GCA_039818365.1 Pseudomonadota bacterium
CGCTCGATTTCGCGCAGGTTCCGGATGGAGAGATGGATCGCAAGTGTCGCGCCGCTCTTGCCGAGCGTGTCGAGATCTTCGTTATTCGGCATGGCCGACGACTGCATTGCCGTGCGGGTGACGATGACCGTCTGCGCGACTTCGGGGATCGTCAGTTCGGTTTTCAGCGCTGCCGCCGCTGCTGCGAACGCCGGCACACCAGGGGTCACGTCGTAGTCGATCCCGAGCGCATCGAGGCGGCGCATCTGCTCTGCCGTCGCGCCATAGATCGAGGGGTCCCCTGAGTGGACCCGGGCAACGTCCAGACCCTCTTCGTGGGCCCTGCTGATTTCGCCGATGATCTCCTCGAGCGTCATTGGCGCCGTGTCGATCACGCGGGCGCCTTCGGGGGCCGCCGCTACAATTTGCTCCGGGACGAGCGAGCCCGCGTAGAGGCAGACCGGACAGGACTGGATCAGCCGCAATCCGCGCACCGTGATGAGATCGGGGTCTCCTGGGCCCGCGCCGATGAAATGAACGGTCATTGAATGCTCTCTGCCTCTTCGGTTTCCGGCGCGATCTCGGTGCTGTCCGGTTTCGGTGCGTCGATCCGCTTGGCGTAACCGCGCGGCGTATAGACGAAAATACTGCCATCGCCCTTCATGATCGCCCGCGTGTTGGACGAACCGACCAGCACGGTCGTGAGCATGTCGACCTCGTCGACGGTCAGGGCTTCGAGCGTGGTGACTTTCAAGGTCTCTTCGGGGCGTCCGAGATTGACGCCGAGAACAACGGGCGTTGTTGGCGGGCGGTGTTTGAGCAGGATCTCGCGCGCAGCGGCAAGCTGCGTGCGCCTGCGCTTTGAGACCGGATTATAGAATGCGATCACGAAGTCGCCTTCGGCGGCGGCCTTCAGCCGTGCCTCGATGGACTCCCAGGGCGTCAGCAGATCAGAAAGGGATATGGCGCAGAAATCGTGTCCAAGCGGCGCACCGATGCGGGCCGAACAGGCCTGCAACGCCGAAATGCCCGGTGCGTTGGTGACGCTGACCCGTTTGGCGGCATCCGAGACGCCGCCGAATTCCTCGTTCCGGTGCAGGAGTTCGTAGACCAGCGCGCCCATGGCGTAGATACCGGCGTCACCGGACGAGATCAGGGCAACATTCTTGCCCTTGCCGGCTTCCTCGAGCGCGAAACGCACCCGGTCCTCTTCCGCGCCAAGCGGGAAATTGTGGTGTTTCTTGCCGGTGATGTGAGGTTCGACGATATCGAGATAAAGCGAATATCCGACAACGTCCGTGGCTTCGGCCAACAGCTTTGTGGCTTCTGGCGTCCGCCAGTCGTCCTTGCCCGGCCCGATGCCGATCACCGACAGGTGCCCGCGGGCCCGTCCGACACTTTCCGGGTCAATCGGTTGAGGCGCGCGCGCGATTGCGCATGTCGCGTTCTCCGTTTTCTGCTTTTCGACGACGAGCGATCCGAACGGACCGGAGGCCGCAAGCGAGGCTCCTTCCGAAACGCCGTGGCAGCCGACTTCCTGGAAGACGACATTGGAGGGATTCTTGAGACGGGGTGTTTCGCGCTGAAGTTCCACGGCCGAAAACACGCGGAGCGGCACGCCCAGATGCGCGGCAAGGTCCAGGACCGCCGTTTCGTCGGACTTCAGTTCGATCGTCGTGACGCAGGCGACGGCCCCCCTGGCAATTCCGGCCTCGGCCAACTGCGTTTCGACAAGATCGATGAGTTCTTTCGGATCGCAATAGCGGGCACAGCCGGCACCGACCGCATATTTTTGGGGATGATAGACAAGCTGTGTCGGGCCGCCTTCGATCGGTTTTTCGGTGGCCGTCAGGACAATCGCGGCGTCCTCGGAAGTCTTGAGATCCGCATTGGAAAGCCAGTCGGCCGTGCCCTCGATACGCACCTCCGCGCCTGACAGAAGCTCGGCCATGACAGGTTTGGCATCTTCCGGATTGGCCAGCAGCCAGCCCTTGGGCGGCACATCGAGCGCAATCCCGAGCTTCGTATCCCCGGCCGTCGTGATGGCCGCATGGCCACGCAGGGACTTCGCCAGGATCCTGGCCAGTTCGTTGGCACCGCGATGGCCGCCGAGCAGTGGCACGATGCTGGAACCGTCCTCGGAGACCGCAATCACCGGGGGCTCGGTGCGCTTGTCGCCGAGAACGGGGGCAAGCGCCCGGATCAGAATGCCGCTTGCGCAAAACCCGACGATCGGATGACCGGCCTTGAACAGCAGTTGCAGGTGCTCGATCGTTTCATTGAACTGGGTATCTGCCGTCGGAACGCGGCCGGCCAGACCGTGAATGCGCGCCGTGGAAAAGCGGCGCGCGACATCTTCTGCCGTGTCCAGCCCTGCCTGGTTCAGGACGAATAGGATGGGGGAAGCGTCCACGCTTCGTCTCCCTTGTAAATGAGGATCATGGAAAAATAGGGTGCGGTATCCGCATCGAGGTCAATCAGGCGATGCACCTTTTGTTTCGCAAGGCTGGCCCGCTCGACGTAGCCGGCCTGATCCAGAAGGCCCATGCGATCAAGCAGTGCCTTGAGGCGGGCAAGGTGCCGTCCGACCTTCATGATGGCCACGGCCTGGGCCTCTTCGATCTTTTGCTCGATTGCGTCATCCGGCAAAGGGCCGGGAATGACGGTGAGCACGTCGTTTCGGGAGGTGAGCGGACGTTGAAGCTGCGCGGCGCAGGCGGTCAGAGAGGTCACGCCCGGCACGACTTCTATGTCGAACCGGTCGCAAAGCCGCTCGAACAGGTACATGAACGAGCCGTAGAAGAACGGATCGCCCTCGCAAAGCGTGACGACGTCCTCGCCCGCGGCAAGCACTTCGGCGATCTCGGCCGCAGCCTTGTCGTAGATTTCCCGGGCCGGAAAGCGTTCGACCCGCATGGGTACCACGATCGGGATCTCGCGCGCATCCTGCGGAATGGTCGATGCGGCGATCGAACGGGCAAAGCTCTCGCCCGTGTC
>JBCBUA010000420.1:0-2915 GCA_039818365.1 Pseudomonadota bacterium
AGAAGATATTCGCGCAGAAGGTAGATCACGGTCGCGGTCAGTCCGAACCCCACCAGGCCACCCCAGAAGGCGAACCCGGCCTGTGAATCCGGGCCGCCGAACCAGCCAAGACCGTAGCCGACGCCCGCGCCAAATCCGGTAACAACAACATAGGCAACGGCAATGCCGCCATAAACGATCACTCTGAAAATCAGATAAGGAAACGTCCGCACCATCAATCCGACGGCGCGCGAAAAATCAAAATCCCACATCAACTGGCTCCTGTCATTTACAGGTCTCCACGACAACGGACGTGAGGTTAGCCAATCTTTGGGCGCAGCTACAAGCCGCTACGTCACATATTGGTGTTTTTCGCAAGGTGGGTCCGAACCCTCGCGTCAGCTCTCTGACTGCTCTTTTGGAGCTTCATGATCATGCGGGTGGAAAATCCCGTGATACCAGAAACTGTCCCACAGATGCCTGTGTCCCGGTTTCTCGCGCATCTCGACATGGTCGAGGTGTTCGCCGAAGAGGAGCACGTTTCCGTCCGGGTCGCGCGTTTCAAACTCGCGCATCCGCCACGGCTGGTCCTGGATCTCCTCGGTGATGTTGGCCCCCGCTGACGTAACCATGGCATGGTAGGCGTCGATGCCGTCGACGAAGCAATAGGCCGTGGTGCCGCCCGGCTGGTCGCTCTGCGTCAGGTGAATGCCGGACTTTCCGTATTCCAGAACGGCGTAGCGCACCGGTTCGCCGTCTCCGTCCGCCCACTCGAAGGCGACGGTAAACTTCAGACAGTCCCGGAAATAGGCGATCGATTTGCCAAGATCACCCACGCGCAGGACAGGGGCAATATGGGAAACCTTTGGCGGTTGCGCTTGGGACATCGTTCTAACCCGACCTGACAGAGATGGACCGGCGGCACGAACTCAGTAGCACTCCAGCGTTGCCGTTGCGTTTTCGAACCGTCCGTCCGCGAGATCTTGCGTCGAAATCATGAAATAGACAATCCCGTCGCCACCCCACGCCCAGTGCATGGCATCGTCGCTGGCCAGGTGCAGAAGCAGGACGTGCGCTGTCGGGCCGCTTTTCGGCTCCGACAGGACGCCGTCGAAAGCCCCGCCAGTCCGATGCGGCCGGTTGTCGTTCAGCCGTCGCCAGAAGGGCTCGAACCGGGCCAGAACATCCGCCGGGATCAGGGACCGGAGGTCGGGGTTGGCATAGTAGTCGGCAACAAACTCCCAGGGTCTCACGTAGGATATGTTGTAGAGCTTCGAAAGCACGACGTCCTGCTCGACCGCCTCCACGCCATGTTCGGCACCGCCTGCGCTCCGGAACTCGAAATAACTGGTTCTGGTCTGCTCGAGGTGAACAGCGATGTTGGACCATTCTCCGTTCGCAAGCGCTCGGTCCGGCTCGCCTGAGCGAAGCTGGTCGATGATGTCGCGAAGATCGCGCAGGGCGTCCTGCCGCCAGGTCTCGTTGGCACGGATCGTTTCCTGCTGATAGTCCCGAAGCGATGCCGCTGTCGGGAACCGGTCGAGCAAGGCTGCAAGACGGCTGTCGCGCTCTCGCTGCGCCTCCATGGTCTGAAGGCGTTCAAGATCTTCATCGCTCGGCCTGCCACCCGTCCCGTCCGCACCGGCAAAGGATTGACTCAGTTCCATGATGCGTTGCTCAAGAACCGGAAGGTCAGGTCTGAGCGACCGGCAGGCTTCCGGACTTGAAAGCGCGTCCTGGACCTTTTGCGGCAGATCGGGTTTGAGCGGCTGCTTGGCAAGACGAGTCTCGATGGAGGCAAGAACGGCAAGCGCCATGCGCGCGGTAAAGGGGTCGGGCACAGGTGGACGCTCGACGTCGGAGACTTCCTTGCCCGCATAAAGCACATGCGCAAACCGGTCCGGCGCGACCCGCAGCACTTCGCCGTCCCGAACGATCCTGTTGGGCACCGTCACGAAATCGACCGGCCAGCGGCGCCAGGCACTTGGAACATCGCCCGAGCCTTCCAGATGCCCGTAATGCGGCCCGGCACGGCTGCCGTCGTGAACCTGACCCAACTCCGGCGGCGCGGCGCGCTCCGAACCGAGCGTACGCGTGTGGATCACCCTGCAGCCCTCGGTCCGCCCGTCCAGATCGCCGGTATTCGGATCGATGAAGAACAGCAGCCAGCCATCGCGCGGCCCCAGCCCGCCCCAGAGCTCCTCCGGCAGATCGGCACAGGAGATCTGCGCCAGGAAATGCAGCGGGATCTCGCCGCGCTGCGGATGCTCGAGCGAGATCGATTTCGGCCACGGCACGTTGTCGGGCATCATCGGTAGCCCGCCGAACCAGGATCGCGGTTTTTCATCTGCGCGGATCGGGACCTGGCGGCGCAGGACCACAGACACCGTTTCCAGGACTTGCGTTGCCGCTTGAGCTGCGTTGCCGGGTTTTGAACCGTTGCCGGCAGCGTTGCCTTCGAACGCCAGCTGCGAGCCGGGGGCGGGACTTCCCGGGCGCGTGCGCACATCCGGCTCCGGGACAGGGCGCCGGATGCGCCGCGCGGCCCGATTGCTGGACTGCTCCAGAATGTCGTGAATGCGGTCCGGCTCCACCGTGAAATCGGGCGAGGCAACCTTCAGCCTAGGGCCACGCGGAAAAAATCCGACAATTTTAGACAAAAAAAGCCAAAATCCGACAATAAAAATCATTAACAGTAAAGTTAACCCTGCAATAAATACCAATCCCGCTTCGCTATAAATTTCCTCTGGCATTGCAACGTCCAAGCTTTATCATTCCTGCCTCTCATATTTACTTTTAGACATTAAGCACGGGTAAATTGAATTGTGAGAAAGATAACGAACCGGGCAGGTTTCTCACCTGAAACCAGAAACGGGCCCCGAAGGGCCCGCTCAACATTCAATCCGGTTTCAGCAGGGATCAGCTGCTGACAAGGT
>JBCBUA010000421.1:0-2891 GCA_039818365.1 Pseudomonadota bacterium
CGTTGTAAATCCCTAAAAAACTGGCGTCGATCGTGCCGTTGTTCGTAATGACGGAACTATTGCTGTCATTGTGGATTCCAAAGAAGGCCTGCAAAAAACCGTTGTTGTGAATGACGGAGAATTCACCGTAATTGGTAACCCCGGAGCCAAACAGGCCGAGCGACAAGATCGTACCGTTGTTCACGATAACGGCATCGTCGCCGTCGTTATGGATCCCGTCGTCGCCTGCTTGGATTGTATCGTTGTTGGTGATGACGGCATTGTCACCGTCGTTGGCAATCCCGTCTACGTCGGCCAGGATTGTGCCGTTGTTGGTGATGACGGTAAGGTCACCGTCGTTGGAAATGCCGTAGTCGCCGGCCTGGATCGTACCGTTGTTGATGATCTCAGCTTCGGCACCGGTGTTGTTTATCCCATCCGCAAGACTACCGCTCGTGAAGATCGCACCATCGTTGATGATGATGTTTTCATCACCAGTGCTCTCAACGCCGTGCTCGGAGTTGCCTGTCGTCGTGATGCTGCCGTCTTCCGTAATTGTGATTGTGTCGTCGCCGTCCACCGTCTGGGTGCTGTTTACAGGACCATCGACAACAAATTCATCAGCAAAGATATTGGACGCAAGCGCGAGACCAAGCACGCCTGCCGCGACGGCTGTCAGCAAAAGCTGACGAAAATTGATCGTCATCATGGACGTCTTTCGACTCAAGACGTCCCCCACACAAGATGGGAATATAACCCATAATTGCTGACGTAAACATGAATGTTTTCAAGAGGAACGGGGCGGGCAGAAACATAAGCGTGTTGTGTTGCGCAACTGATACAATCCCCTGATTCATTTGCTTAGGGAGGAAACGAAAATTGGCGTGAGACACAGCTTCGATGTGACTTTGAGTCTTCGTTGTGACGTCCTTGAATGGGTTCCGGCCCGTTTCCGGGATGAACATCTGGAGTATTGAGCAACCAGAAGCCGCTTGCGTGGAGCGCGCCGGAGAGGCGCGTATCCACCTGCCCAAACGGGTTCTGTGATACGCTCCCAGCGGACCGGAACAACGTGGAGAAGGAGTGGAATGCACCTGTCGACACTCGCGAATCTGGCTATTTCGACCGCTGTCATTCTTTTGTTGCCGGCGCAAGTCAGTCTCTCATTCGCTCAAGGCATCCCGGAAGCCGTCTTGAGGAAGTCTCCCAAAGAGGGCGGCGTCAGAAGGTGGGGGATCGGCACGGACGTGGCTTCGATCCATGCAGCACCCAGCGCAGCAGCGGACAGTGTCGCGACTGTTTCAAAGGGGGAAATACTCCAAAACAGAGGCTGCTCGGACAAGGCTGGCGAGGTCTGGTGCGAGGTTCGGTCGCTGCGCGGTAACATCAGGGGATACGCCCAGGCCACACAGTTGACGCCAGCCAGAGGTCCGGACGGACGTGTTGCAGTGGGGATGGACGACAGCCGTGAGCGTGCAGGCAGGCGTGAATTTGATGCCGAGGCAGAAATCCCTTGCGCTCAGGAGCAGGGGCAGGCACTCGGCACATGCGATGCTGCGGTGTCGCGCGGGGTTGGCGGCGATGCGACGGTTGTTGTCACGTTTCAGAACGGCTTTGCCCGCAAACTCTATTTTGTGCACGGCGAATTCGTGAAAGCGAGCGCGACGATGTCCGGCGTCGGAACCGACATGGACTGGCGTCTTGAGAGTGAAGTTCACGTCGTGCGCGTCGACGACCAGCGTTTTGAACTTCCCGACCGGTTTATTTTTGGAGACTGAAGCTTGAGGGTGGCCAGCCGCACCGTTTGACCCGGTGCGGCTGTTACCGTTTGCGGATTTTATGGCGTGAGCTTATGGATCATGCCTTCGTCGACAGCGGCATAGAGGCTGCCGTCCGGACCAAACACGAGCGAGCGGAACCGTCCCGATTCCATCGGCAGCGTCATTTCGGTGACGTCCAGCAGCTCGGTTCCGTCCTCGGAAAGCTGCAGAACATCGATCCTTTGTCCGAGCGGGGTTCCGCCGAAACCGATGCCCATCAGGCCGACCACCATCGCGCCGTTCCAATCGCCCCAGTTGTCGCCTTCAAGGAACGCGGCAGAGGAGGTGCCCTGCGACCAGCCGTTGTTGTTCCAGATCGGCGCCATGGCGCTCGGATAGGTCTCGAAGTCCGTCATGGGCATCCAGGCGGCCCGTTTGAAGCGGTTTTCACCGACCATCTGGTTCGGGCTGTATCCGCAATAGTCGTCCGGGCAAGCGCCCCGGCCGGCCATGTTCGGCCGCGGATCCCAGCCCGCATTGCCGCCGTTGCGCAGCACGGTGATTTCATCGGAGTGCCAGGGCCCGTGTTCCGCCGTAATCGGTGTACCGGTCTTGGGGTGGAAGGCGATACCCTGGACGTTGCGGTGGCCATAGGTGTAGGTCCGCTTGTCGAATCCAACGGGCGGTGTATTGCCCGGCGCGGCCGTTCCGTCGGTATCGATCCGCAGCACCTTGCTGCCCATCAGGGTCGGGCTTTGCGGAACCGCGCTGTTATGGTTGTCACCGGTCGTCAGATAGAGGAAGCCATCGCCCGGATTGAACCTGACGCGCCCGCCATTATGCGCACCGGGGCCGCCGAACGGATGGTCGGAGGCCTTCATCTTGTAGGGGACGTCGTCAACAATATCCGTCCGGTCGGACACGTTGGAGAAATCGTCGGCGACCACCAGGCGCATCAGCCGGTTGGTGTGCGGGTCGGACATCTTGGAAGTGGAATAGACGTAAATGCGCCTGTTGTTGGCAAAGTCGGGATCGACGGCAACCCCCATCATGCCGGCCTGGCCTTCGCAGAACAGGTCGTCAGCCGTGGAGGCAAACCCCTGAACGCCGCCCATGCCCAGGAGCGCCTTGGTTTCACCTGACGGCATGCGG
>JBCBUA010000422.1:0-2873 GCA_039818365.1 Pseudomonadota bacterium
GACATCCACCAGGAACGTGTCCCAGATCGTCTCGAAATCCTCGTAATAGAGCCGCAGGATGTCCCGCTCCAGTTCCGCCGCGGACACCTCCCCGCTTTCCACGCAGCCGTTTTCATAGACCACCCGGTCAATGGCCATCTCGGCGGCCACCTCGGGAACGAGCGGCAGAATGGCGTTGTGAAACCCGTCATAGGTATAAGCCCCGGGATGTCCGACGCGCATCGTCTTCCCCGACAGCCGGGTAAACACCTCGGCCCGGCTGCCGCCGATGGGTTTCGCTGGCAGCCACTCCGGCAAGCCCGCCACGTCCTCCTCCGACAACAGGGCCCGATAGGCACGTTCGGCCAGGCTTACGGTGCACACTGTCTGCTGCGCATCGAACACAAGCTGATCGTCATAACGGATCCGCTGTTCCTCCAGCGCCATCCGATCAAGCGCCGCCAGTTGATGCTCGATCCCGAAATCCAGGGGGTTGAGGCTGGCATAGGCCGGAAGCTGCGTTTGCCACCAGGCGCTGACGAACTCCGTGTCATAGCTCGCAAGACCCGTCATCATCTTATAGGTCTTCAACGCGTCAAACATGAACTCCGGATCATGCAGGTTCTGCCACATCGTCGCTTCCAGAAGCGCAACCATCCGGGGTTCCAGAACATTGCGCAGCGTCCGCTCATAGGCCTGCGACTGCGCCTGATCCAGTTCCGCCGAGGCAGACGGCCCAAAGAGCGTCAGCGGCCCGGTTCGCGGAACAACCGACATGGCCGTGACTTCGCCAATCGCATTCAGCGCAACCAGCAAGTCCAGCGGATCGGTCGGCGCTTGCCGTGTGGCCGCATCTGAGAGACGCCCGCTCAACGCCGTGAACTGCCGTTCCTGCTCCTCGATCGCACCGGCATAGCGCTGATAGGAAAACGAGAAAAACAACATGAGAATAACGGTCGCAAGTGCCGTGGCCGCCGCCCCACCCCGCCAGATCCAGCGGCGGCGCTCCTCGGCCCGGGGGTCGAACGTGCCCAACCCGGCTTCTTCGAACACCACGTCGGTCAGAAGGTTGCGCTGGAAGTAAGACCGGGTCTCGGCATGTCGTTTCGGTTGCGGGGGCGGCGCGCTTAAGCCGAAACTTGCGGCCATCGCGCCCACCATGCGGTCCAGCGGCGTTCCTTCCTGCGTGGCCGAGGTCAGATAGACACCCCGCAGCCACGGGGTATCTTCATAGCGGCTCTCACCGAAAACAACATCGGACAGCGCCTTCAACGGCGCCGTCAGCCGATCCAGCTCAGCCGGGAACCGAAAGATCACGCCGCGCTCGGACACAGGTCCGTCGACATTGATCCGCCCGGCAAGACGATCTTCCAGCCGCGATTGCAGCGCTTTCATCTCGCGATCGATGGCCGAGCCATCCACCCGCGTTTCAACCGGCAGCGTCACCCCCCAGACCTGTTCCCGATCCCGCGTGTTGAGCGCTCCGAAAAAGCCCTCAAACCCCGGGACAAGGTCCATTTTGGTGATCGCCATATAGACCGGAAGCTGGATCTCCAGCTTGTCCGACAGTTCCAGCAAACGGCGCCGGATGTCGCGGCCATGTTCGCGGAGCGCCGCCTCGTCGCCCAAGAGCTCTTCCACCGACAGCGTCACGATCACACCGTTCAGAGCGCGGCGACCCCGGTGCTTCTTCAGCAAGTCCAGAAAGCCGCCCCATTCGGCGGCGTCTGTCTCGGGATCGCTTTTCTGCTGAACATACCGCCCGGCCGTGTCGATCAGGATGGCGTCTTCCGTGAAGAACCAATCGCAATTCCGGGTACCCCCGATCCCTTTGAGGTCGTCTTGCAGATCAATCGGGAAATGCAGGCCGGATTGCTTGAGCGCCGTCGTCTTCCCGGTGCCGGGCGGGCCGATGATCACATACCACGGCATTTCCCGCAGGAACTTGCGGCCACCCAGTTTCGACCGCTTCATCTGTTCCAGGATGTCCTGAAACTTCTCGTTCACTTCCGAAACATTGTCGGACCCCGGGACAACCTTGATGTCTTCGGGTCGCGCCAGTTCCGAGACAAAGCTTTGGTTGGCACGTGCAGCCCGGATCTGGCGCACCAGTATCCGCAAGAGCCAGAGGATGACGATGCCACCAATCGCGATCACACGGGCCAGTTCGCTTTCCAGCGGCGCCGTCTCGCCAAATTTCACCAGTCCGCCGAACAGCCAAATCAGCGTGCAAAGCAGCGCAAGGCCGATGATCGTCCAAAGCGTTCTTGAAAAAAGAAACCGAAAGATTGCCCGCATCGCTCAGATCTTCTTATCAATGATGATTTCAATACGTCGGTTGCGCGCCCGCCCTTCCCGCGTGCCATTGTCGGCAATCGGTTGCGCCGCCGCGCGCCCCTCGAACCGGATCAGGTCCTCTGACACGCCCTCGACCGACAACCGCGTCGCGACCGTGCGCGCCCGCGCTTCGCTCAGACCCTGATTTGACTGAAACGGATTACTGCGCTGAACGGGAATGCTGTCGGTATGCCCAACCACGGTGACGCCGCCCACGAACTCGGCATTTTCAACCAGAACCGACGCAATCGACGCCATCAGCGCGTCATAGGCCGGGTTGAGATCAGCCTTGGCCGACCGGAAAACTTCCGGTGCGTTGGCCTGCACCACGATGATGGCGAGCGATGGGTCCTCCCGTCCGGTCAGGGCGGTCACGGTATCGGCCGGCGCTGCCGCCGCAAAAAGCGGCAGGAGCTCCACCAGAACCGGTTCTTCAATCACAATTTCTTCGGTCTGCGTGGTGTCGAGCGGCGGGCGAAAGATCTCGGCCCGTTCCGGCGGCGGCAATAAGGCGGCCAGCGCATAGAGATTTTCGCCTTTGGCGGACAGACGCGACC
>JBCBUA010000423.1:0-2008 GCA_039818365.1 Pseudomonadota bacterium
GCATTTGTTGCCGGTGCCCGTTATGGCGAGGGCCATCTCTATACGCGCAACGCCGGCAACCACAAGGTTTTCTGGCAGGGTCCGTCGCTTGGATGGGACTTCGGCGCAGACGGCGCTCGGGTCATGATGCTCGTCTACAAGCTTCCGTCCGTGGACTCGATTTACGACCGCTTTGCGGGCGTCAACGGATCCGCCTATCTCGTCGGCGGAGCAGGCATGACCGTCCTTTTGAGAAACGAGACCGTTCTTGTGCCCGTGAAAGCAGGCGTCGGCGCGCGCCTCGGCCTGAACATGGGCTACCTGAAATTCACGCCGAAACCGACATGGAACCCGTTCTGACCGGCCGGTTTCGTCAAGATGCGCAAACCGCGAGTTGATCTTGCCAAAGTCCGTCGGCTCTTGGCGAAACGGCCTGTGTCGTCTAATGATTGAATATGAAATTGGGAGAACCACCGGGAACCCGACGTGATTGAAGCAGTCATGTATATTGCACTGGGGTTTTGTGCGGCCGGCCTGATCGGTCTTGCGATACTCCCTGCCTTCTACCGGAGGGCCTCCCGATTGACCGAAGAAGCGCTGCGGGCCGTCAATCCGTCCAGCTACGCCGAGGTCCGCGCCGCACAGGATCAGGCAAGAGCCCGGCATGCCATCGAACTCAGGCGTGTCGAACGCCAACTCGATGACGAACGCGCCAAGGCCGCCAAACATCATCTGGAAGTTTCGCGTCTGAGAACGGAAATCGACGGGTTGAACCGCGGGCACAAGGCCCAGGTCTCTGGACTGGAATCCAAGCTTGGCGCGCTGCATGGGGATCAAAAAGCCGTTGATCTCCTGTCCTCAGAGGTCAACGCGCTGAAGGAGAAGCTTGCGGAAACGGAAGCTGCGCTTGCCGAGAGCTGGAAAACATCCGCCGGCGAAGAGGTTACGCGTCAACTGGAAGACAAACCCGAAGACAGCAACGACTGGCTTCCGGCCGCCGGCACCATGGCGCTCGCCCAGATCACGGGCCTGGAAGCGGAAGTGGCGACGTTGAAATCACGCTTGTCCAAATACGAAGCGGTTGAAAACATGCCGCCCAAACCGGCACAGGACAGCCCGGTGGTTTCGGAACTCGCGAAACTGGAGGCCCAGCTCGTCGATACGGAATCGAAATACGTCACCGCGCAGGCGGAGGTGACCAGGCTGTCGCTGCTTCTGGATGCCGGGCAAGGCAATGATGAGGCCGGCGAAGTCCGGGAACGCGCGGACGTGCATTCGGAAGAACTCGACGAGCTGAAGCGCATGAATGTCCAGCAGAAAGCTGAGCTCGTCGCGAAAGACCGGACCCTGGACCGGATGACCGGTCAGTTGGAGAAGCTTAAGAGCGACCTTGTGCACGCGCCCGGTCTGATGGAACTCCGGCAGGAATTCAAGGCACTCGCCGCCAGGCTGGCCGGCACCACCGATGAAGCGGCACCGGCGGAACCACCGGCGGACGCACAGGCCGTGGAAGACGTTTCGAACGATACGAAGGGGAAAAACAAGACGCGGCACGTTGTGGTGGCGAACAGGAAGAACGCCAAACCGCGGTCCATAAGGGTCAGGGCGGCGAAGATTGCGCCCAGAAAGGAAGAGGCATCCTCAGCCAAGTCCTCCGACATCGCGACGGCGGCCGAGGCTCTCGTCAGCAGGATTGTTGCATCCAATCGAAAGAACACCGCCGAGAAACAGGACGCGCCGCCAGAGATCAAGGCGAACGCCGAAAACAAGGCCGAGACCGCACCGGACACCGACCCGGAAGACAAACCCACCAAACACAGCAAGAAAGATGTTGCCTGACCGTCGCGTTCATCGGGTTGCACGACGTTTGGATCATTCCCCTGAAAGCCTCCCTTAAATGCTGATTGAACGTCACAATGCAATTCTTGAACTTGCGCGGCAGATGGGGCGCGTGAGCGTCGACGACCTGGCGCAACGGTTCGATGTCAGCCCGCAGACCATCCGCAAGGACCTGAACGAACTGTGCGAA
>JBCBUA010000423.1:2017-2861 GCA_039818365.1 Pseudomonadota bacterium
GTGAGCGTCGACGACCTGGCGCAACGGTTCGATGTCAGCCCGCAGACCATCCGCAAGGACCTGAACGAACTGTGCGAACGGCGCCTGCTTGCCAGAACCCATGGCGGCGCCCTTTTGTCCTCTGGTATCGAAAATGTCGGCTATGAGGCCCGCAGGATCATCTCCAGCAAGGAAAAGGCCGATATCGGTGAAAGCGTCGCCGCGCTCATCCCCGACAACACGTCCATCTTCATCAATATCGGCACGACGACGGAGGCCGTCGCCCAGGCGCTGCTTCAACACCGCGGGCTGATGGTGATCACGAACAACATCAACGTCGCCAGCCTGATGCGCGGCTATTCCCAGATCGAGGTCGTCATTGCAGGCGGCGTCCTGCGTCACTCCGACGGCGGTATTGTCGGCGAGGCGGCGGTCGACTTCATGCGCCAGTTCAAGGTCGACTTCGCGGTCATCGGTGCATCGGCGGTTGATCCGGACGGGTCTCTGCTCGATTACGACTATCGGGAGGTCAAGGTGACCAAGATCATCATGGACAACGCCCGCCACGTCATCCTTGCCGCCGACAGCACGAAGTTCGAGCGGACGGCGCCGGTGCGTGTCGGTCACCTTTCTCAAGTCACCACGTTCGTGACCGACTATTGCCCGGATCCGAATTTCGCCAGGATTGCACGCGATGCCGAGGTAAAACTGATTGAAACAGGGCAACAGCCGCCCGTGACGTGATCCTAGTCACCTTCTTGAATCTGAAATGCGACGCATTTTGCAACGAGCTTCAAATTCACCGCACTAGGGTCAGGACCGATTTCAAAGACGGATCTGTCAGGAGAACACGCTGGCCCAGGAC
>JBCBUA010000424.1:0-2856 GCA_039818365.1 Pseudomonadota bacterium
GCTGTCGCTGTCTCACATGCGCCTCGTCATCGCTGTTGCCTCGCGTTTCCGCAATTTCGGCCTGTCGCTCGGCGACCTGATCCAGGAAGGACATGTCGGCCTTCTTGAAGCCGCCGCCCGTTTCGAGCCGGCACGTGAAGTCCGCTTCTCAACCTACGCGACCTGGTGGATCCGCGCTTCAATCCAGGACTATATTCTGCGCAACTGGTCGATCGTCCGTGGTGGAACGTCGTCGACCCAGAAAGCGCTTTTCTTCAATTTGCGCCGTCTCCGGGCGAAGCTCTCGAACAATCAGACACCGCTGACCGACAGCGAACTTCACCAGAAGATCGCCGATGCGATCGGTGTGAAACATGCTGATGTCGCCTTGATGTCCGCCCGCCTGTCCGGTCCGGACACCTCCTTGAATGCGCCCGTCACGGACAGCGAAGGCTCCAGCGCCGACAGGCAGGATTTCCTGGTCTCCGACGCGCCCCTGCCGGACGAAATCGTCACGGGCAATATCGACACGGAACGCCGGAGAAAGTGGCTCTGGTCTGCCTTGAAGGTTTTGAGCGAGCGCGAGCTGCGGATCGTCAAGGAACGCCGCCTTTCCGAAGACGGAGCGACGCTTGAATCGCTCGGCGAAAAGCTCGGCATCTCCAAGGAGCGCGTGCGCCAGATCGAAAGCCGCGCAATGGAGAAGCTCAAGTCGGCCCTGCTCAACGAACAGTCCGACGAAGCGGTCTATAGCGTCTGATCGTCAGTCGGCCGCAGCGCGCGCACCTGGCAAACGTTACTCCACAACAAGCTTGACCGCCGTCCCTTCCGGGATGGCCTTGTTCGGTTCCAGGTCATTCAGGATGGAGAAGAACTGGAGCCGCCGGGACGGTTCCACACCGCTCATGCCAACGGCCAGTTTGCGCGGCGTATCGCCCGGTTTTGTCTTGATCACCTTGATGCGCAGAGACTGCAGCCGCGCGCGTTCGGTGGGTGTCAGCTGCCGGAAACTGTCGACGGTCGCGCGAAAGTCCGTATCGAACCTTTGATTGGGAGACCGGCTTGCAAAGATGAACCGGTAACCGGTCCGGCCGATCCGGACTACGGCAATCCGGAAGGACCAGCCTTGCGTGATCGCTGCCCCGGTCACACCCGGAAGGCCATTGATGGTCGTCTCCCGCACGCTTTCCGGAAGCAGGCCATTGATCCAGCCGGACTTCATATAGTCGACAAGGTTCGGGAACCCGCTGACATCCGCGCCGTCGAAGCGGATGGCCGTGCCGTCGCCATTGCTCGCAAGCACGGCTTCCGTTGAATTCTCCAGGATATAGCCCTGCGGCACCGTGAAACCGATACCCAGCGCCTTGTGCAGGAAAGACCGGCCGCGCACGAACCCTTCGAGCGGGTCATCGCCATAAAGCATGCCGTTGATCTGGGTGAGATAACGGTCCCGGTCTCGCTCACCGATCCCCGGTGTACCGATCTGGCGCGCGGATTTCACTGCTATCTGCAGCCGCTCCGGCGTGGAGGGGTGCGATGACAGAAAGTCGGGAGCTCCCGTCGCCGCGTTGTCAGCGGACTGATATTGCGCATAGGCCGCCATGGACCGCAGGAAACGGGCTGCAGCGTAGGGATCGTAACCGGCATTGGCGAGCGTCTTGACGCCAATGGCGTCCGCCTCGAGTTCCTGGACCTGGCTGAAGCGCGCGAAGGACAGCTGGGACGAGATGATGGCCTTGCGCGCTTCTTCCGAATCCTGGACCACGTCATTCAGGATCCTGTCAGCCAACTGCTTGGCTTCCGCGCGCTGCTGGCGCTTGATGGCGTGGTTTGCCGTGACATGTGCCATTTCATGCGCAAGGACGGCGGCGACTTCCGACGTGTCGTTTGCAAGCGCAAGGAGCCCCCGCGTCACGTAGAGATAACCGCCGGGCAAGGCAAACGCGTTGATTGCCGGAGAATTCAGGATCGTGATCTGGTAGCTCTGCGAAGGGTCCTGGGACGCTGCGACCAGCCGTCCGACGACACTGGCCACCGCCCGCTCAGCGCCCGGGTCCTTGTAAACGCCGCCATAAGTGGCAACGACCCTGGGATGTTCGCGCGCGCCGATATCGCTGGTAAGGCTGGGGCGGACGCCGGTCGAGACAGTGCCGACACTGGTTCCGTCGCCGAGGAGCTGGCAGGACGCGAGCACAAGGGACAGCGAGAGCGCACCGGCGGCACGGAGCGCACGGAAGTACGACCGGCCCGCGCGCCGCGGGCGCGCGTCCGTCGAACGCCTGCCGCGCCGGGATTCAATTGCCGTCTTGACCGCCACCTACAACCCTTTTTCCTTCAAGTACCACAAGCTGTTCCGGATGCCGAAGCGCAATATACGGCCCGTCGCTTTCCTGCAAGACACCTCTTACCTCAACGCGATGCCCCTCAAGGTCGTCGACCGTATGACCGGCCCGGCCGAGCGCGGCGTTGAATGTGTTTTCTTCCGAGGACTTGAAGGTCACCGTGAGATCGGTTTTCCAGTGTCTTCCGAAATTGAGATAGCGGGTACTGACCGTTTTTCCAAGTGAAACCACACGTCCTCTCGCAATGACATAGTGTCCGTCGTGACCGGCGAAGGTTTCCGGTTCCCAGGTGGAAAAGAGCCTGTTCCCGGCAGCACGGCTCCAGTGACCTGAACGGGTGCGCCGGGCCGCGCGCTCGGCAGCGCGCAAAAGGTCGGCGCACGCTCCTGCCGCAGCTTCCGGCGCAAAAATTGCCGCTCCATTCTCGAGGATCTCCGCCTGAAGGAGCAAGGTGGCGTTGCTGTCCTGACGGAAAATCCAGGCCGGAACGAGTCCCCAGCGATTGGGCTCTTCAACGGGCAGCGCCAGCAGTTTC
>JBCBUA010000425.1:0-2803 GCA_039818365.1 Pseudomonadota bacterium
TCTCAACTTGCAGGCGCGCGTCGAAATGATCGAGGATGATCGTGTCTGGCGTCTGGCCGGGCTGACCGACCTCGCGATCGAGATCAGGGAGTAGGCAACGCCAAGCTGTTCAGCCGCCGCCGGAGGCTTCCCCAGCTGCGCCTTCCTCCGGTCCCTGAACCTGGTCGATCCAGTTCTGGAGATTGTAATAGGTGGTGATGCGCGCAATCTTGCCGTCGCTGATTTCAAAGAAGCTTCCGGCCGGAAGATCGTAAGTCTGCCCATTGGCCGGCGGCAGGCCTTCATCGGTGCCGATGTAAGTGCCGTGGACGATGAACTCGGCTGCCGCGCGCGTGCCGTCCTCGTTGACGAAGAGAACGATGTCTGAGAGCCGTTCCTTGTAGCAGCGCGTCATGTGCACGTTGAAGGACCAGAACTTGTCCTTGCCAACCCGCCGCTCTCCCTGATTGACATCGTGCACGAGATCTTCGGCAACGAGGCTCTCCATCTTCTTGGTGTCACCGGCGTTGAAGGCGGCAAAGTAGGTGTCGATCAGAAAGCGGGATTGCTTGTTTGGCATGTCGTCTCGCACATGTTGGATTGCAACTCGCCGGCGAGTTTGCCTGCCGCATGAATGTCACGCAAGGGGGATGACCGCACGCCGTGTTGCCAGGATTTCCGGTTGCGCAGGAGGCGTGTTGTCCGGCAGGAGATTTTCCTCTGAAAATTTGCCGGCGGGCTCCAATCCGCAAAAGTGTGACGTAGCGACATTGACGGAATCCTGGAAACAGCGGAAAATTTCCGCAGTTTTTTTGAAGAGCTGGTTTGACAATGAAGTTTCCTGCCTCACGCATTATTGTCGATTTTCATTCCTGTCCGATGTGCGCGGGGACACCTCTTCCGATCGCGTGGAAGGGGGCCTGGACGGTTCTGACAGGCAAGTTTCCGCAGGCGCGCGTCAAGGATATGTGCGTTTGCGCGGGCCCACCGCCTCCTTTTGGCGGCGATCCCATCATCACCGGAGCGTTCAATGTGCTGGTGGAAAAAATGCCGGCAGCACGCATGACGGACCTCACGCTGAAAGCGGGCGCGCTTACCACCGGCTATCCACGGGTCCTGATCGGCATGGCCGGCGCGTCCGGCGCTGGCGCCGGCGGCGCTGGCGGTGCAGCTGCCGGTCTGTCGCCGAAGCAGATTGCAGATCTGAGGCGCAACGCGCTGATGGACAAGATCAAGGAAGGCAAGTCCTCCATCAAGATCAAGGGCTCGGATGAATTCAAGGAGAAGACGCTGGCGGCGCTGGACCGGCTGGCCCAGTCACCGACCGGTATGAAACTGTTGCAGGAACTGGACTCCAGCAACAAGACAACGACGATCGTCGAGGCCGGCCCCGGCAAGGGCAACACGGAATATGCGAAAAAATGGAAAGACGGGCTCTACGACACGGCCAACGACAAGCCTGGTCCGGGCACGGACAGCAAGGTCGAGTTCAATCCGGATCGCGACAAGCTGAATTCCGAGGACTGGAAAACCAGGGACCCGGCGATCGGTCTGGGACATGAGCTGATCCACTCCTACCATGACGGCAACGGCACGACGGACGGACGCAAGGAAGTCGAGTACACGGGCAAGGACGGCAAGAAGCACAAGGCGCCCGGTTACGAACTGCAGACGGTCGGGCTCGGGGAATACAAAGACAAGGAACTGACGGAAAACAACATCCGGAAGGATTTTGATGATCTGGGAATCGGCAAGAATGACGAAGAGCACCAAAGACCTTACTACTGATCACGGTCGGCCAGGCGCTTCGCGTCGGCACTGCCGTGCTACCTACAGGATTTCAGCAAGGACCGCCTGCGCATGTTGACTGTTTCCATCAAGGCGATCACCGCCGCCTCTTTCGCCCTGGCCTACCAGATCACCAACACGGACCAGGCGGACATCTACGTTGCCGATCTGGTTTACAGACCCGCTGCAGACGGCAATCTGACGGTCGACCCGAAAACCGCCTATGTCATTCCCACCGAAGACGGCACGCTTTATGTCGGCAAGCTTCTTCTGAAGGTACCCGAGGGCATGAAGGTCGAAAGCACCGAAAAGCCCTACTACAAACGGCTGGCGCCGGGTGAAAGCCTGGCAGGTGAGATTGTCTTTCCAAACCCGGCGGTCGCCTTTCACCCCTATAACAGCTACGAGCTCGGTGAAAACCCGTTTGCAGCGCGGCGCATCGTGGTCCAGATCGGCGTCATCAGAGCGCAGGACCTGAAACCCGACGAGGCAACGCTGACGCCCGCGCCGGACTTCGGCCCCGCCTATTTCAAGGCCGATTACGGCTACGGTCTGCAATATCAGGCGGTGCTGCAGGCGGAAATCGACGTCACCAATTCAGGTGCGGCCTTTCTGCCGATCACCGCCGTCGATTGATGAAGCACTCGTCGTCAAAAACCTGACAGTCCGCGTGCGAGCCACTGTGACCGGGGGATCTCTTCCCCGATCTTGAAGCTGAACCTTTCAACCCGGGTCACACCCGCATTCGTCTCGCATCTGAACGCGACATCAAACCAGCGACCGAGGCTGCGGAACGCGACACGCTGGTATTCGAGCACCGTGCCGCCTCTTGCGCGCGCGCGCGGCAACGCTTCAGGCGGCACAGGGCTTACGGCCGTTAGCTGCGCGTCAAGCTCGGTAATGCAAAGCAGGCTCAGCCGCTCTCCTTCCGTCAGACCCCGCATCCTGGATGTGATGCGCGGGTTGTTGGCGGAATAGATCTGCCTCGCCTGAATGTGGCCCGGACGGCGCACGGTTCCGGCAGACGATGACGGCG
>JBCBUA010000426.1:0-2749 GCA_039818365.1 Pseudomonadota bacterium
TCCAGCCCGATGATGATCTGGCTGTTCAGCTTCGGGATGGTCTCCGACTGCTTCAGGTGTTTGCCGTGATGAATATTCTCGATCGTGATCAGGCGAATATATTCCGGATTGTTCCGGTGAAAGTCGAAGGTGAAGGCCGCCAGCTTCGCCAGCGCTTCCAGGGGAGGCAGGGCCTGCAGGTCGAGCTGGCCCTCCCCCTTGCGGAGCCGGGCATAGGCTGCTTCCAGAACCTTGGAATAAAGGCCGCTCTTGTCGCCGAAATAGTAGTAGATCATCCGCTTTGACGTTTTCGTGCGCCGGATGATCTCGTCGATCCGCGCGCCTGAAAACCCGGCTTCGGCGAAAACGGACGTGGCAACAGCCAGAATATCGGCCTTCACGCCTTCCGGATCCTGTTTCCAGCTCGTCTTGCGTTCTCCCTCGTTCCTGTTCACGCGCCTGAACCACCCTTCAGAGAATTGATCATTGACAAATTAACCTTTTGGTACATTCTGTTCATCCAGTAACCAGGCGCGTGCTTTGGAGGAGGGCAACCCGGTGAAAACGTCGATAGCGACGGTCTCCATTGCCGGTGATCTGCCACAGAAGCTGAGGGCCATTGCCGCTGCCGGCTTCGACGGTATCGAGATATTCGAACAGGACTTCATCGCACATGACGGAGGCGCTACGGATGTCGGAAAAATGGTCCGCGACCATGGGCTAGAAATTCTGCTGTTTCAACCCCTCCGCGACTTCGAGGGACTGCCCGAGCCCCTGCGCACCCGTGCATTCGAGCGCGCAAAGCGCAAGTTCGAGGTCATGAACAAGCTCGGAACCGATCTGGTTCTGATCTGTTCAAGCGCGCATCCCAAGGCATTGGGCGGCATCGATCGGGCGGCCTCGGACCTGGCCGAACTCGGTGACATTGCCAAGGCGCATGGTGTACGCGTCGGCTATGAGGCGCTCGCCTGGGGCCGCTACATCAACGATCATCGTGACGCCTGGGAGGTCGTGCGCCGGGCCGATCATCCCGCCATCGGCCTGATCGTCGACAGCTTCCACACGCTCGGGCGTAAACTCTCGCCCGACAGCATCCAGTCGATCCCTGGCGACAGGATATTCTTCGTCCAGCTTGCCGATGCCCCGCAGATCGATATGGACCTTCTCTACTGGTCGCGCCACTTCCGCAACATGCCCGGCGAGGGCGATCTCGATGTCACCGGTTTTCTGAAGGCCGTCGCCGCGACCGGGTATGACGGTCCGATTTCCCTGGAAATATTCAATGACCAGTTCCGGGGCGGCAGCCCCGAGCTGATTGCGCGCGACGGTTACCGGTCGCTGATGGCGCTGGCCGACGACGTGGAAAGGGACGCTCCGCAGTCCCGGATCGGCATTCAGCCGATGCCCCAACGGCCCCGTGTTGAACGGGTCGAGTTCATCGAGTTCACGGCGGATGAAAGTACCGCCGCCGAATTCGAACAGCTTCTGGCATCGCTTGGGTTTCGCCTTGCGGCACGGCACATCAACAAGGCGGTCGCCGTCTGGCAACAGGGCGACATCCGGATCGTCATCAACAAGGACAAGAGCGGATTCGCACGCGAAAGCTTCGAAAAACAGGGCCTTGGTGTCTGTGACATTGGCTTGCGGGTCGACAGTGCGAAGGCCGCCATCGAACGGGCAACCCGCCTTGGCGCAACGCCGTTTCGCCAGCCGCTGAACGATGGCGAGATGGCCCTTCCGGCAATCCACGCCGTCAGCGTGTCGATCATGCATCTGCTCGATGCAACCAGCGGCCTCGCCGATGTCTGGGACGTGGAATTCGCACCGGTCGAAAGCGGTCCTGACGCGGGGCTGCTTCAAACGGTCGATCACATCGCACAAACGATGGACTATGCGGAGATGCTCAGTTGGTCGCTTTTCTACACTGCGCAATTCGACCTGGCCAAGCGTCCGGTCTTTGACGTGGTCGACCCCGGCGGCATCGTGCGCAGCCAGGTCATCGAGGCCTCCGACGGAGGCTTTCGGCTGACGCTCAACGGCGCAGACTCCAAAGGGACGCTCGCGGGGCAATTCATCGCGGATCGCGCTGCCTCCGCCGTCCAGCATATCGCCTTTTCGTGTGCCGATATTTTTGAGACCGCGAAGGCATTCGGAGCAAGAGGCTTTCAGGCTCTGGAGTTGCCGGACAACTACTATGACGATCTCGCGGCCCGGTTCGGGTTCGACGATCCGGAGATCCAGCGCCTGAAGCAATCGGGGGTTCTTTTCGACGAAGACGACGAAGGTGCATTCTACCAGATCTACAGTCGGCCCGTGGCGGGTGGGTTCTTCTTCGAGATCGTTCAAAGGACAGGCAGCTACGCCGGGTATGGCGGCCCCAACACGCCTTTCCGGACGGCCGCCATGAAGCGGCTGATGCGGCAGGAGCTGTCATGACCCTCCTGCGCGTCGGCCTGATCGGCTGTGGACGTATCAGCCGCTTCACGCCGCCGTCGCATCGCACATTGAAGGCAGCATCTGGGTCGATGTTTGACGAAGACGAAGGGCCTAATGGCCTTACGTCATTCCAGAGCCAAAACGGCCTATATTCCAAAAGGCTATGCCCTTCACGCCGCTTGACCGGCGACGTCGATTTTCCTAGCCTCGTCGTCACGACGCAAAGACATGCAAGGAAGTGTGGGGGCGGACATGGATGCAGCGGAAGCGGCGATGCTTTGCCTGATCGCCGTCATCGGGCACCTGATGGCGTTGTTCTGGTTGTGCGTTGAGG
>JBCBUA010000427.1:0-2738 GCA_039818365.1 Pseudomonadota bacterium
CCGCGCGTGCGGCAAACCGGGACGACAAACCGCGATTGAGTTCGGTTGGCCAACCTGGCACTGGACGGAATGAATTCACCTCATCCTGAGGAAGGCCGGAGGCCTGTCTCGAAGGATGGGCCGCACGCTCTAGTGCCTGCCGCCTATCCTTCGAGACGGACCTGGCGGTCCTCCTCAGGATGAGGTTGATGCTTGAAACAGGCAACGGCGAAGCGCTTGAGCAGGGCACTAACCCACACGGGTCATGCCATGGCTTGACCATGACATCCATGCCGTTCCTGTTTCACCTGGAAGAGCGCGACGATGAAAACGCAGGCGGTATCCGTCCTGGGATCCCGCACTTGCCGAACGCAGACAAAGATCGAATTTGATTTCGCGCGGTTTACGCGGGACACTCTGGGGCGGTGTCGGTAGCTTTGTGTGAAGCTGCGGAGGCGGAACAAGAAGAGCCCGTGCCACGATACGTGACGGACGGGCCGTGCTGCGATCGACGGGGAGCTCAATGGCAGACTATGACACCAATCCCTCGCCATATCTGCAGCAGTCGGTTGCCGACAATTCTTACCGGTTGCTGGAATGGACAACATTCCTGGACGTGCTCGGCTCCGTCGAGGGCAAGCGTATCCTGGATCTTGCCTGCGGCGACGGCCGTCTGACACGTGTCCTGGCACACGGTGGGGCGGGCGAGGTTCTCGGTCTCGATATCTCCGAAGAAATGCTGGAACGCGCCCGAGAGCAGAACAGGGAAGGAGAGCCGGAAGCCTTCCCGGACCGGGTGACCTACGCCGGGATCAGCGCAGCGGACGAGACCTTCCAGATGACGCCGCCGGCAGACATCATCACGGCGATGTATCTCTTTCACTACGCGCATGGTGTCGAAGAACTGGACCGGATGGCGGACCTGATCGGCCGCAATCTGGCACCGGGCGGGCGGTTCGTCACCTACACGATCAATCCGGACTATGACTTCACCAGCGCACCGGACGACATGGAGACCCGCATCGGTTTCCGCTACCGGATTATCGAGCCGCCGGCCCATGCGCTCGTGATCAGGGATTTCGAGGTGCCGATCTGGCAGTGGAGCCGGGACCAGCACGAAGACGCCCTGCATCGTGCCGGGCTCGTCAACATAAAGTGGCACCCTTTGAAGTTCCCTCCGGATCAGGAGCATCACCTGGTCGGCTGGGCCTGGTATCTCGACAATCCGAGCTGCATTGTCCTGTCGGCCGAAAAGGCAGGATAGGCGGTACGGCTAGCTGTGAGCCGGGCACGCGGTTCAGCTGCTGCGTGATCGCTCCGGAAAACGTGCTTTGTAAAAAACCTGCCGCGCAAATCTTCACCGCGGCCTGTTTCCCGTTCTCGTATTTGGACAGGAAATGATTCAACTTGGCAACGAAACGAACTAAGCTCGCTGAAAGACTCACCTATTCCGGCTCCTGATGCGCTTCATCCAGAACTTTAACGCCGCCCTATTTGCCGAGAGGATCAACACCCTTTCCTGCGTCTTTTTTTTGCCGACCGATCGTTGCGAGGCTTCATTCCGGCTGGATTGGCAAGGGCCGGATGACAGTCATGATCATGCGCATGGTGCATTGGTGACCCTGGCCAAGAGAGCTTTCAAAGAAGGAAGGCAATGTCCGAACAGCAAGCGAAACTGACACCCAGGGCAATTGTCGCTGCCTCCAGCGGCAACGTGCTGGAGTGGTATGACTTTACCGTGTACGGCTTTCTCGCGCCGACGCTGGCAACCCTGTTTTTTCCGTCAGAGGACAAGCTGGCCGCGCTTCTGTCTGCGTTTGCCGTTCTCGCGGTCGGCTACGCGGCACGGCCGGTCGGCAGCGTCATATTCGGACATATCGGCGACCGGATCGGCCGGAAGGCCGCACTCATGATTTCCGTTCTGCTGATGGGCGGTGGGTCGTTTTCAATTGCGGCGCTCCCGACCTATGACCAGGTCGGACTGACCGCCGCGTTCCTGCTTGTGGCAATCAGGGTCGTTCAGGGTATTTCCGTTGCCGGGGAGTACACGGCATCGGGCGTGCTGCTGGTGGAGCAGGCTGGTGAAGGCCGCAAGGCAATGACCGGTGCCTGGGTGGCCTTTGCCATGATGTGGGGCTGTGTTCTTGGGTCCGCCGTTCCGGCAGGGCTCAGTTCTGTCCTCAGTTCCGAGCAGATGACGGACTGGGGTTGGCGGGTCCCGTTTGCGCTCGGCGGCGTCGTTGCCATCTTCAGCGCCATCCTGCGTCTCAGTCTGACCGAGTCCAGACGCGCCAGTGGGCCGGACGAAGATACTTCTCCGATCATCCAGAGCCTGCGGGATCATTCCGCGCTCATCGGCCAGATGGTTCTGCTGCTGATCCCGACGGCCGTGATCTATTTCGTCATCTTCGTTTATGCAGTGTCTTACCTCAGCTCCGAGGCCGGATTTTCATCTGCAGCAGCGCTCGATATCACCACGATCAACCTCATCATCATGGCACTGTTTGTGCCTGTTTGCGGACTGGCGGCGGACCGGTTCGGCGTGCGTCCTGTGTTCATGGCCGGCACGATTGCGACACTGATCCTTGCCGGTCCATGCTGGTGGCTGATGCATCGCCCGGATACGGTATCCGTATTCGCAGGCCAGCTTGGCCTGACGCTCGCGAGCACGGCGGGATGGGCGCTGTCGGTCACCGTTCTGACGATGACGGCCCCGGCACATCTGCGCTGCAGTGTTGTTGCCCTGGGCTACAATATCT
>JBCBUA010000428.1:0-2723 GCA_039818365.1 Pseudomonadota bacterium
AATCTTTGGAAACCGGACGGTTTCCTGCAGCTTTGCGCCTCGTATCCGAACAAATTCATCCCTACCAATTTATCCCAATTAATAAGTCCTGATCCTAGGGTCAGGACTCATAAATGAGGCCGAAAGGGTTTGAAACAGCCGTATTTCCGCCCGCGGATGCGGGCAGTGCGGAAGGAATGGTTTTCCCGAAAATTCTGCAGGAAAAGCTGGATTTGAGGAATAGGCGTAAGGGCGCGTTAAGAACACTTAACTAACACTAGTCACGTGAATCTGAAGTTCGCTTCGCAGGCTGCAGGAACAAGGATGCGAACTTCAAATTCACCGCACTGGAGCGTTGGCGTTTTCCGAGGAATGAAAAGCTTGCAGGGATTGATCCTGACATACGGACAGTGGTGCAAGACCGGGGGCAAGATATGCTCGCGTGTTGCCGTGCTGTCGCTGGCGTTCCTTACGCTCCTGCTTTTTTCGCTCCCGCAAGCTGTCGAGGCGCAGCCGCTGGAACCGGTCGACCTGCAGGTCATCCCCGAAGAGGGGTACGGGCGGATGGTGCTGACGTTCAAGGACCGCACCCTGCTGCCCATCTATGATGCGCTGATTACGGGCGGTGTCCTCAGAATTTCGTTCGAGGAGCCGGTCGACATCAAGGTTGACGACGTTCCTCTGGATCTGGGCGACTATGTCACGATTGCGCGGCGGGACCCGGACGGAAGCGCGATCCGGTTCGCCCTGAAGGACCAGTACCAGATCAACACGCTGGAAGCAGGCGAGAAGCTTTTCGTCGACATTCTGCCGATGAGCTGGCAGGGGTTGCCGCCGGGCTTGCCCGATGATGTCGTGCGCGATCTTGCCAAGCGCGCCGAAGCCGCCATGCGAAAGGTACGGGCACTGGAGCAGGCGCGCCTCAAGGCGCAGGAAGGCCCGGAAGTGACCCTTCACGTCGGCGAGCATCCGACATTCACCCGTCTGGTTTTCGACTGGTCGATCAAGTTCGATACCGCCTTCGTGCGGGAAAACGACATTATCAAACTCACGTTCAATCATCCGGCGCAGCTCGACATCTCGCATTTGCGGGCGCATCTGCCGCAAGGCGTTATCGACGCCACGTCGTTTCTGGACAAGGGAAAGCTGAAGTTCCTCATGCGCGTGGAGCCTTCGGTGGACATCCGGGCCTTTCGTGAAGAGCAGACCTACGTGATCGACGTCACGCCGGAGAACATGGAAGTCAACGATCCGGCGAATGCGTTGATCAACAAGGAGCTGTCCGTCGCGGACAACGAGAACCGCAAGAACATGATCACGGCGCCAGGGCTTCGCGATACCCGGGAAGTCGACAATCCGCGCGGTTTGCCTCCGGTCTCCGTCGGGCGCAGTTCCGGCGGCGTGCTGAAGGAATCGCGTGCGGACGAATCGCCGGCCTACCTCGCCGTGCCGTTCGAGAACATGCCGGGTGCGGATGAAGAAGCGCGCGCGCCTGCCGTTCCTGCCTTGCCAGAGCTGGAGCCCGCGCAAGAGATCCAGGTCGCGGGCCGTGACGCCGGCGCGGGTGACGCGTCTGTTCCCAGATTGAAGCCGCAAACCCAGGCGGCCGATCCGCCAGCTGCAACCGGAGATCAGATCGCCTCTGTTCCGCAGCCGGACAGCCGGGCAGATCCCGCCTCGTTGCAATCGAACGTGGCATCGACCGCTTCGGCGGTCGAAACGCTTCCTGCGCCCGCGTTGGCTGTCGCCCTTGCGGAGGATGCCGGCAATGATGACGACCTGGTCACGTCGGCGATCCTGCCGGGCGTTTCGGCCAGCGCGCGGCTTTTGAACAACCGGCAGCCCGATGTCGTGCGTGTTCAGGCATCGCCGGGAGCCTTGCCCCTGGCCGACGCCGAGCCCCAGGATGCAGCCCCTGAAGATGTCGAGGTTGTCCGGCCTGCGCCGATGCTCGATCTTTCCAAACAGCAAGCGGCGCCGCAGGCAGACAACAACCAGGCGCCGGGCAACAATGGCATTCCGACACTGAAACCTGCGTCGCAGGGGGATGTCGCCATGGACGCGCCGACCGAGACGGATCAGGCAGACACGGTTGAAATTCAGAACGGCGGGGCGCTCGGCCGCAGCAGTGTTCCCATGGCAATCCAGTTGCCGAGCAGACCGAGTTCGTCGCCGGAGGTCTGGCGCGCGAACGGCGGCAGCGACTATGTGCCGGAACGGCCTTCGCCTGAACGCCCGCCTGAGAGCGCAGCCCAGGAAATCCGCGACTTTGTCTCGGCGGAAGCGCGCCGGATCGGCAACACCGTGCGGGTTGTGTTTCCATTCTCCGAACCTGTTTCAAGCTCGGTGTTCCGCCGCAACGACAGTATCTGGCTTGTTTTCGATACCAACGCGACGATCGATACGCGCGGGATGGCATCCGCACTGGCTGAAATCGCCGAAACCATCGAGGTGAAACAGTTCGAAGACTACCAGATCATCCGGCTGGACATGAACGATCCCGTTCTTGCGACCGTCGGTGCAGACGGGAACGCATGGTCCCTGGTCATTGGTGACATGATCCTCGAACCGTCCATCCCGCTTCAGCTTGAACGCAATGTGCGCGGGGACGGAGGCTCCGTTCTGCGCGTCCTTTATCGCAATCCGCAACATATCAGGAAAGTCGTCGATCCCTTTGTCGGAGACACGATCTCGCTGGTGACGGGTTTTGGTCCTCCGCGCGGCCTCTTGAAACCGCAGAGATT
>JBCBUA010000429.1:0-2718 GCA_039818365.1 Pseudomonadota bacterium
CAAACATTGCGCCGCGGGCATCCGCGTCCCAGTAAGGAGCGCCCAGTCCGACGAATGCCGGTACCAGATAGACGTCGTGGTTCGGGTCGGCCTGTTCGGCGAGCGACTGTGTCTGCTCGGCGCTGTCGATCAGTCCAAGCCCGTCGCGCAGCCATTGCACCGCCGCGCCGGCAACGAAGATCGATCCTTCCAGCGCATAGGTGGTCTTGCCGTTCAGCCGGTAGGCGATCGTCGTCAGCATCCGGTTGTGAGAGCGGACCGCCGTCTCGCCCGTGTTCATGAGCGCAAAGCAGCCCGTGCCGTAGGTCGACTTCACCATGCCCGGCTTGAAACAGGCCTGACCGACCGTCGCGGCCTGCTGGTCACCGGCGACCCCGAGGATCGGGATCGGTCTGCCGAAAAGCTCCCCGTCGGTCGCACCGAATTCGTCAGCGCTGTCCTTGACCTCCGGCAGCAGGCTCATCGGGATGTTGAGCACCTTGCAAAGGTCCGCGTCCCAGCGATTGTCGTGAATGTTGTAGATCAGCGTGCGCGCGGCATTCGTCGCATCGGTCACGTGCACAGTCCCGCCGGTCAGCTGCCAGATCAGCCAGGTATCGACGGTTCCAAACGCAAGCTCGCCCCGCTCCGCGCGTGCCCGAACGCCATCGACATTGTCGAGCAGCCAGGCGATCTTTGTCCCGGAGAAATAAGGATCCAGCAGCAGGCCGGTCTTGGCGGTAAAGGTCTCCTCAAGCCCCTGCTCCCGCAAGCCCGCGCAGAACTCCGAGGTTCGGCGGTCCTGCCAAACGATGGCATTGTAAACCGGCTCGCCCGTCGACCGGTCCCAGATCAGCGTTGTTTCGCGCTGGTTGGTGATCCCGATCGCCTCGACGCCTGCCCCCTGGTCCGGGGCCTTTTCCATCGCCTCGCGGCAGACCCGCAGCGTGCTGGTCCAGATATCGGAGGGAGAGTGCTCCACCCATCCGGACTTCGGAAAATGTTGCGGAAACTCCTGCTGTCCGACGCTGATGGGGCTGAAGCCGTCGTCGAAGACGATCGCACGGCTTGACGTTGTGCCCTGGTCTATCGCCAAAACACATCCGGCCATGGCGCACCTCCCAAAATTATTGCTTGTTTGTAAAGAGCTGCCGGCGCGCCCGGCAGCCTGATATCGTTCCGACTATGCCGCAGCCCCGGTCTGGTCTGCAAGATGGCCGGACATGTAGGCATCAAGCGCGTCTGCCTCCTGCTTGCCAAGGCGCAGTCCGAGCTTCGTCCGCCGCCAGAGGACGTCTTCGGCCGTACGCGCCCACTCCCGGTTCATCAGCCATTTGACTTCGGCTTCATAGAGATTGGAGCCGAACGCCTTGCCGAGATCGTTCAGGGAAGCCGCCTCACCCAGGATCCGCCGCGCGTCCGTGCCGTAGAGACGGATCAGCCGCGTCGCAAAACCGGTATCGAGGAACGGATAGTCGCGTTTCAGTGCGGCGACTTCGGCATCAAACGCATCAACCTGGAAATCGCCGCCGGGCAGCGGCTTCTTGTCCGTCCAAAGGCCGCTCTTGAATGGAACGAAATCCTCAAGTTTCGCCAGCACCTGTTCAGCCAGTTTCCGGTAAGTCGTGATCTTGCCGCCGAAGACGGACAGGACAACCGGCCGCTCATGGTCACCATCTACCTCAAGGACGTAGTCGCGGGTTGCCGCCTTCGCGTCCTTGGCGCCGTCATCATAAAGCGGACGGACACCTGAATAGGTGTGCACCACGTCTTCGGGCGTGATTGTCTTGTCCAAGTATTCGCTCGCGGCAGCACACAGGTAAGAGACCTCGTCCTCAGAGATGCGCACGTCGCTCAGATCGTCCTGATAGTCGACATCCGTCGTGCCGATCAGCGTGAAATCCTGCTCATAGGGAATCGCGAACACGATTCGGCCGTCGCCGTTCTGGAAGATGAAGCAGCGGTCGTGATCGAACTGGCGCGGCACGATGATGTGGCTGCCCTTGACCAGGCGGATGCCGGATGTGTCGTTCTCTCCGACCACGCCATGGAGAAAGTCTGCAACCCACGGTCCGGCCGCATTGACGAGCGTACCGGCTGTTACCGTTCTCTCATCTCCGGTTGCAAGATCCTTCAGCGTGACCGTCCACTTGTCGCCGTCACGGCGCGCGCTGACGCATTTGGTTCGCGTCAGGATTTCAGCGCCCCGGTCGGCGGCGTCGCGCGCGTTGAGCACGACGAGCCGGGCATCGTCGACCCAGCAGTCGGAATATTCAAAACCCTTGTGGAACAGCTTTTTCAGGCCTTGCGAAAAAGGGGCCTGGTCCAGCCGCACCGTCTTGGTCGCAGGCAGGCGCTTGCGTCCGCCAAGATGGTCATACATGAACAGCCCGAGGCGCAGCAGCCAGGCCGGGCGGAGGTCCTTGTGGTGCGGCAGGATGAAACGCAGCGGCCAGGCGATATGAGGCGCGATCCCCCACAGGACCTCGCGTTCCTTCAGCGCTTTGCGGACCAGATCGAACTCGTAATACTCCAGATAGCGCAACCCGCCGTGGATCAGCTTTGTCGACGCGGAAGACGTCGCTCCTGCGAGATCCCCCATTTCGGCGAGAAGGACAGATGCACCCCGTCCGACCGCATCCCGGGCGATCCCGGTTCCGTTAATGCCTCCCCCGATGACCAACAGGTCGTAGTCAGCCGCCATAGCCTCGTCTCCGGCTCGAATTGATATGCGCAATT
>JBCBUA010000430.1:0-2693 GCA_039818365.1 Pseudomonadota bacterium
CTCGCGTTTTGCGAACCTATGCCGATACCGAATTTCGGAATCAGGCCATCGTCACCAGTGCATGCCGCGCTGAAAAGGGCAGACGTTCATCGAAAAATGCGGCCCGTTCGCACTCCGAGATGTAAAACACCCTTTACATCTCGGCAAAATGCGATATGGAAAGGTTGCTTTACATCTTGGAGGTTTGAACATGACAACCGCACAGGCGAATTACCGCTTTTTCAAGGTCTTTCTCCCGGCAATGGTCATCTATGTCGCGACCACTGCCGGAATTGTATGGCTTTCGGACCGTCACACACTGCCAGCCTATGCCCTTTACGGATTGACGCTCGTTCCGATTGCCGCGATTTTCGTCGCCTTTTGGGCACAATGGCGCTTTGCGATGGAACTTGACGAGTTCCTTCGGCTGATTCAGATAAAAGGGACTTTGATCGGCGTTGCCTGCATCATGATCATTGCATCCGGATGGGGACAACTCGAAAGACTGGCGGATGTCCCGAGGTTGCCGGTGTTCTGGCTTCTCCCGGTTTTCTGGGTGACCCAGGGCCTCGCAACCACCTTCATCTCGAAACGCGAAGGCGTCTTTTAATGAAGAACCGCCTCAGGGCACTGCGGTCGGAGCGAAACTGGTCCCAGGCCGTTCTCGGGGATCACCTCGATGTTTCCCGCCAAACGATCAACGCGATCGAAGCTGGCAGATATGACCCGTCTCTTCCCCTGGCATTCAAGATTGCGCGCCTGTTCGGACAACCAATCGAAGACATTTTTGATGACGAGCATTGATCGGACACATAACACCCGGTCTGGAATTGCTCCTGTGCATGAAAGCCCCCCGCAGGTGTGACGCAAACATCGCTAAAACAGCGCTGATGGCCCGGAAATCGCCCGGAAGGAGACTGCAAGCTTCATCTTCGGGCTGAACTTCGTCCGGTTTGGGCACGGTCAACCGGCCCCCTTCCTGGACAACGGTGCAGGACTATTTACGCCGTTCGCTCAGCGCCCATCTTCCTCGGGCGGCGCATCGTCGGTCGGTTCGGGTGGCTTGGCCTTTTTCTTGCCGCTTGCTTTGGGAAGCGCGTCCTCCGCCGCGAAGGGCGGCGTCGCGGCATGGTAAGTCACTTGCGGGAACGGGATTTCGATGTTCCGCTCGTCGAACACCTGCTTGATGAACTCGTTATAGGCCCGCCCGACGCTCCACTGGTCGCCCGGTGTTGTCTTGATGCGCGCGCGGATATCGATCGAACTCGCACCGAACATGGTCACGCCGTGCATTTCCAGATCGCCGAAGATCTTGGACTTGAAATCGGTCTCCTGCAGACGCTGGAAGGCTTCGACCATCGCCTCCTTGGCATAGGCAATGTCGGTATCGTAGGAAACGCCGATAAGCGCGACGTGATAGGAAAAGCCGCGCATGAAATTCGACACCATGTCGACCGAGGAAAACGGAATGATGTGGGTCGTGCCATCGAGGTCGCGGATGCGGACCGAGCGGATCGTGATGCCTTCCACCGTTCCGGTAATTCCCGCAACAGTGACCACGTCGCCTTCGTTGATGGCATTTTCGATCTGGATGAACGCGCCGGTGATAATGTCCTTCACCAGGGTTTGCGCACCGAAGGAAATCGCCAGGCCGACAACACCGGCACCGGCGATCAGCGGGCCGATATTCACCCCGATTTCCGAAAGCGCCAGCAGCGCGGCCATCACCATGATGATGATGGTGAACGCGTTGCGGAACAACTGGAACAGGGTCCGCTCGCGCGCGCTGACGATGTAACCGGCGCGCGACTGCAGGCGCAGATCAACCCAGGACATCACCGCGAGCCAGATCAGGAAGGCCACCAGCAGCACCATAATCGCCGCTCCGTAGCTGCTCACCAGCGCGGAGCCTGTCTCGCTGTAGAACCAGTCGATCACTGCAAGAAGGCCCCAGATGTCCAGGAGCAGCAGGATCGTTCCGAGAAACACGACGAAGCGGATGATCTTCAAGAGACGCGGGACGAAGGCATTGAGCCGGTATTGAAGCGCAGGCAGTTTCTGGTGAATGTCATCCGGCAGCCGGATACCGCCCTTGATGGCCCGGGTCATGACCAGCGACAGCAGCATGCCGGCCATGATGGTCACGATGGACAGCGCGGTGGCGCGCAGGATGATCGTCGTCGCATCGAAGGGGCGTGTCACCCAGACGAGAAAAACGGCAATGATGTAGCCGTAGGCACCGACATGCCAGAGATTGCCGAGATTGGCGAGCGCCCTTTGCGCAAGCGTGGTGTGCATGGTTTCGGCATAGGCTTTCGCGCCTTCCCGGACGCTGACGCGGTTCCGCTTGATCAGCACCATCAGATAGATCATCCCGGTCAGGACGATGATGAACCGAAGCGCGTTGCCGAGCACGAACGAGACCGCGAGATTTGCGGCCGGCACCGCCAGAAAGACACCGAAATTGTTCCAGTACATGTAGATCCGAAGACGCGAATACCAGTAATCCGCACCGGTGTCGGAAAATGGCAGAAGACGCAACTCCGGCCGCTTGGGCGCAAACACGAAGCGCAAGGCGACATTCGACATGCCGGTAATGAAGAAGGCATTCAGTGCCAGGCTCTCCTGGATCGTCACGCCCGTTTCAAGACCGCCGAACCCGGTAAGAGCCACCACATATCCGACGCCTAGCCCGATCGCCACGGTGATGGCAT
>JBCBUA010000431.1:0-2655 GCA_039818365.1 Pseudomonadota bacterium
CCGCGCCGTTTATGGCTCTTCAGAAACTGATTCAAAGAGCCGGTTTCATAGTTGCGAAAGTCTTTGCAACGCATTGATTGTCTTCAGGAACTGCTCCGTTCCAAGAAGCTCTTCAACGTCTTTTTGAGCTTTCCGCCAAAGCGGTAGCGCCTCCTGCAGCAACGCTTCGCCCCTGTCCGTGACGCTGTAGCACTTGGCCTTGCCATCCCCCGCCAGCGCGGAGACAACCAGCCCGTCACGTTCCAGGAGCGCGACATTGCGCACCAGCGTCGTGCGGTCCATCGACAACCTGTCGGCAAGGTCCGCGGTGGTCCGCTCCCGAACCTGCCTGATCGCGACCAGCACCGAAAACTGACCGGCCGTCATGCCGACCTGACGGGCCAGTTTGTCGTAGTGGCGGCTGACGGCCCGTGCCGCCTTGCGCGCATTGTCGAGAACGCAGAGAGAGAAGTCATCTTCTTCCATGCCTCCTTGTGTGCATATACACATCAAATGTCAAGCCCGGTAATCCCCAGCGCTAAGCGACCGGAATGTCATAAGGATTTTGTGATTCACAGCGAAACGGTTACGGTGCGGGAGCAACCGGAACGTGAGGAGGTCAAAATGGCAGATGCGGTTCAGGCTGTGGAAGACATGAAGGCGAAAATTCAGGAAAATTGGGGCTGGTTCCTGGCCCTTGGCGTAGCGCTGGTCATCGGCGGGATCATCCTGATCGCGGCGCCGCTCGCGACGTCCATTGCCGTGACGATCCTGATTGCAGCGGTCCTGTTCGTTGGCGGTCTCGTCCAGATCTACAACGCTTTCAAGACACAGGGTACCACCAGCTTCATCTGGAACCTGATCACGGGCATCATCGCGGTGATCGGCGGTGTCGTGATCTATCTGAACCCCCTGGCCGGCACCTTTGCGCTGACGCTCGTGATCGCCGCGATCTTCGTCGCCCAGGGTGTGAGCCAGATCCTACTGGCATTCAAGCTGAAGCCCCATGACGGGTGGGTCTGGGTTCTCGTGGCCGGGATCGTTTCGCTGCTGGCGGGCATCATGATCTGGATGGATCTGCCGGGCTCGGCCGCCTGGGCGCTCGGGTTGATCGCGGGCATTTCCGTTCTGGTCAACGGCTGGAGCTATATCGCCATAGCGCTCGCAGCCAAGGCATCCAAGGGCTGATTTACCCGGCCCGTGCAATAACTTAAAACTTATCCGCGCCCGGCAGAATTCTGTTGCCGGGCGTTTTTATCGGTGTCATCTTGCCGCCGAATGTTTCTTGAAGGCGATGCCTTCCAACCGGCCGGTTTCGGATGCTGTCAATCCTCGGGCGCAGTCCCGGAAATCCGCATAACAAAGCCTACTGGTGGTGGCCGCCCCCTGCCCGCCGTTGATGACTTGCATCCTCGCGATGCCTGACTTTTTATCAAACACATCAACGGACCTTATTCATGACAACTGCATTTTTGCGCGGTGAAGACCGCGTGCTCAATGTCGTCTGGCCGAACGGCACCAGCGCCGACTTTCCCTTCTTGTGGCTGCGCGACAACTGCCCGAGCGGCTTTCATCCCGACACGCAGGAGCGCCAGTTCGACCTGACCAGCATCTCGCCCGATCTCACCGCCAGCGACGTTGCGATGGACGGCGGCAACATCATCATCACCTGGGAAGGCGGGTCTCATACCAGCCAGTTCGACCCGGAGTGGCTCTTCAATCACCGGCCGGGCATCGGCCTTGAGGATCCGGCAAAGGTCGAGCCGATCTTCTGGCATGGCGACTTCCCGCAGGCGGACCTGCCGCGCGCCGGCGCTGACGCGCTGATGTCGGACGACACGGCCCTGCTCGCCTTCCTTATCGAGACCAAGAAGACCGGCCTTGCCTTTGTCGACGGCATGTCCGACGACGCGGACGCCGGCATGGCGATGGCACGGCGGATCGGGTTTCTGCGGGAAACGAATTTCGGCACGACGTTCGAGGTGATGTCCAAGCCGAACCCGAACAATCTCGCCTATACGTCCGACGCCCTGCCGCTGCACACCGACCTTGCCAACCAGGAGCTGCCGCCCGGTTTCCAGTTCCTTCACTGCCTTGCCAATGAAGCGGAAGGCGGCGGCTCGACCTTCTGCGACGGGTTTGCGATTGCCGCCGACCTGCGCGCGCAAGATCCGGATTCGTTCCGGCTCCTGTCGGAGACGCCTGTCCCGTTCCGTTTCCACGATCAGGACTACGATATCCGGCGTCATCACACCGTGATCGATCTGGATCCGTTCGGGAACATGCAGGAATTGCACTTCAACGCACATCTCGCCGGCATTTTCGATCTTCCGGCCGCGCTCATGGAACCCTACTACCGGGCTTACCGGAAAGTCATGCAGATGACCCGGTCTAAGACATATGTTCTGACGACCCGTCTCAAGGGCGGAGAGATGGTGATCTTCGACAACCGGCGCGTGATGCACGGCCGCGCGGCTTTCAACCCCAATACAGGCTTCCGTCACCTGCGCGGCTGCTACGTCGACCGGGGCGAATTCGACAGCCGTATTCGCGTGCTCAGCAGAGACAAAAGCTGAGCGTGGAAACACAATCAAGGCCCCGGTTTTCCTACTGGAAATCCGGGGCAAGCATGACGTCGTTTCTGTTTGGGATGCGCTGGGCTTCTGTGCCTCGTCG
>JBCBUA010000432.1:0-2643 GCA_039818365.1 Pseudomonadota bacterium
GCAAGCGTTTTCGCGAAAAAAAGCCCGCCGGGAGGCGGGCTGAAAAGTGTTGGGAGATAATGGCAAGTTGATTGAGGATCACCTAGTCACCTGGATCTGAAGTTCGACTCATTTTGCAGCGGGCTTCGAACGAACTTGAGATTAAAGAAGGTGACTAGCCAATCTATGTTTCGAGTGCGGTTACCGAATTTGAAGTTCGCTTCAGAGACTGCTGGAGCAATGATGCGAACTTCAAATTCACCGCACTAGTTCCGGATGATCGGCTCTTTCAGATCTTCCGGTTTCTTGTCCTTGATGATTTCCCAGTTGAGCGTCGCATTCTTGATGTGACCCGGCACATCCTGTTCGAAACGCTCCTGAACCTTCATCGAGTTGTTCAGGTAGAGCTTGCCGTCGACGATCGACCAAGCTTCCGGGACAACCGGAACCTTGAAGCCCATGGCGGCACCAAACGCACAGAAACCGCCATATTGCGGAGCGTATTTGGCTGGTTCGGCGGCGAACTTGTCGCGGTTCTCGGCAGACGAGAACTTCCAGGTCACGTCGTCATATTCAAACGTGTACTGGTCGGAACCGGCAACGGGTTTGCCTTCGGTGAAATAGGCAACCGGATCGGTGCCACCAATGGCAGCGCCGCCCTTGGTGAAGGTGGTGATCTCGTCGGCGGAGGCCGTGAAGGCAACGGCCGAAAACAGGGCGGTCAGGCCCAGCAGGACGGATTTGGAGGTGTAAAGCGGCATGGGCGTCCTCACAAGTGTAAGAGAAGGCGTTGCGCGCGGCGCGTTTTCGCACCGTGCTGGTGCAAACATGTCGCTTGACGCGGTAAATGACCAATAACCTTTGATCACAGAGACGAGCGCAGGCCGCCAGATTTTGTGACTTGACGGCCATTTACGTGCCTGGCTGTCCCGAAAGAGGGGACGGGTCGCGCGGTGCGATGAGACCGAGGGCCAGTAAGATCGCCCGGTCGATGGCGTCTGACGATACACCGGCGTCGGCAAAGACAAGCCTGAAATAGAAGAAGCCCAGAAGCAGGTCGATCCGGGTTTCCATGTCGGTTTCAAAGGGTGTTGCAATGAGGATCTGCCGGAGGGCAAACCGCTGCTCCGCTTCCGCGTTGTCAAGAACGGCAGCGAAGTCCGGGTTTTGCCGCCGGGCAAGAAACGCCCGGAACACTGCTGCGAAAGGTTCGGCCTGGAAAACCTCGGCGAGATGCCCGAGATACCGCCTCAGGTCATCGGCAACGGAACTGCGCAGGGGTGCCACGGGTGCGATCAGCGCAATCCGGTGCCCGACGGCCGCCGCAACAAGCTGATCCTTCGTCCGGAAGCGTCTGTAAATTGCCTGCTTGCTCGTTCCGGCAGCCGCCGCGATCGCCGCGATCGTTGTCGCATCAACGCCCTTTTGGGCCACCTCGGCAAAACTCGCGTCGAGGAGCTTGTCGCTCAGCCGGGTATCGATCGGCCGTCCCGGCCTTTTTTGATGTGTAACGGGAGCCATCTCTGCGCATTCGATATCCTGGTTTCGGTTCTGTCTGGTACCGTATTAGCTTCTTTTTTGCGAGACCCGTTCTGTTTTTCGTCCCGCCCGCGGGGTTTCCGGTCTAGAAGGAGGCCACTTGACGTGGACCGGCCTGCGCTGACGCGCTGGCCGGCACACGATACCCGGCGCGCTCAGCGCCAGTCAGAACGAGGACCACATGTCAGTAGATACCGAGACGGTAAAACGCGTCGCGCGCCTGGCGCGCATCAAGGTGAGCGAAGACGATGCCACGCGCATGACGGGCGAACTCAATGCGATCCTCGGCTTCGTCGAACAACTTGACGAGGTGAATATCGACGGTGTCGAACCGATGACCTCCGTTGTCGAACAGACCATGAAGAAGCGCGTGGACGGGATCACCGACGGCAACAAGGCGGGCGACATCACGCTCAACGCACCGGCCTCTGAAGACAATTTCTTCATGGTTCCCAAAGTCGTCGAGTAAGGACACCTGCCAGCATGACGCAGCCTGCGCCGGCCATCGCTGTGGAGAGCCCCCTGTCTGACGACATGGGCGCGATGATCGGTGAGTTGAACGAGCTGCTTCTGACATTGTCACCACCCGAGGCCTGCTATCACATGACGCCTGAAGACATGGCGGGAGACGCAACGACGGTTTTTGTTGCCCGCGTCGGCGGAATGGCCGCCGCGTGCGGTGCGCTGCACCGTCATGGCGGCGGTATCGCCGAGGTCAAGCGCATGTATACCCGCCCCGCCTATCAGGGACATGGCATCGGCAGCAGGATCCTTGGGGAGATTGTCAGTCTCGCCGAGCGCGAGGGCTATTCCTCGCTCGTTCTGGAAACAGGAGACCAACATCCCGCGGCGTGGCGCATTTACGAGCGCGCCGGCTTCACGCGCTGCGGACCGGTGCTCGACTACCCCGACAGTCCCTATTCCGTTTTCTATTCCCGGCCGCTCGCGGCCAGCCAAGAGACACATCAATGACCGATCTGACCAAACTGACCATTGCGGAGGCCCGCGAAGGCCTGAAAAACAAAGACTATTCGTCGCTTGAATTGACCGACGCGTTTCTGTCGAACATCGAAGCGGCCAATGCGCAGCTCAACGCCTATGTCGCGGTCACGCCCGACAAGGCCC
>JBCBUA010000433.1:0-2629 GCA_039818365.1 Pseudomonadota bacterium
GTTCCCTGTTGCACGAACGTGTCGGCGACACCGTCGAAGATAATGAAGACCGCCCAATAGGCATGAAGCACGAACAGCACCCAGGCCCCGGTCCAGAACAGATAGGCCAGGTTGGCGACCGCCTGGTCTGAGGTCCGGAACAGCCAGAAGGCCAGGGCCGGCAGCAGCAGGAATGTCGTCGCCCAGATGGTCAGCCTGGTACGGCCGAGCTCAAGGTCTCCGCCGAGTTCCGGCGCGAGCAGGCACCAGATGATGAGAAGTCCCGCGGACACGTTGACCAACGTGATCTGGGACAGGGTGAGCGCGCTTGGTCTGTCATGGGTCATGTCGAACCTCACAGCGTTTTCAGGTAGGCGAGCAGGTCTGAAAGAGCGGCGGGATCGCGCCGCGGATCGTCGATCGCCCAGGGATAATCGTGCCCGGAATTGGAGTTGCCGGGCGCGGCCGTGTCGAAACGGAAATACCGTTTGTCGTCCCGTGCCGACGGGCTGTGAAACCCGGCCCGCTCGGTGTCGTAGGTGTTCCGGCCCCGGTAGAACTCCGTCCGCCTCGGCTCCAGGTTGATCAGCTCGGCCAGCGTCAGCACGCTTGCATTGTGGAGATAAGGCGCTCTGAGGAATGCACCGTCGACAGGCCCGGCGACATAGCCGCGAATGGCGAGGTTGTCGGCCTCTTCCGGCTGCGGGAACACGTCTCCGCGGTCGAAGGCGAAGGCGTGTTCCTTCGGGAAATAGGCATGCAGCGCATCGGGCATTTCCCCGTAATGGCGAAACATCACCCGTTCCGGGTCGGTGCCGATTTCGCTCAAGGGGATCACCTCATGCGTGCGCGGTCCGAACTCCCAGCCATCCGCGGATTTGTCTCCGTGACAGGACAGGCAATAGGTCCGGTATACCGCCCGGCCCCGTTCGACAGCAGCCGGGTCCGGCGGTGCCGCGGCGGGAAAGAGCTCTTCGAAACGCGGCGGTTTCAAGTCGACCGTGTAGGCGATCGCCTCGCGGATGTTGTGAACGATCTCCGGATGCGCGAGGTTGACTTCGGTCGCCCCCGCGGCCACCGCCGCCAGTGAACTGCGCGCGTTGACGTCCGCGACCGACCCGTCGAATTGCGCGCGCTCGCGCCAGCCCTGATTGTAGATTGTCGCGATCTTGGAATGGATCGGCAGGTTGTTGGCCGGGTAATGCATGACATTGCGCAACAGCGTACGGAACGCCAGCGTGCGCGTCGGTCCGGTCGGCGTGACATCCTCGTCGCGCGACCGGCCATGGCCGTAGGGTTCGTCGAAACGGGCAATGCCGTCTTCAAGGCGGCTTCTGATCTGCCGGAGCCAGAGCCCGGTCATGACGCGCTCGGGGAGCGAGAGGGCCTCGCCCGTCTTTTCCTCATAGGCCGCAAGGATTGCCGGAACCGTCAGGCGGTAGGGGGCGTTCTCCTCAGGTTCACCGGCCGGTGCGGGCAGGCGTTCCAGGATCGATGACTGAAAGGCGTCCAGCCAGGCAAAAAGATTGATCGAAACGCTGCCGGGGCCCAAGACCCGCACCGGCTTTGCCGCGTCCGAGGTCCCGAACTCCGTGGTGTGGCACAGGGCACAGGTGAGCGCGACAAAGGGAACGGGGGAAGGGGCCGCCGTCAGCGGGCGATAGTTTGTCGTCGTGAAGCCGACCGGCAGGCCGTTCGGATTTCCGGGATCATCGAGGAAACCGAATTGCTCCACCCAGCTGCCCGCGTCCGGTCCGGCGGGCTGGAAGTGATGCGGAAACAGGTCCGGCAGCACAAGGGCAACCGGCAGCGGCATGACTTCGGTCCCGATCGTGCCATGGCGGAACGCTTCCGGCGCGGCCCGGAATTCCGGTTTGGCCCAGGTGGTTTCGGCATAGACGAGATAGCCGGTGGCAGCCACGGCAACGAGCACGGCGGCGTTCAGAGCCCAAAGAGCGACACGCCACACATAGTTCAGACGTGGAACGGAGACTGGCATCAGCGTGTCTCCTCAGGTCTGACGCGGTCGCCAGGGCGCAAAGGCGCTCTGTCCGGTCGGCAGCACGCTGGCGAATTCCGGGAAATGACGCAGGATAATGCTGGTCATCGTGTTTTCCTGAACCCAGGCAAGGCCAAGCGGAGAATAGATTTCCGGGCGGAAATCGACTGTCAGGAACCGGTCCGACTGGAGCCGGCGTGTCGCCATCAGGATGAAGATGCGGAAGGCGGTGTCGGAGAACCCGAAACCTGGTGGTGGCGTTTCCGCGAACAGCCCGACCATGGTGTCGATATTGTCGAACGAACCGTAGATTTCCTTCAACAGGCGCACGTCCTCGCCGTTGGCGGTGATCTCCTCCCAACTGCGGATCGGCGGCTTGTGAAGGCCTTGCCGGAACTTGTTGTAACGCGGTATGCCGCGCGCGCGTTCGCGCATGATATCGACAACGGACAGGTCGATGATCTCGGTTTTCAGATCGTGCGACGTCCGTGTGAAGTGCTGCAGGGCGCGCGGATAATTGTGCAGCGTGATTGCGCCCGGATGGGCGTTGCCCATCGAATAGAGGACGTCCGACAGGCCGATCCTGCGCATCACTTCGTCGGTTCGAATGCCCTGGATATCGTTGAATTCGAGCTTTTCGCGGAAACTGCC
>JBCBUA010000434.1:0-2604 GCA_039818365.1 Pseudomonadota bacterium
GCCACATCCACGTGGCAACGCTGGATGAAATCGGACATATGGCATTCCTACAAGTCCTCGCCGGTCATTATCGTCTCGTCGCTGACCTTCCTGCTTCTCGTGCTCGGCGCGGTGCTCTCTCCGCTCATCTCGCCCTACACGCCCTTCGACCCGGCCAGTCTCAACCTGATGAACGGCTTCACCAAGCCGATGTCGGCGAACGAGTTCACCGGAGACTACTTCCTGCTGGGAACCGACGACCAGGGCCGCGACGTGCTGTCGACCATCCTGTTCGGTCTGCGCATTTCCCTGTTCGTCGGAGTTGTCGCCGTCCTGTTCGCGATGACGCTCGGCGTGGTTCTCGGCCTCCTGTCCGGCTATGCGGGCGGTTGGCTGGACGGGATCATCATGCGCATCGCGGACATCCAGATGACTTTCCCGTCCATCATGGTCGCCATGCTGCTCTACGGCATCGGCAAGGGTCTCATACCACCCGATCTGAGAGACGAAATGGCCATCTGGGTCCTGATCATCTCGATCGGCCTGTCCGAATGGGTCCAGTTCGCCCGGACCGTGCGCGGCGCGACGATGGTCGAGCGCCAGAAGGAATACGTGCAGGCAGGCAACCTGATCGGCCTGACCCGCTGGAGCATCATGCTCCGCCATATCCTGCCGAACGTGACCGGGCCGATCCTCGTGATCGCCACGATCAGCCTTGCACTGGCCATCATCGCGGAAGCAACGCTGAGTTTCCTTGGCGTGGGCGCACCAAAGACCGAACCGTCTCTCGGCACGCTGATCAATGTCGGCCGTCAGTACATCCTGTCCGGCGAATGGTGGATCCTTCTGTTCCCCTCACTCACCCTTCTGGCACTGGCTCTGTCCGTCAACCTCTTCGGCGACTGGCTGCGTGACATCCTGAACCCAAAACTGCGATAGACCTGTGGCCGATACTCCCCTTCTCAAAGTTTCAGATCTCATTGTCGAGTTCCCGACCCGCAGCGGAATGCTCCGGCCCGTGGACCGGGTCGGGTTTGAAGTCCGTGCCGGTGAAATTCTTGGCCTTGTCGGTGAGTCCGGCGCCGGCAAGTCGATGTGCGGGTCGGCGATCATCGGGCTGATCGACCGCCCCGGGCGCATCAGCGGCGGAGAAATCTCTCTCGACGGCGAGCGGATCGACAATCTTCCCGAAGACCGCCTGCGCCGGATCCGCGGCAAACGGATCGCAATGGTCTTTCAGGATCCGCTGACCAGTCTCAATCCCTTGATGACCGTCGGACAGCAGCTGATCCAGACGATCCGCACGCACTTGCCGGTGTCCTCGGGTGAAGCCCGCGACCGCGCAATCGCACTGCTGGAGGAAGTCGGAATTCCGGCGGCCGCAACCCGCATCGACGCCTACCCGCACCAGTTTTCAGGTGGCATGCGCCAGCGCGTCGTCATCTCCCTTGCGCTTGCCGCCGAACCGGAACTGATCATCGCCGACGAACCGACCACCGCGCTTGATGTGTCTGTCCAGGCGCAGATCATGGCGCTGCTCAAGAAGCTCTGCCGGGAGCGCGGTACAGCCGTCATCCTGATCACGCATGACATGGGCGTCATTGCGGAATCGACGGATCGTGTCGCAGTTCTCTATGCTGGACGGATTGCGGAAATCGGCCCGACCCGCAACGTGCTGAGCACTCCCTCGCATCCCTATACCAAGGGGCTGATGGCATCCACGCCCTCCACGACAGGCACCATGCACGCGCTCAGCCAGATCCCCGGATCAATGCCGAACCTGCGCGCGATCCCGAAAGGCTGCGCCTTCAATCCCCGGTGCGAAAAAGCCTTCTCCGTGTGTTTCAAGGACATCCCGATCCTTGAACCGGTCGATGGCAGCGAGGTCGCCTGCTGGCTTTATGACCCGGCCGTCAATCCAGAAACAAAAGAGATCTCCGGAGTTTCCGAATGACCGGTGAAACACCCTTGATCAGTGCGCGGCAGCTCGGCGCGGTCTTTGACGTGTCCAAACCCTGGCTCAACAGGATGCTTGCGCTTGAGGCCAAGCAGTATCTGACCGCCGTCGATACCGTCGATTTCGACATCCCGAAAGGCAAGACCTTCGCGCTCGTGGGCGAGAGCGGGTCGGGCAAGTCCACCATCGGACGCATGATCGTCGGTCTGCAGAAACCGACCAGCGGTCAGGTGCTGATCGACGGAGAGGACTTTTTTGCCATCTCCAGCGAGAAGAAGAAAATGGCGATGCGCCGGCGCATCCAGATGATCTTCCAGAGCCCCTATGCATCGCTCAACCCGCGCTGGCGCGTGCGGCATATCATCGGCGAGCCGATCCGTGCCTTCGACCTGCTGCCCGCTTCAGAAGTGGACGGGCGCGTGACGGAACTGCTCGACCAGGTCGGCCTGGCAAAATCCGATGGCGAAAAATTCCCGCACGAGTTTTCCGGCGGCCAGCGCCAGCGGATAGCGATCGCGCGCGCCCTCGCCTCCAATCCGGAATTCATTGTTTGCGACGAACCGACATCGGCGCTTGATGTCTCCGTTCAGAGCCAGGTGCTCAACCTGATGAAGGCGTTGCAGCGCGAACTCGGTCTCACCTACCTGTTCATCAGCCACGACCTCTCC
>JBCBUA010000435.1:0-2580 GCA_039818365.1 Pseudomonadota bacterium
CGGCTTCAGCGCCCGCTTCAACCTGCTCGTCGTTCTGGAAATCCGAGCCTTCGCCGTTCCGGCGGCCGCGCCGTCCACCGCGGCGCCCGCGCCGGCGCTTCCGCCTCGGCTCATCGGATTCTCCGTCTTCGTCCTCGGAGCCTGCATCAAGCGCCGTCTGGTCTTCCTTTTCAGACTCGTCCGCTTCGGCGGCGCTCTGCTGGCCTTCGGCGTTTTCCTGGTTGTTGTCCGAACCGCCCCTGCGACGCTTTCTGCGACGTCTGCGGCGGCGGTCGCCGCTTTCCTCGTCCTGCGCCTGTTCCTCGATCACCGGCTGGTCGGTGTCCTCGTCTATGATCTCGACCGTGTCGGGATGCACCGTCGGTGCTGGGGCGGGGATCCGGTCCCGGTCGATCGGCGCACCACGTTCCAGAACGTAGAGCTGGCCATTGACCATTTCGTCCGCATTGACTTCGATATCAACGGCAAACCTGGTTTCCAGGTCGGACAGGTTGGAACGCTTCTGGTTCAGGATGTAGAGAGCGACCTGTGTCGTCGTGCGAATGATGAGATTGTGGGACGCACCTTTCAGGAGGTTGTCTTCGATCGAGCGCAAGACGTGCAGGGCGACTGATTCAACCGAGCGGATCATGCCCGTGCCCTGACAATGCGGGCAGGGCGTCGTTGAACTTTCCAGCACACCGGTGCGGATCCGCTGGCGCGACATTTCCAGGAGCCCGAAATGCGAAATCCGGCCGACCTGGATCCGCGCGCGGTCGTTCTTGAGACAGTCTTTCAGCTTCCGTTCAACGGCCCGGTTGTTCTTCGACTCTTCCATGTCGATGAAGTCGATCACCACCAGACCGGCAAGGTCCCGGAGGCGCAACTGTCGGGTTACCTCTTCCGCCGCCTCAAGGTTCGTCTGAAGCGCCGTGTCCTCGATATTGTGCTCACGCGTTGACTTGCCGGAGTTCACATCAATCGACACAAGGGCTTCGGTCTGGTTGATGACAATGTAACCGCCCGACCTGAGCGTGACCTGCGGCGAGAACATGGCGTCGAGCTGGGGTTCAACACCGTAGCGTATGAAGAGCGGGGAAGGGTCACGGTACGGCTGAACATTCTTTGCGTGGCTCGGCATGAGCATCCGCATGAAGTCCTTGGCCTCACGGTAGCCGTCGTCTCCCGAGACAAGGACCTCGTTTATGTCCTTGTTGTAGAGATCGCGTATCGATCGCTTGACCAGGCTGCCTTCCTCGTAGACGAGACTCGGCGCGCTCGATTTCAGCGTCAGCTCGCGAACGTTCTCCCAAAGGCGCATGAGATATTCGAAATCGCGCTTGATTTCGGCCTTTGTCCGGCTGGCACCAGCCGTCCGCAGGATGACGCCCATGCCCTCCGGCACATCCAGTTCCGACGCGATCTTCTTGAGACGCTTGCGGTCGGTCGGCTGCGTGATTTTCCGGGAAATGCCGCCACCGCGCGCGGTGTTCGGCATCAACACGGAGTAACGTCCGGCAAGCGACAGGTAAGTGGTCAGTGCCGCGCCCTTGTTGCCGCGCTCTTCCTTGACGACCTGAACCAGGATGATCTGGCGGCGCTTGATGACTTCCTGGATCTTGTATTGCTTGCGCAACGGGATGGTGCGTTCCGGCACCTCTTCCATCGCGTCTTCCGCGCCGACGGATTCGACCTCGTCGTCTTCATTCTCGGCATCGTCATCGTCGTCGCGACTCCGGCGGCGGCGCCGGCTGCGTGCCCTTACCGGCTTTTCGGTTTCTTCTTCCGCATCCGCTTTGACATCGCCATTCGCCTCAGCGTCGTCGTCGTCGCCGATTGCTTCGCCGTCTGACCCAGACGCGTCTTCAGACGCATCCCCTTCAGCCGATTCAACGGACGATTTTGCTGAAAGCTCTTCCGACCCCTCCTCGCCGGAGACCGGAGCAGCATCGTCGCTCTCGCTTTCTGCGTCCGGTGTTTCCTGGCCCTCGGCAGCCGGCTCAGAGTTGTCTTCAGCGGACGCTTCCACGCCCTCGGCCGACGGTTTTTCGTCTCCGCCCGCGCTTTCCTCGGAGGCCGTGTTTTCAGGCGTTTCGTCAGCCTCGACCTTCTCGCTGGCGACGGTCTCGGTGGACTCGTTCTTCGCAGCCCTGGACTTGCGCCGGCGTTTCGGCTTCTCGTCCGCGTCCTGGTCGTCCTTCTGCCGCTCTGCGGCTTCGGCAGCCAGAAGCGCTTCGCGGTCCGCGACCGGGATCTGATAGTAGTCGGGATGAATTTCGCTGAATGCCAGGAAGCCATGCCGGTTTCCGCCATATTCGACGAAGGCTGCCTGCAGGGACGGTTCGACCCTGGTTACCTTCGCAAGATATATGTTACCACGTAGCTGCTTCCTGTTTGCCGCCTCAAAGTCGAATTCTTCAACACGATTGCCACGTACGACGACGACCCGGGTCTCCTCCGGGTGGCCCGCGTCGATGAGCATTTTGTTTGCCATTACTGAACGTCTCCACGGCAGCAGTGCTAAGCGCGCCTAGCAAGCGCGCATCGCCCGAAAGGAGAGAAGCTGCCGTATGTTTTTTGCTAAGAATGAGAAGGGCGTCT
>JBCBUA010000436.1:0-2579 GCA_039818365.1 Pseudomonadota bacterium
GTGGCCGCCCCGACGCGCAGGCGCCCCTGATCGTCCTTGACGGCGAGCGGGTTGGCTTTCGCCTTTTCCATGTCCTTGACGGTTATCAGGCCAATACAGTTACGTTCGTCGTCCACGACCAGCAGCTTTTCAATCCGGTTCTGGTGCAAGAGCCGTTTCGCCTCATCCTGGCTGACATTGTCGCTGACGGTCACGAGATTGTCGCTCGTCATCAATTCACGGATCGTCTGCTGGGTGTCGGAGGCAAATCGGACATCGCGGTTGGTCAGAATACCAACCAGTTTTCCGGTCGCCTGACCGCCGGTGCCGCCGTTTTCAACGACCGGAACACCGGAGATGCCGAACCGCTTCATCAGGTCCAACGCATCCTGCAGCGTTGCATCGGGACCGATAACGAGCGGATTGACGACCATGCCCGATTCAAATTTCTTGACCATCCGGACTTCTTCGGCCTGCTGGTCAAGGGTCAGGTTCCGGTGAATGACACCGATCCCGCCTGCCTGCGCCATGGCAATGGCCAGCCGGCCTTCCGTCACCGTGTCCATGGCCGATGACAGGATCGGGATATTGAGTTCCAGGTCGCGGGTGACCTTTGTTTTCAGATCCACCTCGCCCGGCAGAACTTCCGAATGGCCGGGTATCAGCAGGACATCATCGAAGGTCAGTGCTTGCTGCCCGGTCGATGGAACAAAAAAGGATGCCATGGCCAATTCCCCTTTAAAATAGCTTGAAACGCAGTCTTGAGCGGGAAGACTGCGTCTGACGAGTCGCTTCGGCTGTGCCGGAGAAGTTGGCGCGGGTGAATACCATGCAGGTGGCAGATTGCAAAGTGGAATTCCCACCCGGTGTTTATCAATCAGCCGTTCCCGGCGTCAGCGCCCGCTTCACTGCCTTGCTCAAGGAGGCATATTGGTGCGCGTTGGTGTCCCCAAAGGCCTCGTCGCGCGATGACGGCAAGTCGTCGTAGTGGATCGGTTCACCGAACTGGCTTTCCGTAAAATCGTGGCGCTGTCCATCGATCCGATTGTAGAAATGCCAGATCGAGCCATAGCGTGTCTTCAGAATTTCAGCCCCCAGTTGATCGCTGGCAACAAGCGCCGTGACGCCGCATTGTCCGGCTGCAGGATTGTCAGCAGTCCAGAGCGTGCTGGATTGTGAACTCCACGACATTTCAACGGCTTTTGCAAATTGCTTCACACTGCACATTCAGTTGTCCTTCGATGCCGCGGTTACACGCGTTCAATCGGGTCAATCGAGGCTGCTGCCGCGGAACCCCTTTGCAATCACATAGAGCTCGGGGCTTTCCTTGCGGCTTGCGGGAGGTTTCAGATGCGCGACTGTCTTGAATTCGCGTTTGAGTTCCTGAAGCAAGGCATTTTCCGTTCCGCCACGGAAAACCTTTGCCAGAAACGATCCCCCCGGGACGAGGTTCCGTCTCGCGAAGTCGATAGCGATCTCAAACAGATGCGTCGTCCTGAGGTGGTCGGTCTGTTTGTGACCGGTCGTCGGAGCCGCCATGTCCGAAAGCACCACGTCCGGCTTGTGCCCGCCGAGCGCCTCCATCAGTGCAGCCGGCGCGTCGTCGTCAAGAAAGTCCTTTTTCAGGAAAATCGCACCCCGGACATGATCCATGTCCAGATAGTCAATGCCGACCACTTTCGGGGCGTCAAGGCTGGACTGAACACGCTCAACGGCAACCTGACACCAGCCACCGGGCGCGCAGCCGAGATCGACGACACGATAGCCCGGTTTGAGCAGCCGGTGCTTGTCGTCGATTTCAATGAGCTTGTAGGCGGCCCTCGACCGGTAGCCGTCGGCTTTGGCGCGCCGGACATACGGATCGTTCAGCTGCCGTTCCAGCCAGCGGGTTGACGATTCTCGCCTGCCGGCTGCGGTCTTGACCTTCACGTGCAGGCCGCGGTCGCCGGACCCTTTTTTCGAGCGGCTCATTCTCAGTCCTTCCAGCGCCGTCTGTCCGGGCGCCTGCGGGGCGAACGATGTGACCAGACACCGTCAGCGGCCATCAATTCTGTCAGAATGCCTTCCCGCAATCCCCTGTCAGCAACGCGCAGACGCGAACAACTCCATCGCCGCCTGATCGCCTCCAGGATCGCGCACCCCGCCAGGACAAGGTCTGCCCGGTCGGCACCAATACACGGGTTTTCAACGCGCGCCTCATACGGCATGTCGCGCAATTGATCAATCATGCGCGCAACATCGTCATCGCGGAGCCAGGTTCCATCGACCTTGCGCCTGTCGTAGCGGCGCAGCCCCAGATGAACACCGGCAAGTGTGGTGACCGTTCCGGACGTTCCGAGCATGTGGACACGGCCGGAAGCAATGGCCTCCGAAAGCGTATCTGCGAGACTGAACGCGGACAGATGATCCGCTGCGTCGTCGACCATGGCCTCGAAGACATCGGGGGTGACATGAACGCCGCCATGCCGTTCGGCCAGGTTGACGACACCGACGGGCAGCGAGATCCAGGAGCGGATGAACCGCGTCAGAGCATATCCGCGCGCGCCGCAGCGATTGCGCAGGTCGAGCCAGACGATTTCAGAAGAGCCGCCTCCGATATC
>JBCBUA010000437.1:0-2508 GCA_039818365.1 Pseudomonadota bacterium
CCTTGCCTTCATCGTTGCCAGCCTGATCATCTACTGGAGCGGCTGGGACACCCTGAGCCATCTCGGCATTTGCCTGGCAATCGGTTTTGCGCTCCTGCTCGTGCGCAACGCACAGGGTGGATTTGACAGTCTCGACTGGCGCGAGGCGTCCTGGCTGGCGCCCTACCTCGCCGGACTACTCCTGCTTTCCTATCTTGGCTCGTTTGGCAACGGGGCGGACGTGATACCGCTCGGTCCGGACATGCTCGCCATCGGCCTCCTGGCAACCGTCGTCTACATTTTCGCCATTCGTCTCAGTCTCGACAAGGCGAAATTCAAGCGTTACCTCGCTGAGGAATTTCTGGATGAAATTGAAGAATATGACCTTCCCGAAGATGCCCCGGCGGAAAAGCCGGACTTCAGGTTCTAGGACGTGAATTTGGCAACATCGCTTGCGGAAAACAGAAAGTGGTGGCTGCTCGCGGCGATGAGCGGCGTGCTCGGCCTGATCGTACTCGACGAAACGATTGTCACCGTGTCCCTGCCCTCCATGGCCAGGGAACTCGGCTTGTCGGTCTCCGCAACGCATTGGGTGGTCAATGCCTACCTGCTCAGCTTTACCTGCGCAGTGGCTTTGGCCGGGCGCATGGGCGACCACTTCAGCCGGCGCAGCTACTTTACCGCGGGCGCAGTCCTGTTTGCGATCGCGTCTCTTTTGGCGGCGATCGCAACCAACGGGACCATGCTCATTGCTGCGCGGGCGCTTCAAGGTGTCGCCGCTGCGATCATTTTTCCCACATCGATTGCAATCCTCACCACTGCGTTCAAGCCGGAAGAACGCGGTGTCGCCTTCGGATATCAAACTACCGTTGGTGCCATCTTCATGGCGTCTGGTCCCCTGATCGGCGGTTTTCTGACCGAAACGGTTTCCTGGCGCATGATCTTCTGGATCGGCATTCCCTTTGTCTTTGCAATTGTTCTGCTGCTCTGGCGCGTCTGGTCGCCGGACTATGAGGCGAAGAAAGCCAAACAGACCATGTCTTCCGCCGGGATAGATCGATACGGCCCCGTCTTCCTGATCCTGGCGCTGCTGGCTCTGGTCACCAGCGTCATGCAAGGCCCCGACTGGGGCTGGCTCTCCCCGATCACGGTCAGCCTCTTCCTGCTCGGATGCGCATTGGTGACCGTATTCCGGCACTGGGAGCTGACGCACCCGGCGCCGATCCTTGATCTGAGCCTGCTGAAAATCCCCGAATTCAGAGGCGGGGTTATCATCTTCGCGATTTTTCAGTTCGAGAAAATCACGCTTTTCGTGTTTGTCGCCCAGTTCCTGCAATCCACCGTCGGAATCTCGCCAATCCTGTCCGGGGCTGCCGTCTCCCTGGCTATTCTGCCGACGCTCGGAACGTCTATCCTGATCGGCAAACTGACGGACAAGCTGGGGTCGCGCCGCGTTTTTCTGCTCGGTGCCGCCGTCCACGCTGCGGCCATCCTGCTGCTTGCGATCGCATCCATCCGGGAGAATTATCTTTTGACCTTCATCCCGCTGCTCATCTGGGGCGCATCGATGCCGAGCATCGCGATCCCGGTCCGCCGCGTGCAGATGAATTCCGTTCCCCAGGAAAAGCATGGACAGGCGAGCGGCATCAATCTGACCCTGCAAATGCTGGGTGGAAGCATGGGGCTGGCGGCCATGAGCGCGCTTCATGCGGAAACACAAAGCTATGCCGTGCTGTTTGCCGTCATCGGCCTGACGACGTTGCTTGCCCTGCCGGTTGCGATGCGCACCATCGAACGCACCTGATCGGCTGCGATGGAGAAGCCTTAGCTGAGACGTGGCTTGCGCCGGCCGGTCATCCCGGTGCCCGAAATCAGCTCCCTGAGCCCGGTCGGGTAAAGCTCAAGCCCCTTTGCGTCCATTTCCGCAAGCGAGGCCCACTTCGCGAGCCCGTCGGTTTCGTCGCTCTCTTCAAAGACGAGGCTGTCCCGCCGGTAAAACCGGTTGTCCGTGAAATGGGCGTGGCACAGAAAAACGATCTCGTGTCCGGGGACCCCGTGGTGTTCATAAAGGTTCTCGATCACGAAGTGGGAATCGAGCAGGGTGATGTGCGCGCCGAGCTCTTCCAGGAATTCCCGCTGCAAGGCATCGCGCCAGGGTTCGCCGAATTCGACGGTTCCGCCCAGCGGCCGCATTCCGGTCGCCCGGCCCGTATCGTCGAAAACATCCGATAAAAGCAGCGCATCATCCTGCCAGATCAGCGCAAGTGCCTTGACCGTGATTGAATTCGCGGGGCGCCAGATCGGCATGCGGGTCTCCATTGTCCGTCGTGCAAAACGATTCACCTTGCTTCGCGCGTAAAATTCACCGGCTTGGTACGGCTCGCAAGCAAAATCGGCATCATTGCATTGAAGGGCGCGCCGCCCTCTGCTATGCCGCAGCCAGGTTTCCCCCGCATGAAGAGGTTCTGTCCGCGATGATCCCGCGCTACTCCCGTCCCGACATGGTGTCCATCTGGTCTCCGGAATCGA
>JBCBUA010000438.1:0-2476 GCA_039818365.1 Pseudomonadota bacterium
AAATCCGTTAACAATAAACCTGCGTTGCGCGGGAGAGGCTTTGGCGCAATCTGGTCTTATTGTGTCTCACAAACTGGCCCTAAGCGAGCAGTAACAAGTCGAGTTAAATCGCGTCTCAACGCAGCATCTGCGAGACAGGATTTTCTTGAATTTACGGGAGTATTCGACATGAAAATGACGACTGAAGAAGCATTCGTCAAAGTGCTTCAGGCGCACGGAATTGAGCACGCGTTTGGCATCATCGGCTCCGCATTCATGCCGATCTCCGACCTGTTCCCGGATGCCGGCATCAAGTTCTGGGACTGTGCCCATGAGGGTTCGGGCGGCATGATGGCCGACGGTTACACCCGTTCCACCGGCAAGGTCAGCATGATGATTGCCCAGAACGGGCCCGGGATCACCAACTTCGTCACTGCCGTCAAGACCGCCTACTGGAACCATACGCCGCTTCTTCTGGTAACGCCGCAGGCCGCCAACAAGACACTTGGGCAAGGCGGTTTCCAGGAAGTCGAACAGATGGCCCTGTTCAAGGACATGGTCGCCTATCAGGAAGAGGTGCGTGATCCGAGCCGCGTCGCCGAGGTGCTGAACCGGGTGATCCTGCAAGCCAAGCGCGCCAGCGCTCCGGCACAGATCAACATGCCGCGCGACTTCTGGACCCAGGTCATCGACATCAACCTGCCTGCGATCGTCGAGTTCGAGCGCCCGTCCGGCGGCGAAAGCGCCATCCAGGAAGCCGCGGATCTTCTGAGCAACGCCAAGTTCCCGGTGATCCTCAACGGTGCCGGCGTGGTGATCGGCGGCGCTATCGAGGCGTCGCATGGACCTTGCCGAACGGCTGGATGCGCCGGTCTGCTGCGGTTACCAGCACAATGATGCCTTCCCGGGCTCCCACCGCCTGTTCGCCGGCCCGCTCGGCTACAACGGCTCCAAGGCCGGCATGGAACTGATTTCCAAGGCCGATGTCGTTCTGGCACTCGGCACACGGCTCAACCCGTTCTCGACCCTGCCGGGCTACGGCATCGACTACTGGCCGAAGGACGCCAAGATCATCCAGGTCGACATCAATCCCGACCGGATCGGACTGACCAAACCCGTCAGCGTCGGCGTGGTCGGGGACGCAAAGAAAGTGGCAGAGACGCTTCTTGACAGGCTGTCGCCAAGCGCCGGCAACAGCGGCCGCGAGGACCGTGTCCACACGATTGCGCAAACCAAGTCCCGTTGGGCCCAACAGCTTTCCTCCATGGATCACGAAGACGATGATCCGGGCACCAACTGGAACGAGCGCGCCCGTGCCGCGAAGCCGGACTGGCTGAGCCCGCGCAAGGCATGGCGTGCGATCCAGGCCGCCCTTCCGAAGGAAGCCATCATCAGCTCCGATATCGGCAACAACTGCGCCATCGGCAACGCCTATCCGAGCTTCGAAACAGGCCGCAAGTACCTGGCACCAGGCCTGTTCGGTCCGTGCGGTTACGGTCTGCCGGCAATCGTCGGTGCCAAGATCGGCTGCCCCGACACGCCGGTCGTCGGCTTTGCGGGCGACGGTGCCTTCGGCATCGCGGTCACGGAGCTGACGGCGATCGGGCGCAAGGAATGGCCGCCGATCACTATGGTCGTGTTCCGCAACTACCAGTGGGGTGCGGAAAAACGCAATTCGACGCTCTGGTACGACGACAACTTCGTCGGAACGGAACTCGATGAGGATGTGAGCTACGCCGAAATCGCCAAGGCCTGCGGCCTGCAGGGTGTTCAGGCCCGCACGATGGACGAGCTGACCCAGGTTCTCGACAAGGCCATCGACGACCAGATGAAGAACGGCAAGACGACCCTGGTCGAGGTGCTGATCAACCAGGAACTGGGTGACCCGTTCCGCCGCGACGCGATGAAAAAGCCGGTTGCGGTGGCCGGGATCTCCGCATCCGACATGCGTCCCCAGACAGGCGTTTAATCGCCTGTCCCGATCTGCCGCCGGTCTTCGGGTTCAATCCTACCCGGGAACACGATCGGCAAATCGTTCGAACCGGTGCCGCCGCCTGATCCGCCGGATCGGCGGCGGCACCAGCCCATCGGTCCAGGACCACGCCGACCGTCCTTTCCGGACGGCATCGTCGGCAGCCAGGCCGGTCAGCCAGTGCCAGAAAGCTAGGTCCGATGAAGCCTTTGGAAGAAATCCTTCGGAACGCAGCCCGTTCAGACAAGACCATCGTCCTGAGTGAAGGTGCGGACCCGCGGGTCGTCCAGGCAGCGATCGAGGCCCGAAAGCAGGGTATCGCCCGGATCATTCTGGTCCGAGACACCGAACCCGATGACGTGCAACAGGCAAGTGTCGACGCAACCGACGGGTTGGACATCCACCGCCCGGCCACATCGCCGCTGACGAAGGAGCTTGCCGAGCTCTACCATTCCATGCGCAAACACAAGGGCGTTGACGCCGAACAGGCAATGCAGCAAGCGCTCTTGCCGCATGTCTACGCGG
>JBCBUA010000439.1:0-2439 GCA_039818365.1 Pseudomonadota bacterium
CGACCTATTACGTAACGCGTTCTGAGAATGGAGAAATTACCGATAGGACCAGAGTGTTGGTTCCGAATCAACGCAATCTTTTCTTCAGTAGGAGAAAGTCTGAGACGGCAGCTTAGTAGCGCTTGCATTCTTGTTGCTCACGCGATTCTTGTCACAAATTGTTCGTTGTCCACGGGTAGTTGACTAGTGAGGCGATTGCCTCAATTGTTTTTTTGCAAATACTCCGCAACTTTTTGAAAAGTTGGTGATTTTCCGACCATATCGATTGCGGACTACGCACCGATCCGGAAATTGAACGCGACGCGGCAAGGCGCGGTTATCCGGTGCTTGCCTGTGCCCGTCCCCGTTGCGCCTGTTACTCGGTGAATAGCCGCTCGTTCTTCGAGAAATACTCGATCGCGAAATCGACGAAGGCCCTCACTCTTGCCACCCGGCGGAGGTCCCGGTGGTAAAGCAGCCAGACCGGATAGCCCGGCTGCAGCGGTACATCCGGCACGCGCACGATGCGTGGATCGGCGTCGCCGGTAAAAGCTGGGACCTTTATCAATCCCAGGTGTTTCGCGGCGGCTTCGATCTGCATGGAAACCTCGGGAAGAACATGGCGAACGGTTGCGTCCGGGAATGGGCTGTCGGCAATCCAGTCCTGCAATTCGCTCCAGGCAATCCAGTGTGCGCCCCTGCCCTTGGCGGCAAGCTGCTGCGCATGTGTCCTGAGATATTCAGGTGAGGCATAAACGGCCTGCACAAAGGTCAGAAGTTTTCGTCCGAGCACATCCTCGTCGACGTTTCGTGCGACCCGCAGGGAGATGTCCGTCTCCAGCCGCTGCAAATCGGACACGCGGTTGGTCGAGATGGTGCGCACCGAAATTTCGGGAAAGCGTTCGGAAAACGCGCGGAGCATGTCCGCGAGCAACCCGTGCGACAGGGCAGGGGGCAGGCTGAGGCGGACGGTTCCCGTCGGCTCCAGGTCGAGCCCCGACAGTTTCCTGGTGATCGTGTTGGCCTGGGTCTCCATCTCCTCAGCCGGTTCAATCAGCGCTTCACCCGATTGCGTCAGTTGAAGGCCGCTTGTCGTCCGGTCGAAAACCCGTGTTCCGAGGCTGGTCTCCAGCGCGGAGATAGCCCTGTGAACGGTGCCATGATTGACACCGAGCTTTTCCGCCGCCTGCCGGAAACTGCCGGTGCGCACTGCGACGAGAAATGTGCGCACGTGATCCCAATCAAGCTCGCGTTTCATGTGGCGTCCCCACTTGCTGCCATGCGGATCGTTTTTGATCCGCTATGGTGAATTTGGGTGTATTCCATTCAAAAATCAATCCGCCACATTCAAGCCCAGACGCGCAACGTGCGTGCGGAACGGAAACTGATGAAGGTGGATCGAAAATGACTGATGGACCAAAAAAGGGCCTTGGCCGGCGCGCCCTGCTCAAAGGTGCAGCAACCGGCGGAGCGGTGCTCGCACTGGCGCCTGGGCTTCCGGCCGTTGCACAACAGGCCGAAAAAACGCTGGGATCCGATCCCGCAGCGCCTTACGGCGTGCCGATCGGCAGCGCGTTTCCGTTTGACAAGAAAGAGATGCCTGTTCTCGACTCAAGCATCGCCTATGTCGATGAAGGCGAGGGCCGCCCGGTCGTGTTTCTTCACGGAAACCCGACCTCGTCGTATCTGTGGCGCAACATCATACCGCACGTGCCGGAGGGATACCGGGCCATCGCACCCGATCTGATTGGGATGGGTGACAGCGGCAAGCCGGACAGCGATTACCGGTTCGCTGATCATGCGCGGTATCTGGACACGTTCCTCGATCAGCTCGAATTGCGCGATGCGATCCTGGTGGTCCACGATTGGGGATCTGCGCTCGGCATGCGCTATGCGCGACTGAATTCCGATCGCATATCCGCTCTGGTTTTCCTGGAAGCCATCGTGCCGCCCGTGCTGCCGGTCGCATCGTTCGACGACATGCCGGGACCGCTTGCCGATTTCTTCCGGCTGATGCACAGCGACAAGGGTGCCGACATGGTGCTCAACCAGAATTTCTTCGTGGAATTCGTGTTGCCGCAAATGGGCGTTGTGCGCGCCATGTCCGAGGCGGAGATGGACCACTACCGCAAACCCTTCCCGACCCCTGACAGCCGCAAGCCTGTCCTCGCCTGGCCGCGCGAAGTGCCGATCGAGGGCAAGCCCGCCGACGTTGTCGAAGAGGTCCGGTTGAACGGCGAATGGCTGCTGTCCAGCCAGATCCCGAAACTGATGTTCTATGCCGAGCCGGGCGCTCTGATGCCCAGGCCCGTCGCGGATTACCTGACAGCGAATGTGCCCAATATCGAAGCCCGTTTCGTCGGGGCCGGATCGCACTTCCTCCAGGAGGATCATCCACACGTCATCGGACAGGGCATTGCCGACTGGCTGCGCCGGATCTGATCTCAGTCAAGACCGAGG
>JBCBUA010000440.1:0-2393 GCA_039818365.1 Pseudomonadota bacterium
CGGTTGAACAGTCAATTGACTGAATTTGTTCGAAAAAATCGATATCGGTGGAAAACGAACCGCTCATCGGATGCAAGGTCCGGTTAATGCTAGGTTTATTCGACCAAATCACCTGTCAGACAATGCCGCCGGACCTCTTCAATGAAGTTCAAGGGAAAATCCTTTATTGCCATCGTTTTAGCCCCGGAGCAGCCGTTTGACGGCTGGTTCAAGGAGCTTGACCGGATCATCGAACGCTCGCCCGGTTTCTTCATCGACCGTCCGATCATTCTCGACGTGCGCGGCAGCAATATTCCGATCGAGGACCTTGAACGGGTGCTTGACGGCCTGGGGGAACGGTCCATCCGCGTCATGGGTATCGACGGGATCTCCGGAACACGGCTGAAGGACGGGATGCCGCCAAGCTTTGGCGGCGGACGCCTGACGGCGGAGGTGGACGTGCCCGAGCCTGACACGCAGGCCGGCAAGCCGGACGAAGGCACCGATAAGGAAATCCCGACGAAAAACGGAAAGGACGCGTCCTCCGGTGAAACGGACAGCGGGCCCGGAGATGGTCATTCTTTTGCCAAGTCTCTGGACGAGCTTGAGCGCGAAAACGCAAAGCAAGGTGATTCGTCCATCGTGATTTCCGACCATGTCCGTTCCGGACAGAGCATCCTGCACCCCGACGGCGATGTTACCGTAATCGGGTCCGTGAGCTCCGGCGCCGAGATTATTGCCGGCGGCTCCATTCACATTTACGGCGCCCTGCGCGGCCGCGCGCTGGCAGGCGTTGCGGGCAAGGACAGCGCGAGGATTTTCTGCACCAAGCTCGATGCCGAGCTTGTTTCGATCAACGGACTTTACAAGGTCGCGGACGATTTCGACGGAAGCTTGCGCAATTCGCCGGCGCAGATCCGCTTTGAAAACGAAACGCTGGTCTTCGAAGGACTGAACTAACAAGGCCCGGTTGAAAATCGGCCGGCCGGAACACACAGGACGGACACCATGAGCAACGCCACTGTCGTTGTGGTCACGTCGGGCAAGGGCGGTGTCGGCAAGACGACAACCACCGCCGCGATTGCCTCGGCGCTTGCCAAGGAAGGCTACCAGGTCTGCGCGATCGATTTCGATGTCGGTCTTCGCAATCTCGACCTGATCATGGGTGCGGAACGCCGGGTGGTCTTCGACCTTGTGAATGTGGTTCGTGGCGAGGCGTCCATCAAGCAGGCCCTCGTGCGCGACAAGAAGCTCAACAATCTTTACCTGCTTCCGGCCTCGCAGACGCGCGACAAGGACGCTCTCACCGAAGAAGGCGTCGAGGCGGTCATCAGCGAATTGCGCGGCTATTTCGATTATGTCATCTGCGACAGTCCGGCGGGGATCGAACGCGGCGCAACGCTGGCCATGCGCCACGCGGACGAAGCGATCATCGTCTCCAATCCGGAAGTATCTTCCGTGCGAGACTGTGATCGGATCATCGGCCTGCTCGACGCCAAGACGAAAATCGCCGAAGACGGCGGCCGGATGCCCAAGCACCTGATGATTACCCGCTACGACACCGAGCGGGCAAAGACGGGCGACATGCTGGCGACTGACGATGTCGTCGACATCCTGTCCGTTCCGCTGATCGGCGTCGTCCCGGAAAGCAAGGACGTCCTGAAAGCCTCAAACGTCGGTCTTCCCGTGACGCTTTCGGACGAGACCTCGCCACCGGCGAAGGCCTACATGGAAGCGACGCGCCGGCTGCTGGGGGAAAATATCCCGGTCACGATCCCAGAGGAAAAGAAAAGCCTGTTCGGCAAACTCTTCAAAGGGAGGGCGGCATGAACATCCTGAGCCTCTTTGGCAAAAGAGGCGAAAGCGCCTCGGTCGCCAAGAACCGGCTTCAAATCCTGCTGGCGCATGAACGTGCCGACGACGGTTCGGACGCCGTTCTGATATCCAGCCTCCGGGAAGACATCCTGGCGGTGGTTGCCAAGCGTGTTGAAATCGACCCGGACTCCGTCCGTCTGGAAATGGACCGGTCAGGCGATGTCACCACGCTCGGCATCGATATCGAACTGCCGGCGGCCAAGGCCTCCTGAGCGTCTTGACCTGAACCTAGAAAAGACCGGCCTTAAGGCCGGTTTTTTGTTTTAAGCTCTCAGGTCCCGGACCCTGCCGAGCCATCGTCCGACGCCGCTAACCGTGCCTTCTCGATGAGTTTCGGCAACCGCCAGATAACCGGGATTGCAACAAGCGTGGCGACAATCACGTAGTAGACCGGTGCATAGTCATCCCCTGTCCTGTTGACCAGGTATGTCGCGACCATCGGTGTCGTTCCACCGAAAACGGCCATGCAGATATTGTAGCCCAGGGCAACGACACTGCAGCGCAGATGTGCCGGGGCGGTCATCGTCAGAACGGTGACC
>JBCBUA010000441.1:0-2389 GCA_039818365.1 Pseudomonadota bacterium
AAGATTGTCCAGGGCCGTCGTGAACGCGAGATCGGGAACGCTGTATCCCTTTTCGCGCGCACGGGTCAGAAAGTCGGAGAGGATATCGCCTATGCGCTTTATGTTCTTGCGCGCAATGGCCGGGCCTCGATGGGGGACCTGCGCTACTATCTCGACGCAAAACTGCAGAATTTTGCAACCCCTCTTGCCAAGGCGCAGGTTGCCGCCGGTCTATCGCTTTATGGCGAAAGGGAGCGGGCCGCGATCGGGTTTTCCGCAGCGCTCGCAGACCTCCCGCGCGACACGTCAACTGTCTTCAGGGACGACTACGGTTCGCGACTGCGCGACAGCGCGGCCGTCACTGACTACGTGGTCACCGCTTCGGCTGGAACACGCCTGAGGGATGAGGCCGTCGATCAACTGGAAGCAGCACAGGGACAGACATCGAACCGGTCAACCCAGGACATGGCCTGGATGCTGCTTGCCGCCAATGCGCTGAATGAATCCGCGGAGCAGGCGCGTATTTCGGTCGGCGGCGTGCAAACGCCGGGACGCCTTGCCTGGGCCCTGGCGGGACCGGAACTGGCCGGAGCGCCTGTCGAGGTCGTCAACAACGGCACGGCGGCTACGGATCTGCTTGTCTCCGTTGCCGGGCAACCCATCGTGCCGGAACCTGCGGGAGGGCGGGACTATTCGATCGAGCGCATGGTTTATGATCTCAACGGAAATCCGGTCGATCCGTCCGCGGTGCCGATCAACACTCGGCTTGCCGTTGTTCTGACCGTGCGCGCCCTGACGGGCCAGCCGGGGCGGCTGATGGTGGTGGACCGCTTGCCGGCAGGACTGGTGATCGACAACCCGCGCCTGGTGCGCTCCGGGGATATCGGCGGGCTCTCGTTCCTGTCGACGGTCGACTCGCCCGAACATGCCGCGTTTTACGCGGATCGTTTCGAGGTCGCTGTGGACCAGAACCGTCAGAGCGGTGAGGAACTCTCCTTCGCCTACCTCGCACGCGCCGCGACGCCGGGAACGTTTGCGCACCCCCCGGCATCGGTTGAGGACATGTATCTGCCGAACAGAAGAGCCATCACGGCAACGTCGCAATTCACCGTGTTGGGACCAACCCGGTAATCCGTCATGCGCACGTGGCTACGGCAAAAGGGCAGGACAATCCGCCGGTCGTGGGTGCTCGCCGGTATTGGCTGCATCACGCTTGCCATCCTTGGCGCGTGGAAGATCCATGACGACTACATGGCCCTGTCAAAGCCGCCCGCCGTCGGGGATGTGCCGCTTTCCGTTGTTGTCCTTGATCGCGATGACCAGTTGCTCAGGGCCTTTATCAGCGGCGACGACAAATGGCGCCTGCCGGTGGATCTGAGTGAGATAGACCCGCTCTATTTCGATATGCTGCTGGCATTTGAGGACCAGCGTTTTTTCGAGCATGGCGGCGTCGATTTCCGCGCGTTGCTGCGTTCTGTGGCTCAAAGCTTGCGCAACGGGCGCATCGTGTCGGGCGGGTCGACGCTGACGATGCAGGTTGCCCGGTTGCTGGAGGAAAAGCCGACAAAAAGCATTCGGCGGAAATATGAGCAGATCCTGCGTTCGATCCAACTGGAACGGACTTTCACGAAGGAAGACATTCTGCGCCTCTATGTCCTGCGCGCGCCTTTTGGTGGGAACCTTGAGGGCATAAGGGCGGCGAGCCTGACCTGGTTCGGCAAGGAGCCTGGACGCCTGACGCCTGCCGAAGCGGCCTTGCTGGTGGCCCTCCCGCAAAGCCCGGAAACCAGGCGCCCCGACCGGCACACGGCCAAGGCGCGCGCCGCGCGGAACCGTGTTCTGGCCGTCGCAGCCGCAAGGGGTGTTGTTTCGTCCTTAGAAGCTGCATCGGCTTCTGCGGAACCGATTCGAACGCGTCGCTTCGCAATGCCGATGGTGGCCGCACATGAAAGCCGGTTCATCCGGAACATGTCCCCGGAGAAAAGGGTTCATCGGCTTACGCTGGACAGGGACCTGCAGATAACGCTCGAAACGCAGGCCCGGCGGCGTGTCAACGACTTGCCGGCGCCGGTTTCGCTCGCCGTGGTGGTGGCTGATCACACCAGCGGCGAGATTGTCGCCAGAATCGGCGCGCCGGATCTGCTGGACGAGGCGCGTCTGGGACACATCGACATGACCCGTGCGATCCGCTCGCCCGGGTCGACCCTGAAACCGTTCATCTATGGACTGGCCTTCGAAGAAGGGATCGGCGTTCCGGGCAGCCTGATTGCAGACAGGCCGATCAGTTTTGGCGGTTACCGGCCGTCGAATTTCGACCGCTCCTATCAGGGAACCGTGACGCTGCGCGAAGCGCTGCAGCTGTCCCTGAACACGCCTCGTCCAGCAGATCCGGCGCGCCGATTCTGGCGAC
>JBCBUA010000442.1:0-2384 GCA_039818365.1 Pseudomonadota bacterium
GTCGACCATGGTCGTTTTCACGTCAGACCATGGCGATATGACTGGTACGCACGGCGGCCTCATCGATAAAGGTCTACTTTACGAGGAGGCGATCCGGGTTCCCCTGCTTTTTCGGCACGAGACCATCGGGGCCGGACCGCGCGGAACTCTCGCCACCAACATGGACATCATGCCGACCGTCCTTTCGCAACTCGGTATCGCGCACGAGCCGCGCCACGGCTTAGATCTATCGCCCGCCCTTGCTGACGCCAGCGCATCGGTGCGGAGCCGCCTCCTTGTCGAGTTTCACGGCCTTCGGTTCCTCTATTCGCAAAGGGGGCTCATCGATGAGAGTGGGCTAAAGCTCATCTTCTCGCCGGGGGACTACGACGAGCTTTACGATCTCGCTGCCGATCCGAACGAACTCAAGAACCTCATCGACGACCAATCCGCTGGCCCGCGAGCGGCATTCATGCGTGCGGCCCTCATCGAGGAGACTGCGCGGACGCGTGACCCGCTCCGTGACTGCGTTGCGAAATTCAACGGCCATTGGCGCACCGGTTCGGATCAGTTTGATGCAACAGCTGCGTATCTCAAGCCCTGACGGCAGCTGATCCGAACTACGGGTCGCCAGAACTCGCCTCCCGTTGCCCTAAGCCTCAGAGGTGCTGGTGAAAGATGTTGCGGGTTGTGGGAGCCGATCGGTCGCGTAGAGTGTTCGCAGTCGCGTTGCGGTTCACTCCCGCGCATCTGTCCTGCCCCCATAAAAGTGGGCCAAAGTGTGCTTCGTGATGAGGGGATCTTGAGATGGCTCGTAAGCGTCATTCGGATGAGGAAGCGCTGAAGCTGCTGCGCGAGATTGAGGTGCATCTGGCGGGTGGCATGGATGTGCCGTCTGCTTGCCGTCAAGCCGGGATCAGCGACGCGACGTACTACATCTGGCGTAAGAAATTTGGTGGGATGGGCCGGCCGCAGTTGACGGAGCTGAAGGCGCTTGAGAAGGAGAACAAGCGGCTGAAGAAGATTGTCGCAGAGCTGGAGCTCGACAAGCTTATCCTCAAGGAGGGCCTGGATTTTTTAAAGCCCAAGGCCTGACAGCAGGAGAACTGCGTCAGGCCGCCATCCACGCGCGGCAGAAGCTGGGGTCCTCCGAACGCCGCACCTGCCAGGTCATGGCAGTGGCACGCTCCACCCTCCAGTATAAACCGCAGCCCGACAGCGATGACGCGCTGCGGCTGGCGCTCATCCGGCTCGCCAAACAATACGGCCGCTATGGCTACCGAAAGGTCGGCGAACTGCTTCGCGCCGAAGGCTGGCGGGCCAACCACAAGAAGATTGAGCGGCTCTGGCGTGAGGAAGGACTGCAGCTGCCGCACCGACACAAGAAACGGAAGCGGCTTTATCACCATGACGCCTCGGTGATCAGGCTGAGGCCCAGATACGCGAACCACATCTGGTCAGTAGATCTCGTCCACGATCGGTTGAGCAATGGCAGGCGATACAAGATGCTCACGGTCCTGGACGAGTTCAGTCGTGAGGCGCTTTGCGTGCGGGTTGCGACCAAGATGGGCTCTGAGGATGTGCTTGAAGCGCTCTACCCGTTGATGATCCAGCGTGGGACACCGACCTACCTGCGTTCTGACAATGGCCCAGAGTTCATTGCTGAACCACTCCAGAGCTGGCTGAGGAAGGTGGGTGTCGAGCCCATCCGTATCTGCCCCGGTTCACCCTGGGAGAATGGATACAATGAGCGCTTCAACGGCACGCTCCGCCGCGAGGTGCTCAACGCCGAATGGTTCGCATCAACGCGTCAGGCCCAGACCGTCATCGATGTCTGGCGTCGCCAGTACAATCGCGTTCGCCCCCATCAGGCCCTGAACATGCGACCGCCGGTGCCCGAAACGCTATTAGAAAACCAGCCCATCAGTGGCCCAAACCAAGGGGGCTAGACACCTGCTCACGCTGCAGGGCAGTGGAGTTCGTTTCATCGCGGCGGATATGCCGGAGGCCAACGACCTCACCGTCGGCATCATGGCGCTCGTCGCCCAGCAGAAGCGCGAGGCGATTGCCAGACGCACCCGGGACGCGCTGGCGGCCGCGAAGGCCCGAGGGACGAGGCTCGGCAATCCCGACGGCGCGGCTGCGCTGAGGCGCGCTGGAAAGGGCGGTGTGGCGCTCCGCCGGGCGGTCGTCGCCAACGCTGACGCCTTTGCGCAAGAACTTGCACCATTGGTGCATGATGTCCGAGCGTCTGGTGCAGCAAGCATGCGCGAGATCGCCTCCGAACTCAACGCACGCGGAACACAGACGCGCCGCAGTGGGCGGTGGCACGATTCAAACGTACGCAACCTTCTCATCCGCTTACGCCCGGCGGATGGTCCTTCGCGTGTGAGGCCAGACGCTTC
>JBCBUA010000443.1:0-2364 GCA_039818365.1 Pseudomonadota bacterium
AACGCGGCAAGGACCAGCCGCACGCCCTTGATGCCGGTACCGGCTTGCATCCGCTCGCCCTTGAGGACGGGCTTGGCCAGCACGTAGGCGATATAGCCGAATACTCCTGCCGAGGCGATGAACAGCACCGCAGGAAGCACCTTGAGGAACAGGATCGAGCCAATGCCGCCGTCAAACTGCATCCATATGGCGTTCAGAATGCCGATCTGCCCCACATCTTCGGGCCGCGTGTCGTAAATCAGTTTGAAGATCACGGATGCACCGACGAACGAGATCGCCATTGGCATGAAGATCAGCGACTTTGCGATGTTGCCCCACGAAATGCGGTCGGTCAGCTGCGCGACCAGCAACCCGAAAGCTGTCGATGCGGCCGGCACCACGATCAGCCACAGCATATTGTTGCGGATCGCTTCCCAGAATTTAGGTTCGGACATCATCTGCTGGTAGTTGGCCAGCCCGACAAAAGCGTCCCCTTGATCACGGTCGGTCAGTGACAGCCGAAGCGTCTCGAACACTGGATAGCCAAGATACAGAAGCAGTGCGAACATCGCCGGAAAGACGAACAACCACGGTCTGATCTGGTTGGCGCGGTTAATGTTGCGACCCGCGTTCGGCCCCCTGGCGGGGAAAAGAACTTTGTCCAGAAACAGGTTGGAGAAATAGAAATACGCCAGACACCCCCCAACCCCGATAACGATGGTTACAAGACCAAGCACTGCAGGATGCATGGCACCCTCCCTGAAAGTGAGGACTTAAGGTTGCCGAAGGCCCTGAGAGTGGTTCTGGGGCCTCCGGTCTTTTTGAAGCGCTTACTTCAGCGCGTCCCAGCTTGTCTGGATTTCGTCCGCCACTGTCTGAGCGTCCTTACCGCCGGTAAAGTCGACCATGCCGGTCCAGAACGTGCCTGCGCCGACGCCGCCAGGCATCAGGTCAGACCCGTCGAAGCGGAACGTGGTGGCGTTGACCAGAATCTCGGCCTGACCACGCAGCGCGTCGTTCAGGTAGGTTTCCGGGTTTACGGTCTTCAGCGGCGTCAGGAAGCCTGACTGTGCACCGAAGATTTCGTGCGCTAGCGGCAACTGGAAATACTCGAACAGAGCATTGGTGGCATCCGAAGGATCAGTGATGGCCATCAAGGTGCCGCCACCCAGAACCGGGTTGCCGAGGTCTTTGTCAGCGTAGGACGGGAAGTAGAAGAAGTCGACGTCTTCACCGAACTCGATGCCTTCCGGGAAGAAGGCCGGCACGAACGACGCCTGACGGTGCATGTAGCACTGCGGCGGCGAGGCGAACATGCCCTTTGGGCTGTCGCGGAAGTCAGTGGTGGCCACGGCCCCTGCACCGCCCGAAACCTTGGCGTCATCACCGACGAACCAGCCGAACTCTTCAATCGCAGCGACGACACGCTCGTCGTTGAACGGAATCTCGTTCGTGGTCCAGCCGTCATAGACGTCGGCGGGCTGCGTGCGCAGCATGATGTCCTCGACCCAGTCAGTCGCAGGCCAGCCGGTCGCCGCGCCTGAACCCAGACCAATGCACCACGGCACTTCACCGTCAGCGACGATTTGCTCAGTCAAGGCGCGCAGATCTTCCATGGTTTCAGGAATTTCGTAATCAGCGTCCTCGAAGTTCTCCGGAACATACCAGACCAACGACTTGACGTTCACGTTGTAGAAGAAGCCGAAATGCTGATCTGTGCCGCTGGAATCCGCGTAAGTGCCAAGGTCGACCCAGCTTTGTCCGGCGCCGTAGTTCTCGGCAGTGAAGCTCTGCATACTGGCAGGCAGCGGATGCAAAAGACCGCGTGCAGCCATGTCGGATGCAAGACCTGGCTGCGGGAAGATCGCGACATTCGGCGCTGCACCTGCTTCGGCATCAATAACGATCTGTTGCTCGAAGCTGTCCGAGCCAGTGTAGATCACTTCCGCGCCGGTCGCATCGGCGAAATACGCCAGCACCGAGCGAAACACATCATCTTCCGGCTGCAGCCAAGGGCCCGACAGTGTTACGGTTTGACCGCTCAGATCAGGCGCGTTCTCAGCCCAGGCATTGTAGCTGTCCCAGCTGAAGGCTCCGTCACCCGGCGCGTACGGCAAGTGGCCGTCCGCCAGAGCACCGCCTGCGGTCAAAGCAAGTACAGCCGAGCCCGCAAATAGAGTTGATTTGTTCATGCTTTCCTCCCAAGAATTCCGTGGAAATGGTGGCATAAGGGCAAACCACCAAAGCGCTTTGGATGGTGTACGGTCGCTCAGTGTCACACAATTGTCAATAATACTTTTGAGAAAACTCACAGTCTTCTCCCTTTGACGGCTGGGCGCATTGTGATCTAGTCTACTCTGAAATTGAAAGCGCTTTGGAAAATGA
>JBCBUA010000444.1:0-2302 GCA_039818365.1 Pseudomonadota bacterium
TGGAAGACGGCGTTTTTTCCGGTTGCGTGCAAAACGGTCTTGGCACCGCGCGCGGAACCCTGACCGGCATGGGTGCCGCAGAACTGGCCTGCGGCCGCTCCAGCGAAATCACCCGTCATTTCAGAGCGGAAGCGCGCCCGAAAAAACTGCCGCCACAGCCGTTTCGCGAGATCGGCGCCAATATGGTCCTGCGCTGGAAAGAGTGGCGCGCAGCAGCGGAATGAAGGCGCGCAGCCCCCACACCGTCACACCGCCCAGCCGAACACGTACCCCGCCATGACCGAGCCCGTGACCGCAAGAGCGAGATAAAGAAGGAACGGGCGCAGTTTCAGGACCGGGAAGATCGCCAGGGCTCCCCAGATACTGACCACGCCGCCCGACACCAGAAAGGCCATGGCCGCTCCCGGCGACATGCCGTTGTCGACGAGGGCACGGGTCAGGGGAAGGGCCGCGTAGCCGTCGATATAGGCGGGCGCTCCGACGAAAACAGCGGCCGGGATGGCCCACCATTTGTCCTCACCGACATAGTGCGCGAGCGATCCCGGCGTTAGCACCGCATTGAGCGCGTATTCGGCGAAGAAGGCCGGGATCAGGCAGATCAGGATCAGGCGCGTCGTTGCCCGTCCCTGCCTGAAAAACGCAACTCTTCTAGCCGGTTCGCGCCAGACGCGCGGTTCGAACGAGGAGGCACCGCAGCAGGATCCGGCCGCAAGGTCGGAGGCGAGGCCGCCCGTTCGCAACACGTCCCCGACGTCGTGATGCCGGTTGAGGATTGCCGTTACGGCCCCGCCGAAGAGCCCCAGGCCGAAGGCCGCAACGGTTTTGCCAAGGGCAAAGGCAAACCCGAGCGTTGCCGCCGTGGTTGCGAGCATGGCCGGATCGGTCACGGGAGAGGACAGCCAGAACGCCATGACGGGCGCAAGCGGGACACCGGCCGCCAGAAGGCCAACCATGAGCGGCAGGATCGTGACGCCGCAGACGGGTGTGATCGCCCCGATCATTGAAGCGGCAACGATCGCGCGCAGCATGCGCCCCTCAAAAGCGCGCCTGATGATTCTGTCCGCGCCGCTCGACATGATCCAGGCCGTCAGCAGAATACCCGGCACGACCAGCGGAGAAACGGTTATGAGCCCCTGGAGCGAAAATGTCAGGCCGTCAATGACAAAGTCCGGCCAGACAAGCACCGGAAAGATGATCAGGGCCGCAAGCGCCGCCGGACGCCAGACGCGGCTCCTGCTGCGTGCCAAGGTCGTTTGCTGAACATTCATCGACGGCTCTCCTGATTGACGTCAGCAGGATAACCGTGTCTTCTTCATAAGAAAAATGAATAGCTTCAATTTCAGATATTGAGAAAACCGATGTCCAATCTTGATAGCGATCTGCTGCGGACGTTTCTTGCCGTCGCCGAAACCGGCAGCATCACGGAAGGCGGAACGCGGATCGGGCGCTCCCAGTCCGCGATCTCCCTGCAGATCGCACGGCTAGAACAGACCGTTGGGCAGAGCGTCTTTCACCGGAACGGGCGCGGGGTCGTCCTGACCGATGCGGGCAAACAGCTCTACCCGGTCGCAAGGGACATAACGGCAAGGCTGGACGCGACGCTGCGCGACCTCACGACAACGCCCTTGAGCGGAACGTTGCGGCTCGGCATTCCGGATGATCACGGCCGTGCGAAACTGACGCAAATCGTCGGCAATTTCGCCCGGTCCCATCCCCAGGTACAGCTGGATGTCACGTGTTCCCTCAGCCCCGACTTTCCGGACATGCTGGCGAAGGGCCGACTGGACCTTGCCGTCTACGAGGTTCAAAACCCCGCGCCAGGCGAAGAGATCATCTACGAGGACACCACGCACTGGGTCATGAGCAAGCACAGAAACCTTCTGGACCTGGAGCCATTGCCGGTGGCGTTGTTTGACCGTGCCTGCTGGTGGCGCGAAGCTGCGATCGCCTCGCTCACCGACGCCGGAAAAGCCTACCGCGTGGTCTATTCCAGCCAGAGCGTTGCGGGCGTGAAAGCGGCCGTGGAGGCAGGTGTGGCCGTGGGTGTCCTCGGAAACTCCTCGATTGACCGCTCCATGACGATGCTTGACGAAAAACAGGGCTTTGTGCCGACGCCGTCATCCAAACTGGTCATTGGCACGGGCGCACATCAGGATGTTGGCCTGATCGCTTCCATGATTTCGGAAATCCGCGCGGCGTTCCAAGGCGGGTCTTCCGCTTTCGGCTGACAACGCCGCGATCAAGGCAGGCTGAGCCTCGTCATCCGGCCGCCATCAACCACGTAGGTCTGTCCCGTAATGAA
>JBCBUA010000445.1:0-2289 GCA_039818365.1 Pseudomonadota bacterium
GACTGGGGGAGCGGCTTGGCTTCCCTGTGGCGCACGCACTTGCTGGGATCGTCGAGCGCTCTGTCGAACTACTCGGCACGCATCCTTCGTTCAAGGATCCCCTTTCTGCCGACGATAGGATCGTGGCGACGGAATACGAAGTGGCATTTCTGGAAATGGTGCATTACATGCGCCGCGACGAGACCCCACAGGCGCGTATCAGGGTCGGGAAGCTGACCCGGTACCGCATGGATCCGGGCTTCATTCGGGCTTCTCTTTCATTTGCTCGCCGTCACCGTTTAGGCAGTCCTGAAAATGTCAAAGATGAAACGCCTCGGTTGAAAATCGTTTCCTGAACGGAGTGTTCATGCGCATCAGCTTTGGTTGAATAGCGCCCCAGAATGAAAGCCCGACGACACCCGGATTCTGCGCTTACTGCAATCCCGAACACAGCTCAGTGACGTTCGCGCTGCGACCGGCACCAGCTTGACCTTCGAAATGGAAACGACCTCCTTCTTTGGTACAAGGCTGCTTGTTTTCTCGGGTTCCGACGTTCCAAAACGCAACCAAGCGTGCCAATATGCCTCTGCCAGCTCTTCCAACAAAAGATCGCCAGCTTGTGACAGCCTGAGAGTTCCTCTCGGGCCGATTTTCTATGCATTGGGAGGACGTAATGAACGTACACACAAGTGCAGGCGGAAACAGCGCCGTGCTCGATACCAGCCATCTTGGTGTCGAATTCCCCTTCAAGGCCCGATACGGAAATTTCATCAACGGTAAGTTCGTGGACCCCAAGTCGGACCAGTGGTTTGAAAACGTGACACCTGTCACCGGTCAGGCGCTTTGCGAAGTCGCGCGATCAAACGCGGACGATATCGAAGCGGCCCTTGATGCCGCTCACGCGGCGGCCCCTGCTTTCGGCCGGACATCGCTTACCGAACGGTCCACGATGCTGTTCCGCATTGCCGACCGGATCGAACAGAACCTCATGACGCTTGCAGTTGCTGAAACGCTCGACAATGGAAAACCGATCCGGGAGTCGGTGAATGCGGACCTTGCGCTCGCAGTCGACCATTTCCGCTATTTCGGTGGTGTCATACGCGCCGATGAGGGCTCGATCGCCGAGATCGATGCCAATACTTACGCGTATCATTTCCATGAACCGCTTGGTGTTGTCGGCCAGATCATACCGTGGAACTTCCCGATCCTGATGGCTGTCTGGAAGCTTGCGCCCGCTCTTGCCGCCGGCAATGCGGTTGTCCTGAAACCGGCAGAACAGACACCTGCGTCAATCATGGTGCTCATGGAACTGATCTCAGACCTGATCCCCGATGGGGTGGTGAATGTCGTCAACGGTTTCGGGGAGGAAGCCGGGGCAGCACTGTCCAATTCAACACGCATCGCCAAGCTCGCGTTCACGGGCGAGACCAACACCGGCAAGATCATCATGAAGGCGGCTGCCGAGAACCTGATCCCGGTCACGCTCGAACTCGGTGGCAAGTCTCCGAACATCTTCTTTGGCGATGTGATGGATGCAGATGATGCGTTCTTCGATAAGTGCCTTGAAGGTTTTGCGATGTTTGCCCTGAACCAGGGCGAAGTGTGCACGTGCCCATCGCGCGCCCTGGTGCAGGAGAACATCGCGGATGCGTTCCTGGAACGTGCCGTCGCTCGGGTGAAAAACATCAAGCAGGGCAATCCCCTGCAGATGGAAACCATGATCGGCGGTCAGGCTTCGACCGAGCAGATGGAAAAGATCACCGGCTACCTGAAGCTTGGCCGCGAAGAAGGCGCGAGCGTTCTGACCGGTGGGGACAAGGCTGCGCTGGGCGAAGGTCTGAACGACGGCTACTATGTCCAGCCGACCGTTTTCCGCGGCGACAACTCCATGCGGATCTTCCAGGAAGAGATCTTCGGGCCGGTTCTTTCGGTCACGACGTTCAAGGACGAGGAAGAGGCGATCAAAATCGCGAACGACACCACCTACGGGCTCGGTGCCGGGGTCTGGACACGCAACGGCAACACCGCCTTCCGTGTCGGCCGGGCGATCGAAGCCGGCCGGGTTTGGACAAACTGCTACCATCACTATCCGGCTCACGCTGCTTTCGGTGGTTACAAGAAGTCCGGGATCGGCCGTGAAAACCACAAGATGATGCTGGATCATTACCGCAACACGAAGAACCTGCTCGTCAGCTATGACGAAAACCCGATGGGCTTCTTCTGATCCATGTTGTCATAAAAAGAACGACGGGCCGATCTCGCGTCGGCCCGTTTTTCGTTTCCGGCCTCAGGATGTGCTGCCCGCATAAC
>JBCBUA010000446.1:0-1150 GCA_039818365.1 Pseudomonadota bacterium
TGGCCTGCCTATCTTGAACGCAGGAATTCTAAGTCAGGCTGATGCCATGGATGGCGGTGTTGTTAGAGGCCGACCGGCCTTGGTTCTTCCGACAGAAGTTCGGACAATTCTGGCCAGTTCCTGACAGCGGCGCCGGTTTGCGGAAAGTTATGTGGCTGCAAACGACCTTCAAGCCACAACGGGGTTCCGTCGAAAGAGATCGTCGGGTCCAGAACCATCCAGCAAATCTCGCCCGGCGGCGTGCGGCCGCAGGTGTGAAAATGCAGAAAGCGCGGGTTGCCGAAAATGTTGTTCGACCAGCGATCGGGGTCGTCATCGATATTGCCGTCGAAAAAGCAGGCCGGATGAATACCGGCATGCCACGAGTGGATGGCATGCTTGTCGAGGTCAAACCGGTCCGAGACCATTTGATAGTGCTGTTCGATGGCCCTGACACTATCCGCGTCGCCCTCAAATCCGGCAATTCTGCCGTGATCGACTTGGGCCATGACAATTCCGTCTATGCGCGCGGCCGCGGGCGAATAGGACCGTGAACCGGTAGGGGTGAGCCAGCGCGCCAGCGCCACCTGGCCGCTGATTGCACGCGTGAGCACAGGCTGGGGAACGCAGAGAGGAAAGCGCTTGACCGCAACCTCGCCGTCGGTGTCATCCTCCATCTCGACCAGGCCTTCCAGACGGGTGCCCATTGGACAGCTGATCGTCACACGCTCCGATGCCCTTGAGACTGCGTCGACAGCCGTCTTGAGCGCCACCATCGCGTCGTGATCTGTCGCCGCATAAGGGGATTTCAGTGTTTTTTCGTTCCGCGCATAGAGCATCGCGACAGTCTTGCCGGGCAATTTGTCGGTGAACCTGTCCTGGTCGCCCACGCGTGCGAGATAAACGATTACATCGTGCGCGGCCAAATCGTGTTCATAGTGAGCGGGAAGCGGCTGGTCAGGGCCACCGACCTTTATGAGCGAGACGCGGCATCCAATCTTTTCAAGGGCAGTCCTGACCATGCCGGAAGCTGCGGCGTCGTACCAGCCGAGAGCCGGATCTTCGCACACGATCAACGCGGTTTCACCCGCCTTGACCTTCATGCATTTTGTCAGAAGGTTGTCGACGCCGTCCCCGGGTTCGCGCAGTCCGGTCATCGCTGCACCTCGGC
>JBCBUA010000446.1:1367-2289 GCA_039818365.1 Pseudomonadota bacterium
CCGAACTGCAGATCGCGGCGCAGGTGGACAGCGAGATTTTCAAACTCATGGACGTGATCGTCGACGATCCGTGTTGATTTGAGACCGGCACCGCATTCGACAAACGTGTAGTCCGTGTGATCGGATGTCGTTTCGCGGAACAGGCTGACCAGCGGAACCTTCAGCGCCGCGGCCAGGGCGCTCAGTGTCGAGATCGACGGAGACACCTGGCCGCTTTCGATGCGGCTGATCATAGCGCCCGAAACGCCGGAAAGTTCTGCCAGATGCCGTGCGGAATACCCGTTCCTGTTTCTGAAATCCTTGAGCGCGGCACCGATCGCGCCGTCGATATCATTGTCCATGCTCACTCGGTCTTCCGATAGGCGAAGGCGCGGTCGAAGCGCCATTGCAGATAGTCGCCGCAGGTGATGGCGTCCTCAGCCGGTGTGTGATCAACACCGAAAATGTCGCGCGCGTCAATCACGGTTTCCGGGTTGGGATCAAAGGCGAGTACCAGCGAGAGGCGTTCCTTTCCCGAACTGTTCACGACACGGTGCGGCGTTGACTTGTAGGCGCCCGCCGTCCACCGGGCGAGCAGATCGGCAACGTTCACGACCAATGTGCCCTCGATGGGCGGCGCCTGCAGCCAGTCACCGTTGACATCCTCGACCTGAAGTCCGCCGACAGCATCCTGGCACAACACGGTCAGAACGCCGAAATCCGTGTGCGGCCCGACGCCGAACTGGTCGGCGCCCATCTCTTCCGGTTGCGCCGGATAGTAGACGAACGAGGCCCGGCTCAAGGGGCGTGCTGCCGTTTTGAGGAAAAAGGTCTCGTCAAGTCCGAGGCCAAGCGCAAAGCCACGCATCAGATGATGTGCAACCTCGTGCGCCTGACGGAAATAGTCCATCGCGGCCACTTCCAGATCCGGCTGGAATTCAGG
>JBCBUA010000447.1:0-2276 GCA_039818365.1 Pseudomonadota bacterium
CGACGCTTTTCATAATTGGCGTCAAATATGTGCCGCTCGCCGACGCGGTCGCCATCACCTTCGTCGCGCCCTTCATGGTCACCGTGATGGGCGCCCTCATCCTGCGCGAGCCGGTTGGCATCCGCCGCTGGACCGCCGTCATTATCGGGTTCATCGGCACGCTGATCGTGATCCGCCCGGGTCTGGGTGCCCTGCACCCGGCGGCGGGCCTGCTGGTGATTGCCGCCGGGGCCTTCGCGCTTCGCCAGATCCTGTCACGCATTCTTGCCGGCGGTGACAGCGCCGGGACAACGGTTGCCTATACCGCGATCGTCTCCTGCATCCTGTTGACCGGACCGATGCTCTTTGTCTGGGAGACCCCGGCATCAACAACGGAAATCCTGTTGCTTGCTGCCATGGCCATTCTGGCGGCTGCGGGGGAAACGCTTGTCATCCTGGCGCTGGATGCCGCGCAGGCGGTCGTGGTCGCGCCACTGCAATATACGCTCCTGATCTGGGGAACCTTCTACGGCTTCGTTGTCTTTGGGCAGTTCCCCGACGGTTGGACCTGGCTGGGTGCCCTCATCATCGTTGCGACCGGCATCTACACGCTCAACCGCGAGCGCCTGGCGCAGCGCAGGAAAAGCTGAGCGGGCACAGTCTGCGGCGGAAAAGACACGGCTGATCGGGTCTATGCGCCGCGCAACAGACTGCCGGGAGCTTCCAGGAAGGTCCGCAGGTCTGAGAACGCCATGGGCCTTGCAAAATAATAGCCTTGCAGCCTGTCGCAGCCGAGCCGGGTCAGGATCTCGGCCTGTTCCCGCGTTTCCACGCCCTCTGCGGTCACGCCCAGTTCAAGGGCCTGGCCGATCTCGATGATCGAACGGAGCAGGCGCAGCCCGCCGCTGCCTTCCGCGACAAGCGAAACCAGCCGGCGGTCGATTTTCAGCCGGTCCGGGTTGATGCGTTGCAGGGCCACGACGGACGCGCGGCCACTTCCGAAATCGTCGACCTCGATGCCGACCCCCAGGTCCCGCAGTTGCCGAAGCCGCGCGAGGAAGTCGTCGTCCTGCTCTTCAAGAAAGATTGTCTCCAGGAGCTCGAAGCTGATCTGGCCGGCATAGGCATTCACGCAATCGCGGATGGCTTTTATTTCGCTGTCGTTGATCCGGTTTTCGCTCACATTGAACGACAGCGACAACGGCTCACGGTAGTCACCGAAAGCGTGCTGGCATTCCTGAACCGCCCGTTCGAAGATCATCCTGTCAATATCCGCGGCCACGTGCAGATCGGTGGCAACCGAGAGGAAGGCGGCCGGTGTCAGAATGCCTTTGTCGGGATGATGCCAGCGCGCAAGCGCCTCGATCCCGACGACCTGGCGTGTCACCGCATTCACCTGCGGCTGATAGAAAGGCACGAATTCATCGTTCTCGATCGCACGCAGAAGATCGTCGGCGACTTCCTTGGTGCGCTGCACGTCTTCAAGGTCGGCGCGGTCAAAGATACCGAGCTGACCCCGCCCGCGCCGCTTGGCCTTGTACAGCGCGACATCGGAGTTCGTGAGCAACTGATCGACATCTGCAAGGGGTGTTCGAGCCAGGCCGATCGAGGCACCGAAGCGGCAGATTTTCCCCTCGTAGCGCATCGGACGTGCCAGAGCTTCCAGAAGGACTGTGGCAAGCTGTTCCGGCCGGTCGCAGTCCTCCGAAACATAAAGCAGCACGACGAATTCATCGCCGCCAATCCGGGCAACAACGTCCTCCGGTTTGACCCTGTTCAGAATGCGACGGGAAACATCGAGGAGCACCTCGTCACCGGCGGCATGGCCCATCGTGTCATTGATCTGCTTGAAGCGGTCGAGATCGATATGAAGGGCTGCGATCTCGCCGCCCGTCTCGTCGCGCCGACGGACGAAGTCTTCGAATTTTTCGGTCAGAAAACGCCGGTTGCCCAGGCCCGTCAGATCGTCGTGCAGGGCCTTGTAGGTAATCTCCTGGTTCGCTTTCTCCAGCCTTGCCGAATATTGTTCCAAGGCGCGGCGTTGGCGAACAACTTCCGTGATGTTCAGGCGCAGGACGACATACTCGCCCTTTTCGGTGCGCGACCTGACCATGCGGTGATGCTGGTCGTCTGAAAACTCGAAATCTTCGACACCGGGCTCCAGTACATCCGGCGTGTAGTAGGCCTCCACCCATTCCTCTTCGCGCCCGATGGCTGCCGGGATACGGCCGCATTTCGCTGCGTTCAAGAGCAGGTCTTTCAGTTTCGCACCCGCTTTGATTTCGTCCGGTCTGTCG
>JBCBUA010000448.1:0-1983 GCA_039818365.1 Pseudomonadota bacterium
GGTTTCAGGCCGATCCCGCCTTTTCCTGCTTTTCAAAGCCGACCTCGCCGGTCTCCGACAAGAGGACGGCGATCGGGCGGGAACTTTCGAAACGGGCGCAGACGATCACGATCATCACGGTGAGCGGTACGCAGAGCACCATGCCGACAATGCCCCAGATCGCGCCCCAGAAGGCGAGCGAGAGCATGATGACAAGGCCGGAGAGGTTGAGGTTGGAGCCCATCAGCTTCGGTTCGACAAGATTGCCGATGGCGAACTGGATGAGGCCAAGACCGGTGGCAATCGCGAAGAAGGGGCCAAGCGTGTCGTAATAGACGACGGCAAGCAGGCTCGGGAAGATCACGCCGATCAGGGAGCCGATTGTCGGAATGTAGTTCAGCAGGAACGCAATGAAGCCGAACAGGGCCGCATAGGGCAGGCCGATCAGGATCAGGACAAGACTGGTGAGGGCACCGGTCGCGACCGAAACGGCGGTCTTGATCGAGAAGTAATGCATGATCGAGCGGTTGATCTCGGCGCGGATCGCAAACGCGGACTGCGCGCGTTCCGGGGTTGCGAACAGGCGCTCGAACTTACGGTCGAAGGTGGACTGCTCCAGCACCAGGAAAAGGACATAGATGAAGACCAGGCTGGCGGAACCGGCCAGCGTCGTCACCAGGCTGGCGCCGGCTGTCACCATGCGCGGGACCACGCTGTCCGGCAGGAGGTCTTTCAGTTCGATCGGATCGTTCAGGTCGAAATGGGACGAGAACTGGTCGAATATTTCCTCCAGCCTGCGCTGGTAGGTCGGGGCGTCCTGGGCAAGCTGGGCAAGATTGACGGTGACGATGTCCAGTACGACGGTGCTGGCGGCGAAGATTGCCAGAAGGGCGAAGGTGAAGGCGACGAAACCGGGCAGCCGCCAGGGTCCGATCGGGATCTTCTGGAAGGCGTGCGCGAGCGAGTTGATCATGTACCAGACGATCAGCGCGATGACGAAGGGCAGCAGAAGCGAGCGTCCGACAACCAGCAGCCAGCCGATCATGCAGATGAGAAGGACCGTCAGCGTTGCGGTCAGAAGGGGACTTCGCATGTCAGCTCCGGCTTTTGGTCCGTCGGCGGGGGTGTCAGATAGGGCATCAGTTTAGACCCCAAGCCTTAAGGGAACGGAACCTTTTTCTTCTTCGCCTGCCCGGTGGCAGGTCGGGGCAACGCCCGCACCGGTCCCGGAGCTTGCCGGAAGGTCCGCCTGCCAGTGCCGGGCGTGCCCGCAATGCCCCGCCTTTCCAGGACCTTTTTCGGTTTGGCCGCGCAAAGCACTTGCCCCGCCTGTTTGCCATGGTATAGGGACTGTGTGCCCCGCAACCGGCTTGTGGCTTGCAGGGCCGTGGGCCTGTAGCTCAATTGGTTAGAGCCGTCCGCTCATAACGGATTGGTTGGGGGTTCGAGTCCCTCCGGGCCCACCATTTTCTCGTTTTCATCTTTTAAGTCAAAAAGTTATTGAATTGCATGTTCTTGTCTGGCCTATTCTACTGCAAACGGCTGGGTGAGTGGCTAAGGTTCCGGGGCTCGTACGGCAGGGGGTAAATTATTTTTGTAGGCGTGCAACCCTTAAAAGAACCGCAACCAATTGCAAAATAGAAAGAGGGTTGGATCGTATTTAAGATGCCGGAATTTCACGCAAAAGGTAAATCGCTACTCGGTCGTGTTTGGGCATACTAAAGGGCGATTGCGATCACACCCGGCACAGGACGTTCTTCGTCAGCACACCCTGCTGGATGTTTCCTTTGTGTGGATCGCTGCTGACCCAGGACACGACAAGTTCTGCGCTCTGACACGCTGAGATTCTGACGAATGTGATTGATGTAGGCGCGACGATGGGCTGGGCTCAGAAGATTCCATTTGCATCCTCCGACAAGATTAGTTCGTCCAAGGTGAGGTCAGAGACAGCATTTCGCAAACGTTCATTCTTTTTCTGAAATTGCCTGAGTTCTTTTAGTTGGT
>JBCBUA010000448.1:1993-2270 GCA_039818365.1 Pseudomonadota bacterium
CAAAAAAAACACGCGGTCGGAACATATTTGATTTAGCTTGTTTTCCGTCTATGATGTCCTCCGTACCAGATGAAGAAGGAAGTCATGATGGATAAGCATAAGCTTGCTGCAATCATACTGGAAAATGATGAAGTAGCCTCTCCGGAAATGGTCAAAATAGAACCGCATGTAAGAAGTGGGTTAATTTTTCCACTTCCTAACTGGGCTACACGGGGTTCACAGGTCGGTAAGGATTTTGGTCACCCGCCGCTGCGCCACGAAGAAGACTGATGTACGA
>JBCBUA010000449.1:0-1113 GCA_039818365.1 Pseudomonadota bacterium
AAGAGCTCAAGCACCGTCTGGAAGAACTGAACACCCATGGCCGCCTTTTGGAAGCCCAGCGTCTTGAGCAGCGCACCATGTTCGACCTGGAAATGCTCGAGGCGACCGGCTCCTGCGCCGGCATCGAGAATTATTCGCGCTACCTGACCGGCCGCAAGCCGGGCGAGCCGCCCCCCACCCTGTTCGAATACCTGCCCGACAACGCCATCGTCTTCACCGACGAGAGCCATGTCACCATTCCGCAGATCGGCGCCATGTACCGGGGCGACTTCCGCCGCAAGGCGACCCTGGCCGAATACGGTTTCCGCCTGCCGTCCTGTATGGACAACCGGCCACTGCGCTTCGAGGAATGGAACGCCATGCGGCCGCAGTCGGTCGCCGTTTCTGCGACGCCCGGTTCCTGGGAGATGGAACAGTCCGGCGGCGTCTTTGCCGAACAGGTGATCCGCCCGACCGGTCTTGTCGATCCGGTGATCGACATCCGCCCGGCCTCCACACAGGTGGATGATCTTCTGGGCGAGGTGCGCGAGGTCGCACAGAAAGGCTATCGCACGCTTGTCACCACGCTGACCAAGCGCATGGCCGAGGACCTGACCGAATATCTCCACGAAAACGGCGTGCGCGTGCGCTACATGCACTCCGATATCGACACGCTGGAGCGGATCGAGATCATCCGCGACCTGCGCCTCGGCGCGTTCGACGTGCTGGTCGGCATCAACCTGCTACGCGAGGGTCTCGACATTCCCGAATGCGCGCTCGTTGCCATCCTGGACGCGGACAAGGAAGGCTTCCTGCGCTCCGAAACTTCGCTGATCCAGACCATCGGCCGCGCGGCCCGGAATGTTGACGGCAAGGTGATCCTTTACGCCGACAACATGACCGGTTCCATGGAGCGGGCGATCGCGGAAACAACCCGCCGCCGCGAGAAGCAGCTCGGCTACAACGCGGAGCACGGCATCACGCCGGAAAGCGTCAAGCGCAACATCGCCGACATTCTCGACAGCGTCTACGAGCAGGACCACGTCACCGTGGATGCAGGCTTTGCCGAGGAAGGGTCTCTGGTCGGCCACAACCTTGCCGCCCATATCGAGGACCTGGAAAAGCAGATGCGCG
>JBCBUA010000449.1:1122-2260 GCA_039818365.1 Pseudomonadota bacterium
CAGGCTTTGCCGAGGAAGGGTCTCTGGTCGGCCACAACCTTGCCGCCCATATCGAGGACCTGGAAAAGCAGATGCGCGACGCCGCCGCCGATCTCGATTTCGAGACGGCCGCACGCCTGCGCGACGAGATCAAACGCCTGCAGGAAACCGAACTCGCCGTCGCGGACGACGCCATGGCCCGCCAGTCAGACGTCGACGGCCGAACGGGTGGCTTCAGGGGTGACCGCAAATTCGGCGCCGGCGGCACCAAGGAAGGCGCCAGCGGCAAGAAAAGGGAAACCGCCCGGGACCGCGCCAGAGCCGCCAAACAGAAATCCGCCCTCCCCGGCCCCAGCGCCAAGGTGCGCAAGAACACGCTCGACGAAATGACCGTCGGCCGCACGGAAGTCCCGCTCGGCTCCGACGACCCGGTCAGCCCGGTCAGGCGCGGCAAGATCGGGGCCGGGTCTTACGAGGACCCGGTTGACGAGAAGAAGCGGCGCGGCCGGCCAAAGAAGAGCGGGCGGCCGGGGCAATAGTCTTTCATAGAGCTCCGGAAACGAATGGATCCCCGATCAAGTCGGGGATGACCACTGGTAGTCTGCAACACCTGCTATCCCACAGTCATTCCGGACAAGTGCAGCAGGGCTGCGCGCCGATCCGGAATCCAGAGATCAGCGCGAGCGCAGCGAGCTCCAAAACGGCAAAGACTGTCGTTTCGGCATAAGGTTCAAGATCCGCACGGTGTCATCCCCGACTTGATCGGGGATCCATTCCACGCAACAACTGGCATGGCGTTCTACGTCTATATTCTCGCCAGCCGCCAGCACGGAACCCTTTACATCGGCGTGACCAACGACCTGGCCCGGCGTGTTCACGAACACAAGGAGAAGGCCGGCAGCACCTTCACCTGGCGGTATGGAGTGACCCGGTTTGTTTACTGCGAAACTTACGACAGTCCGGACGCTGCCACTGCCCGCGAAAAGCGTCTGAAACGCTGGCCCCGTGCCTGGAAAGTTCAGGCCATCGAGAAACACAACCCGGATTGGCAGGATCTTTATGAGGATCTGAACCGGTAGTCTTCAGTTTGCGGTTGGCAGCATTGGATCCCCGATCAAGTCGGGGATGACCACTGGTAGTCTGCAACACCTGCTCTCCC
>JBCBUA010000450.1:0-2255 GCA_039818365.1 Pseudomonadota bacterium
CGATTTCTTCGCGGGCCCTCGCACTTCTTGCACCGGACGGGTGAAACTCGCACCAGAACGCATTCATAAACAGCAGACTCGGAAACCGTATGGAACAAAAGGCGCCGGGAGCCAAAAGGCTACACCGACGCCCAACTCACTCACTCACTACGCGGACCGTTGGAACCACTCGCGGGCCCGCTTCACATACAAAGGTATGCCAAGGCCGCAGGGCAGCAGTAGGGCAAGATTCAAACCCTTCCGGGCTTCTTTGTGGACGCGTCTGCCACGAAGTTGAGACCGGAATGGGTGAAGGCGCGCGTTTCGGAAACAATCAGCTTGCATCAGATGCGCTACATCTAAATGAGCACTGATAATGGCGTCGTCAGTTCGCGCGTCGGAAACAATAGGCGCGTTTTCTGTGCAACTCTGTTATGGCAGATTTGCCATATTCTGGATTGTTTCAGACTTGGGAACGCAGCGTTTCTTTGAAGAAACGCAATGTTCTGCCGAACCTGCCTATTGCGCTTGCTGGATCAGTTCATCGTAGCGCGCGGCAATCCACCCTGGAAGGTCTTCGGGCAATTGCTCATCCAAACGCTCTGACAACTGGGCAAATACAATGGCCGTCCGGCTGTCATCCACCATTTCGATAGGATCGGAGACGATCACACGCTCATAAATCAGGAACGCAATCGCTACGAGGACAGCACCGCGCAAAACGCCAAACAGGAAACCAAGCCCGCGGTCGATCCCGCCAAGTGCTGATCGCTGCACGGCGCCGGCGAACAGCGGAGTGATGATTGAAAATACGATAAGCGCCGCCGCAAACACTACAGCAAAGGCCGCAATCATCGCGAGTTCACCCGAACCGCTCAAAAAATCCTTCAAAACCGGGATTTCGTTCATCAGCGGCTGCACGGAGGGGGCAAAGATGTAGGCGACGACAGCTGCCAGCGCCCAGCCCCCGATCGACAGGGCCTCCCGCACGAAGCCGCGCGAATAGGCGAGAACCGCCGAAAGAACAATGATCACGGCGACGATGCCGTCGATGATGGTGAAGCCTTCCATGTCTCAACCCGTCCGTTCTGCCTCAACCGGCTCCGAAGACCCGGCCCACCAGCGCCGCCAGGTCAGGCATCTTCTGCACCTGCATCCCGACGTTCTGTCCCAATTTGCTCCGTTCTGGCAGGATGGCGGCTTCGAAGCCAAGTTTTTCAGCTTCTTTCAGCCGTGTTTCCGTCTGCCCGACCGGTCTTACGCTTCCTGATAGGCTGATTTCGCCAAAAACGACAGTGCGACGCGGCAGTGCGGAATCTTCACGTGCAGAAAGTAGCGCGGCTGCCACAGCCAGATCCGCGGCCGGTTCGCTGATCCGCAGCCCTCCGGCCACGTTGAGATAGACATCAAGACCCGCAAACGGGATGCCGCAGCGGCTTTCAAGCACAGCAAGGATCATCGCCAGGCGGCTTCCGTCCCACCCAACGACCGACCGTCGGGCCTGACCGGCCGGGGCCGGAGAGACCAGGGCCTGAAACTCGCAGAGGACGGGCCGAGTGCCCTCAATTCCGGCAAACACCGCGCTGCCGGGCGGTTGGGCTTCCTGATCGGAAAGAAACAGCGCAGATGGGTTGGCAACTTCGGCCAAGCCCGCACCTGTCATCTCAAACACTCCAATCTCATCCGCCGGACCAAACCGGTTCTTGACGGCGCGGAGAATACGGAACTGGTGGCCGCGTTCGCCTTCGAAGTAAAGCACGGTATCGACCATGTGTTCGACCACACGCGGCCCCGCGATCTGACCTTCCTTCGTGACATGCCCGACCAGGATCACGCTGATCCCGTGGCGCTTCGCAAAGCTGGTCAGCTCATGCGCCGCCGCCCGCACCTGGGACACGCTGCCCGGCGCGCTTTCAACCGTGTCGAGCCACATGGTTTGAATGGAATCAATAATCGCGACGTCCGGTTTTTCCTTTTCAAGCGTCGTCAGGATGTTGCGCAGGTTGGTCTCGGTCGCGAGTTTGACCGGCGCCTCTCTCAGGCCCAATCGGCCAGCGCGCATGCGTACCTGGTTGGTGGCTTCTTCCCCCGAGATGTAAACGGCACTGAGGCCCGCATTCGCGAAGGCGGCTGCCGCCTGCAACAGAAGCGTTGATTTTCCGATGCCGGGGTCGCCGCCCACCAGGATGGCGCTGGCGGGCACCAATCCGCCGCCGAGGACGCGGTCCAACTCGCCAAGGCCGGACAGGCTGCGCGGTTGCGGATGTTCCTCGGAG
>JBCBUA010000451.1:0-2252 GCA_039818365.1 Pseudomonadota bacterium
TGATGGTCGCAGAAGGAAGTCCGTGTGTTACACGCTTTTTTCCGGGCGATAGCCGGAAATACACTCGGACAGCGACAGGTACAGTTTCTTAAAGCCGGATGTTGGCGAGTAACCGGAACGCAATTGCGCCAGCTTTAAAAGCATTTCCGCGGAATTTTTCTCGCCATCGGTCATCGATTTCACAACCCTCTGATGGCTTGAATACTTCCCGGGCAGCATGACCTCCACCATCTCCTTCGCCTGGCAGGCACAAATGGAAACCGGCACCGATTTGTGCGTGGCGTGAAGCCGCAGACCCGACACATGGCTGCCGCAGGCCTCGAAGGCAGCAAACTCGACGTCGTCAAGATCATGGTCTTTCATGATCTTGGCGTTATGCGCCCGTTTGTCCGCATAAACTCCATAGGCGAACCAGAGGATCACTGCGACGCAGCCCAAAGCAAAGTAGCCTTTGACGGGCATTGCTCTCTCCAAATTTCAATCTGGAATTGAACTAGCGAGAGAACATAAACTTTGGGTGAAGGAGACCATTCAAATTATTGGCTCTTCCTCCGTATCCCTTCCGTCTTCCCGACTTGATGCGCCCGCCCCAGCCGCATACGCCGTCCCGGACCTGATCCGGGACCCCTTGCGTTCAGCGCAATCAGGCCCCGGCTCAAGGTTGGGGCGGCACGGAGTGTGTCGCAATTACCCCAGCGCGAATACATCCACCGTGCCCGAGATCCCCTTGAGCTCCTGCCCGTCGAAGCGCTCCGGCCCGTCGCCGGCAAAATCGGCGACGGCGGCATCCATCAGCACGGCCCGGCCAAGCACCTTACCCTGGGCCTCCAGGCGGGCAGCGCGGTTGACCGTGTCGCCATAGACCGTAAAGGCCTTGCGGCTGGAGGAGCCGATACTACCCGACGCGACCGTGCCGGCGGCAAGGCCGATACGGATGGAAAAGCCGGCAGCGGCGGCCTCGCCGAGAAGCCCCCGGCTTGCCGCGATCGCCGCGCGCTCCGGTGCATTGCTGTCGATCGGCGTGCCGAAGGAGGCCATCAGGCCGTCGCCGGTGAACTGGATGACGACGCCGTCATTGCGGGAAATCACCTCCGCGCATCCGGCCAGAAACCCGTTCAGGCGGTCGATCACCTCGCCCGGCGCGCGACCGGCGGAGTAGGCGGTGAAGCCGGCAATGTCCATCACCAGGATCGCGGCATGTCTTTCCTGCGGAGCGAGCGCAGCCGGGTCGTCGATCAGCCGGCGGGCAATGGCTTCCGGCACATAACGCCCGAGCGTCGCTGCAACCTGTTCCCGTTCCGCCTGGGCCGTCACCTGTGCCCTAAACACGCGCCTTGCGCGGACAACGGCAAGCGCCAGGATGCCCGTCGCGATGAACAGGAACCCGGTTTCCTCCACGCGGTTGCCATTACCGATAAAGTCGGGGGACAGGAACACCGCGACATAGGCATCGAACCCGGCGCCAGGCGTCAGATCGCCCCAGGAAAGCGTGCGCTCCATGCCGGAGACGACAATCAGAAAGGCGGCCCACCAGCCGGCGACAACGGCGGCACCGGTCCAAAGCACAAGGCGCGGAGACAGCGACAGCGTGGCCATGGCAACCAGCGGAAACAGGTAATAGATGCCATAGGCGCGGAAGGCGAGGATCTGGGGCACGTCGCCACTCCGGCTGATCGGGAAAAACGCAAAGGTCATGCAGATCCCGATCGCGTCGACCAGATAGATGGCATATTTCATCCACCAGCGGTCGAAGCGCGTGCCGATCAGGCTCGCATGGCCGATACCGATTGCGGTGAACGCACCGAGCCCGACAAAGATCCAGGGGTTTGGATAAAACCCGGTGAAAGCCCAGGTCCCGCCCACCCAAGGAATTGCCGCGCCGACGGCAATCGTCCGGCAGATGATCGCCAGCCGCAGCCCCCGCCGCTCCGCCTGTTCCAGGCGGTCTTCGCCCGGTGCGGAAACGTTGGCTGGCTGTCGGGTTGCATCTTTGGTCAATGGCGGGGTCCTGTGGCGGCAGTGCTCAGACTGACACATATAGGACGTCGGCGCAGGCGCGTCGTCCCCTTCGGCGCGCTCTGATCGAACTCCCGGAGCGCGTAAGGACTTTCGAAGTCATTCCGTGCTACCCATTTGAGCGCCTGAAACGACACGCTTCGGCCCGGGGGAACTTGTGACGAGACTTTTTATTGCCGCCTTTGCCGTACTGGCCTTGACCGGCCCGGCTGCGGCGGAACTGGCCCGCACCACGT
>JBCBUA010000452.1:0-2252 GCA_039818365.1 Pseudomonadota bacterium
TCAGGCAGTAGCGTGCGGCGTGATGGTCCGGCAGCGTTTCCGGTATGCCGCGCAGGGCATGCGCTTCCTGGAGCCAGAGCCCCATGCGCGTGAAGGCCCCTGCCGGTCCGGACCAGTTCGCGTTGAGGGCAACATCGATCTCCGGTGTTGCGAGAATGGCGGGTGTCCACTCGACCGTATGGATCTTTGCGATCAGCGCGGAAATGACGAGCCGGGCGGTCTGGTAGATCCGTTCGTCGCTCCAGTCCCTGTATTCCCGGCGCAGCGCTTCGCAGACCGTGTTGTGTTCCCGGGCAAACAGCGTGTGCAGGGCCGACAGGCCGAGCCACCAGCTTTCGTTGAAGCCGGTGACTTCCATGCCGAGATTGTTTTCCGGCAGGTATCCGTTTTCCAGCCGCAGCATCGGGCCGGTACCGTCCCTCAAACGGTCGGATTTCTGCAGGCTGCTGCCATAGATCTCCGATCCGTCCCACCAGTGCGAGACGGTGTTTTCGAATGTCAGGCCGGCGTCGCCCTCGGTTCCGATCGGCTGGTCCCCGGCAATCCGCATGACGGAATCCTTCTTGCCCTTGGGGGTGTTTTTCCAGGTCTGGCCATCCGGCATCGGCACTTCGAGGTCTTTCTCGCCGAGGGGCCGCCGGGCGTGCTGCACCCAGTCGTGCACCTGGAACTGAATCCAGGCGGCGGCGAGCACGTTGAGCGACGTCGCCGGGATGAAGGATTTGCGGTAGAGCAGCTGCTGGCTGATTTCGACCGGATTGGGTGTGTTGATGTCGTCCGGGCGCGGATCGGGCGTGAGGTTGCGCCCGAACACGGCTCCGACCTTTCCCATGTCCGGCACGCTGAGATCATTCTGCGTCCCGTCGAAGAACCGGCCGTCCCAGGCCGCTTCCGGCGTTGGCGCGTCGGGTTGGGTCGCCTGCGGATTGGGTTCGACCGGTTCGCGGTCGATCAGGTTCTCCTTGCGCAGCTGATGGCGCAGGAGCGACAGGTTCAGGAGCGCAACCAGATGCGGCAGCCGGTACCAGGGCCGCCAGCGGTTGACGAAACCGAAGGTCGGCGCGAGCACGGCGGTCACCATCCTGTTGCGCAGGGGGATCGGCTCATAGAACCGTTTGCGGGCCCGGTGCGCGGCGCTTGCAGCATAGACGGCCTTGCGGGCGCGGTTGAGATTGCCGAGCGGACGGAACCCGGGCTGCGTGTTCCAGGGGTTGAAGGCGAGCCTGCCGATGGCCGCGGCCTTTTCTTGTGCTTCCAGTGTCGTCACGTCCTGTTCGGGGACAGTGAGGCGCGCGGCGACGATGGACGGCGATCTGTCCTCGGGCCATTCGGCAGCGGCGTCCTCGACCGGTGTGACGTCTTCGCTGACAAACCTTTGAACGCAGAATTCCCAGCTGACATCGCCGTCGCCGACCCTTTGCGTGATCTCGTTGCGCAGGTAGTTCTGATCCTTGGGAAGGTCCGTTTCAGATGCTGCCATGTCTTCGCCCGGCGCGGGCCGCAGAAAGTATCTGACCGGACCGGCATCGCCCCACAGGATCGCGCCCCGGCTCCAGAAACTTTCCTGCGAAAGCGTGGGCACCTTGCGGCCAGTTCCCCCGGCAACGTTGCGCAGCATGCGGATCGCCTCGCGCGGACCAACGGCGAATAGAAGCTTGATGATGCCCATGATGCGGTTGCCGGCCATTGCGCTGGCAAAAGCAATGAACTGCTCCGCATCGCGGGCATGGGGAACGGGAAAGTTTGTCATCAGGAGGTCCTGGACCCCTCCTCCGGCATCGACTCTGAGCGCCGCACCGCGCAGGTCGCGCTCGCTGTCCGGCTGATGCTGGCCGCTTGCGTTGGACAGGCGTAGCGTCGTGCGCAGGCCGGCACCTTTTTGCCAATGACCCGCCACAAGATCATCCGGCAGGTCCTCAGAAACCCGGAGTATCGCATTGTCGACGGAAAGAAGTGCCTTGGCGTGCTGGGCGCGGTCTATCTTCAGCGCACCGGACCGCCGGCGCACCGTGTCCTGAACCTTGAGGATGGCAATCGCAAAGCGCTCGAAATCGCGCCGCTCCTGTTCGGCTCCGCCTTTTTCGTCGCTGTACCGCTCCCACTTCGTTATGCCGGCAAATTCGCCTGCTTTTTCTTCAACGGTTTTGTCTTCTGGTTCCAACATACACGCGCCCTCACAACCAATAAGAGAAAAATCAGAAAAGAAAGAAAATAATATAAGCTGTTGTAAAGTATTATATTTCTGATCTATT
>JBCBUA010000453.1:0-2229 GCA_039818365.1 Pseudomonadota bacterium
CGTTGGGACCCATGATCGCGTGCACTTCGCCTGCCTTGACGGTCAGATCGACCCCGCGCAGGATTTCCGTTTCGTCTTCCGCGATGCGGGCGTGAAGGTTTTTGATCTCAAGCATGAGATGTTTCCTCGTTAGTCAGCGGGCACAGCAGCCCAAACAATCACATTCGTGTTGATGGGAAATTAGCCCACCGATCCTTCCAGGCTGATCGAAATCAGCTTCTGTGCCTCAACGGCGAACTCCATCGGCAGCTGCTGGATCACGTCCTTGACGAAACCGTTGACGATCAACGCCACCGCCTCTTCTTCCGACAGACCGCGCTGCAGGCAGTAGAACATCTGATCGTCCGAGATCTTCGAGGTGGTTGCCTCGTGCTCGAACTGCGCCGATGCGTTCTTGCTTTCGATGTACGGCACCGTGTGCGCGCCGCAGTCCTGACCGATCAAAAGCGAGTCACACTGCGTGAAGTTGCGCGCATTCGACGCCTTCTTATGCGCAGAAACAAGACCGCGATAGGTGTTCTGGGACCGCCCGGCGGAGATGCCCTTGGAGATGATCCGGCTGGACGAATTCTTGCCCAGGTGGATCATCTTGGTGCCACTGTCGACCTGCTGGTAACCGTTGGAAACCGCGATGGAATAGAACTCGCCACGCGAATTCTCGCCGCGCAGGATGCAGGACGGGTATTTCCAGGTGATCGCAGACCCGGTCTCGACCTGGGTCCAGGAGATCTTGGAATTCTTGCCGCGGCAATCGCCACGCTTGGTGACGAAGTTGTAGATCCCGCCCTTGCCGTCCTTGTCGCCGGGGAACCAGTTCTGGACGGTCGAATACTTGATCTCGGCATCGTCGAGCGCGACCAGTTCAACAACGGCAGCATGCAGCTGGTTCTCGTCGCGCTGCGGCGCGGTGCAGCCTTCCAGGTAAGAGACGTAGGACCCCTTTTCAGCAATGATCAGCGTGCGCTCGAACTGGCCCGTGTTCTGTTCGTTGATGCGGAAATAGGTCGACAATTCCATCGGGCAGCGTACGCCCTCCGGGATATAGACGAAGGATCCGTCGGAGAAGACGGCAGAGTTCAACGTCGCATAATAGTTGTCGGTCACTGGCACCACGGAGCCGAGATATTTCCGGACCAGATCCGGATACTCGCGTAGAGCCTCGGAAATGGAACAGAAAATGACACCGGCCTTCTTCAGCTCTTCCTTGAAGGTCGTGACTACCGAGACGGAATCGAAGACGGCGTCCACGGCAACGCGGTTCTTCGGTTCAACGCCGGCCAGGATTTCCTGTTCGGCCAGCGGGATGCCGAGCTTCTCATAGGTCGCCAGAAGCTCCGGATCGACCTCGTCGAGGCTCTTCGGACCTTCCACGGATTTCGGCGCGGCCCAGTAGTAAAGGTCGTCGAAATCGATCTTCGGATAGGATACGCGTGCCCAGTCCGGCTCGTCCATTTGCTGGAAACGGCGCAGCGCGTCGAGGCGCCATTCCGTCATCCATTCCGGCTCGTTCTTCTTTGCGGACAGAAACCGGATTGTCTCTTCGGACAGACCCTTGGCGCCTTTTTCAGACTCAATGTCGGTCACAAAGCCGTATTTATACTGGTCAACATCGATAGCTTTCACCTGATCGATGGTTTCCTGTACAGCTGGCATCCCTTGCCTCCATCTGGCGGACCTTGTCCGCGTCTTGAACATTCACCGGATCGACGGTTTCGCTCCGGCCGTAGCTGTGGCGGTTTCCCGCCGAATTACCGTGTCACGCAGCCCTGCTGCGCGCCTCCGGGTTGAGCCTGTCGACGACAGTCGGCCAGAGCTCCAGAAATGCGTCGATTTCCTCAGGCCGGGTGTCCCAGCCCGTGCTGATGCGGATCGCACAGCGTGCCAGCACCTCGTCCACGCCCATTGCCGTCAACACATGCGACACGGACACCTTTCCCGACGAACACGCAGACCCGGATGAAACTGATACGCGCTCCAGGTCCAAAGCGATCAGCGCTGTTTCGGCGGGAATGTCCCGAACGGCAAAACAGGTCGTGTTCACGAGCCGTTCCGCTCCCTCGCCAAAGATAAGTGTGTCGGGGCAGACTGATTTCAATCCGGTTTCCAGCAAAGTTTTCATGGTCTGAATGCGCTCTGCGGACGCCAGCTCCAGAAGCGCTTCTTCCGCCGCGCTTGCGAACGCCACGATCGCTGCGACATTTTCCGTGCCGCCCCGGCGCCAGTTCTCCT
>JBCBUA010000454.1:0-2225 GCA_039818365.1 Pseudomonadota bacterium
CTCTACGGGGTCGACACCAGGGCGATGCACGAAGTCTCCGAGCTTACCGAACGGATCGGCGATGAGGTTCTGCTGCAGCGCTGCGGCAATACGCTGACATCCCAGTCGGTTGGTCCGAAGATCCTGTGGTTGAAACACAATCGCCCGGAGGTTTATCAAGCCGCACACAAGATACTGACCTCCACCAGCTTCATCGTTCACCGGCTCACCGGCACCTTTGTCATCGACCACTACACCGCGGCGAGTTTTTCTCCCCTTTATGACGTGACCACGCAGGACTGGTGCTTCGACCTGGCCTCGGAGATCCTTGAGCCGGACAAGCTTCCGCGATTGCTCTGGTCATCGGAGATCGCCGGCCATGTGACATCGAAAGCGGCCGCCGAAACAGGTCTTGCGGAAGGCACGCCGGTCACATCGGGAACGATAGACGCGGCCGCGGAGGCGCTCAGCGTCGGCGTCCGGTCAAACGGCGACATGATGATGATGTATGGCTCAACCATCTTCATCATCACGTTGACCGAGAACCGCGTGAAAGACGGACGGCTCTGGTATGCACCCTGGCTGTTTCCTGGCCAGCACGCATCCATGGCCGGACTTGCGACCTCCGGAACACTGACCCACTGGTTTCGCGACCAGTTCGCGCGCGAACTGGCGAAGGAAGATGCATTTCCAACCCTTGCGCAAGAAGCGGAGGCAATTGCGCCAGGCGCGAACGGACTGCTCTTTTTACCCTATTTCTCCGGTGAGCGGACGCCTCTGCATGATCCGCATGCGAAAGGGACCTTTTTCGGGCTGAACCTGACTCACACGCGCGGACACATGTACCGGGCCCTTCTCGAGGGGATCACGTTCGGAACGGCCCATGTCGTCGAGACCTATCGGGAAGCCGGTGTGGAACCGTCGCGCATCCTGGCGGTCGGCGGCGGCACCAAGAACACCATCTGGCTGCAAGGCACATCGGATACGTCCGGATTGAGCCAAATCGTCTGCCAGAAAACGATCGGTGCGAGCTACGGTGACGCGTTTTTGGCCCGGCTGGCGATCGGCGGGGCGGTGATTGACGACATCGAAAGGTGGAACCCGGCCGCGCAGACGGTTCATGCGAACGACGTTCCAGCTTACCGCAAGGCCTACCCGCTCTTTCGCCGGCTCTACGAGCAAACCAGGGATATCGCCGCCGAACTCGGATGAAGGGTCACGCGGTTGGACCAGAAGCTGCCGGTCATTTCACCGCGCCGGCAGCCATACCCTTGATGATGAAACGCTCCAGCGCGATCCCGATAATGATCAACGGCAGTATCGCCGCGAAACTGAGAGCCGCCATGGACCACCAGCTGATGCCCTGCGATCCTGTCTGGCTCGCGACCATGACCGGCAGCGTCGTGGCGTGGCTTGAGGTCAGCAGCGCGGCGAAGAAATATTCATTCCAGGTCAGAACAAGCGACAGGATGAACGACGCGACCATGCCAGGTGCCGCGATGGGCAGGATGATGGTCAGAAACGCGCCCCATATCGACAGGCCGTCGACGAGCGCCGCCTCTTCAAGTTCGGTTGGAATGGAGCCAAACTGATCGCGCATGATCCAGATCACGATGGGCAGAACGGTCAGCGTGTAGAGCAGAATGAGACCGATGCGCGTATCCAGCATTGCCAGCGATTTGTAGAGCACCAGAAAGGGAAGTGCGAGCACGACCGGCGGCAGGATGAGCTGGCTCAGAAAGAAGAACGAGATATCCGGATTGCGCATGAAGCCGAAACGATAGTTGAACCGCGACAGGCCATACGCGGTCATGCTGCCCAGCATGACCGCGAGCGTGGAGGCGGAGACCGCGACGACGGTCGAATTCCAGAACCTTTTCAGAAACTCCTCCCGAACCGTGCTCTCGTTCGCAATGGTGTCGGGCGACAGTCCGAGTGAGCGCCATCCCAGCCATTTCGGGATGTAATCCCACCATGGCACCATGTTCCCCTTCATCACATCGGGTGCCATCTTGAAGCTCGTGGTGATCGTCCAGTAGATCGGAAAGATCGAAATGAACGCCCAGACGATCAGGATCCCGTAGATCAGGATGCGTCCCGAGATCCGCTTGGCCCTGAAGGTCCGGTCGGCCTCCGTGTCATGGAAAATCTGGGTCGTCATCTCAGTACCTCGGGCGCATCCAGCGGTCAGCCGCCTTGATCAGAAGGGTCATGGCAATGACGATGATGACCAGATAGACAATGGC
>JBCBUA010000455.1:0-2219 GCA_039818365.1 Pseudomonadota bacterium
TGGCAATGGGCATATGGGTCGCCGTCGCGCTCCTCGGTGTGGCGCTGGCCGCCATGATCGCACTGGTTTCGGTGCCGGCCGGACCGGTCATGGCAACGACCATCTGGGGGGCGGCGAACTCCTGGGATCTCACGGCGTTGCCGATGTTCATCTGGATGGGCGAGATCCTGTTCCGTTCGCGCCTGTCGGAAGACATGTTCGCCGGGTTGTCGCCATGGATGCGCAATCTGCCGGGCAGGCTTTTGCATGTGAACATTCTTGGCTGCGGCATCTTCGCGGCCGTTTCCGGGTCATCCGCCGCGACAACAGCCACGATCGGGCGCATGTCTTTGCCCGAGTTGAAACAACGCGGCTACGATGAACGGATCGCCATCGGCACGCTCGCCGGGTCGGGAACGCTGGGGCTCCTGATCCCGCCGTCGATCATCCTGATCGTCTATGGAGCGGCGACGGAGCAGTCCATCGCCCGATTGTTCATGGCGGGCGTTCTGCCGGGCGCCATGCTCTGCGTCCTGTTCATGGGATATGTCGCTTTCTGGTCGTTGCTGAACAGGTCAAAAATGCCGCCGAGAGAAGACGCCATCCCCTTCTTTGAGCGCTTGAAGGCGACGCGGCGCCTGTTCCCGGTCATCGGACTGATTGTCGGGGTGATCGGCTCCATCTACGCGGGGCTTGCCTCGCCGACCGAGGCGGCCGCAATCGGTGTGACCCTGGCGCTGCTCCTGTCATGGGGATCAGGCACGCTCACGCGCAGGAGCTTCGTGGACGCCCTGATGGGAGCGACGCGAACCTCATGCATGATTGCGTTCATTCTGGCCGGGGCCGCGTTTCTCACCGTTGCCATGGGGTATACGGGGATCCCGCGCGAACTGGCGTCCTGGATCGGTGCGATGAACCTGTCGCCCTATGCTCTCCTGATCGCCTTGACGCTGTTCTTCGTTGTCCTGGGCTGCTTTCTGGACGGCATTTCCGTCGTGGTGCTGACGACGTCGGTGATCCTGCCGATGGTGGAGCAGGCCGGTCTCGATCTCATCTGGTTCGGCATCTATCTGGTCCTGGTTGTTGAAATGAGCCAGATTACCCCTCCGGTCGGCTTCAACCTGTTCGTGCTTCAGGGCATGACGGGGCGGAACATTTTCTCTGTCGCGCGCATGGCGTTGCCATTCTTCCTGTTGATGATCCTTGCCGTGGTGCTGATTGTTGCCTTCCCGGGCTTGGCTCTTTGGCTTCCGCAGTCGATGCTGAGCAATTGAGTGTGCCCCAGGGAGAGGTCGAAGCGGTGTCGGGAAAGTCTGGAACCAAGAGTGATCGTCCAATCGGTCCGGTCGTATCCGCTGCGCATCTCGCGTCCGGGGCAATGCCGGCACTCTCTGAAATCGAGTTTGCCGTCACCATGATGGTCAACGCCTATCATCGCTGGATGGTGCGCTGCATTGCCGCCAGCGGGTCCGAGGGCCTCGGCCCGCTGGATGTGCTCGTGCTGCACACGGTCAACCACAGGGGGCGGGCCAAGACGCTGTCCGACATTTGCCTTGTTCTGAACATCGAAGACACCCACACCGTGACCTACGCCATGAAGAAGCTGCAGAAGGCAGGCCTGATCTCGTCAGGCCGCCGCGGCAAGGAGAAAACGGCGGAGATCACGCCCGCAGGCGAAACGGCGTGTCTGGAATACCGGCGTTTGCGGGAGGCATTGCTGGTCGAACCGATGAAGGCGCTGGGCCTCGACGAAAGCGAGTTGTCCCGGCTGGCCGCGACGCTGCGGCTGGTGTCCGGCAATTACGATCAGGCCGCGCGCGCGGCAGCAGCCATGTAAATTTGAAAGATCTGCCACGCGTTTTTTGCTGTGGTATACTACAAAATTTCTTGTAGTATCGAAATATGAAACAGGAAGCTGCCATATCCGCGCTCGGCGCCCTTGCACAAGAGGACAGGCTCGCCGCATTCAGATTGCTGGTGAGTGAAGGCCCGCACGGGCTGCCGTCCGGTACGATTGCCGAAAAGCTCGACGTTCAGCCAACCCGCATGTCCTTTCACCTGACCACACTCGAAAGAGCAGGATTGCTGACGGCGCATCGGGAAGGCCGCCATATCCGCTACGCGGTCGATTTTGCTCAGATGAGAAACCTGCTGGCCTTCCTCATGGAAGACTGCTGCGCGAACAATCCAGAAATTTGCGGGTTTGATGACCTCAAACCGGTGCAATCCACCTCCCTATG
>JBCBUA010000456.1:0-1543 GCA_039818365.1 Pseudomonadota bacterium
CAATCATTCCTTCGCTTCTTGCCGGCGAATTTTTCTTTTTTGAGTTTCTTGAAACCCTTAACTTGAATATCGTCTCATAGTTTTTGCCAAAACACCTATAGGTAAATGTATCGATGCGCTCTGTGTCGACACGCAATGAACTCAATTTTTCTCTTCATTACTTAAGTTCGGTGCATTTTAATTAATTCACTTCCGTGGAGGCATTAGAAGCACGTCAATAAAAGGGATACGTGGTGAGGCCAGCCGGGGCTTGCAGTGTCACGGGGTGCGAAACCCGCGCCGATAGTCCGTCGGAGAGACGTTGAGCGCCCGCATGAAGGCGCGGCGCATGCGCTCTTCGTCGTTGAAACCACACTGCGCCGCGATCTGCTTGATTGTCTGTTCGCTTGTTCCCAACAGGTCCTGAGCCACCTCTATCCGAATGGCCTCGACCGCTTTCGCCGGCGTCATGCCCATGTGTCCGGTGTACACCCTGGCGAAATTCCGGGCGCTCATGTTCGCCTTTGCGGCGAGTTCCTCAACCCTCAGATCCTGGTCGAGGTTTTCCGCGATCCAACGATGCAGGTGTTCGAACCGTCCGGCTGAATCCAGCAGCTGACGGCGCAGAACGGGGCTGAACTGCGACTGTCCGCCGGCGCGGGCCATGTGCGTCACCATGGACCTGGCAACCCGGAGCGCAGAGCGACGGCCAAGATCTTCCGCGACAACGGCGAGAGCCATGTCGATGCCGGCCGTTATGCCGGCGGATGTCCAGACATTGCCGTCCTGGATGTAGATCGGGTCAACCTCGACCTTCACATCGGGAAAGCCCTTTTCCAACGTCTCGCAATCGTCCCAGTGCGTGACCGCCCTTCGCCCGTCGAGCAGACCTGCCGCCGCCAGCACCAGCGCACCCGAACAGACCGAACAGACACGCTGTGCCCCTGCTGCAAGCGCATTGACCGTTTTCAGCACGTGTGGATCCCGCATGACGGTGTTGGCACCGTCACCGCCGACGACAACCAGCGTATGGATTGACGTCTCCAGATAGCGCGACGCGGGTTCGCTTGGGATCGAAACGACCGTGTTCGTGTCAACCATGCCGCCGCCAACCGATGTGACCGCACACACATAGCCGTTTGTTTTCGTTTCCGGATCGATGGCGTGACTGAAGACCTGTAACGGTCCGACGAGATCGAGCAAAACGATGTCCGGGTAGACGACAAACACCACTTGCCTGATGTTGTCCGCGCTGTCGGCACATTTGGCAGAAAAAGAGGTCATCTTGTCATTCATGCCATGACGCGCCTTGCTAGTCTAGATGATATCAGCCGTTCAACACTGATCATGGAGACCTCTCATGCTGATGCTCAAGCCGAATTGCGAATGCTGCGACAAGGATCTTCCTGCTTCGGCGACCGATGCGCGGATGTGCACATTCGAATGCACGTTCTGCGCCGACTGCGCGGAAGACCGCTTCGGCAATGTCTGCCCCAATTGCGGTGGCAATCTGGTTGTGCGGCCGGTTCGGCCCGAACGACACCTTTTGAAAAATCCGGCCTCG
>JBCBUA010000456.1:1551-2206 GCA_039818365.1 Pseudomonadota bacterium
TGTCTGCCCCAATTGCGGTGGCAATCTGGTTGTGCGGCCGGTTCGGCCCGAACGACACCTTTTGAAAAATCCGGCCTCGACCAAGCGGTTCACCAAGGCCCATCCGCAATGCGCGGATCTTCACGCCTGACGAATATCAGCGCCATGCGCGACCTGCCCCGCATCCTGAACTGGCGGCGGCTTACCGGCAGGATCACGACGTCCGGACAGCCGAGCAAGGCGGAATTCTCAGAGACCGGGACCCTTGGCGTGACCCATATCGTCAATCTTGGTCCGCCTCACAACAAGGGTGTGCTTGCCGACGAACGGGGAACAGCCACCGGTCCAGATAGGGCGGTTGTTTCGAAAAAGCACACTGCGTGAACAGAAGGAGATCAAACCTGACTCACAGCTGTCAGGATTGACCTGCCATCTTGTCCGTGCCGCCGCAAAACGGCGGTGATGATCCCCGAGGAGTTGAGAGATGAGCTATGAAACTGACAGCGTTTTCCGCAGCCGTGTGCACAGCCGCGGCATTGTGTTCACCGTTCTTCGTGTATGTACCGACGAGCTCCGCCGGTTTTTTCGCCGCCGGACAACTGCCCGTGCCCTTTCTCACCTGAATGAACAGGAGTTGAAGGACATTGGCCTCAGACGCACCGAACGCGGATACAGC
>JBCBUA010000457.1:0-2201 GCA_039818365.1 Pseudomonadota bacterium
CCACCAAGGTGGAAACGCTCCGCATCGTCGGCGACAACGGCACCCAGGACATCGACATCGGGGCGGCCTTCGACGACGGGCTGTTCGTCTTCACCTGGGCGGACCGGTCCGGCGATACCGGCATCGAGGCGCTCGACGACTTCGAAACCAGCTTCGACGATCCGAATGCCGGCCTGATCGATTTCGACGGATATTTCGGTGCGTTCAGCGATGAAAGCACGACAGATCTCGCCTTCGCTGCTGCCTTCGACGGCTGGATGGACACCATCGTCGATGCCGGTTCCGGTCTGCCGCTGGTGGGCGGCGTGATCGGCACGGCAGGCGATCTCGCCGAAAGCGTGTTCGCCTTCCAGACCCCGGAAGTCCCGGACGAGTTCAGCTTCCTCTGATCGGGGAGCATAACTGACGAAGACTGCAAGCCACGCTGCCCGCGCAGCGTGGCTTTTCTCGTTGCCTCACAACGCTAAAGCAGGCTGTCGGCCATTTTCTGTTCCGCGGCCGTATTCGCCCGGCGGAAAATCAGGGTTACCAGTGTCGATGTGATCACGATGAACAGCGAATAGAGCGCGCCGACCGCCATGATCGGCTGCTGCTGTTCGCCCGGAAAGGTCAGCACGATGATGGCAATGCCGAGCGGCGCGTTCTGGATCCCGGTTTCCAGCGCCACGGTTCGCGCATTGCGCGGATGCAGCTTGAGCGTCCGTGCGAACAAATAGCCGATGGTGATGCCGAAGACACCGAGCATGATCGCGACGAAATAGGTTGACGGCGCTGTCGTCATCAGGAACTGCCAGTTGCGCGGGATCCAGGAAATCGCGATGAAGGCGATAAAGACCAGTGCCAGCACCGACCCGAAGAACTCCGTCACCGCGCCCGCATTCGCATTGACCCGCCTGAGTGTCATGCCGATGGCAACGGGCACAAGCAGAATGACCAGCGTCGCGATGATGTTCTCGCGCGGGATCTCGAGATCGAGCGCGGAGGCATAGATCAGCAGCACCAGTGGGATCAGCACCACGCCGAACACCGTCGACGTCACCGTCATCAGGACGGACAGCGCCAGGTTGCCCTTGGAGAAATAGGTGAAGATATTGGACGTCGTGCCGCCCGGCATGCAGGAAACGATCAGCAGGCCGATGGCGATCGGCGCCGGCAGCGCAAGGGCAATCGTCATCAGGAAACCGATCAGCGGCATGAAACCGAATTGCGACACCACCCCGATGCCGAGCCCGTAGGGCCGGCGCAGCGCCAGCAGGAAATCGCGCGGCGTCAGCGATGCGCCCATGCCCAGCATGATGACGAAGATCATCGCCGCCAGAAGGGCCTGTTCAAGGGGTCCGACCATGGCTCACTCCGCCTCGCTGGGGCGCATCTCTTCCGCGCGCAGGTCTTTTCGAAGGATCTTCCCGACAATCGATTTCGGCAGCTGCTCGCGCACGGTCACCTCCTTGGGCACCTTGTAGGCCGTCAGGTGTGTCTTGCAGTAAGCTCGAATATCAGCTTGCTCCAGTCCCTTGTCGGTCAGGACCACGAAGGCTTTCACCGCCTCCCCGGTCGTCTCGTCGGGAACACCGATCACCGCTGCCTCGAAGATGCCCGGATGCGCGGTCAGACAGTCTTCGACCTCGTTCGGATAGACATTGAACCCGGAGACGACGACCATGTCCTTTTTCCGGTCGACAATGGTGAAATAGCCGTCCGCGTCCATCACACCGATATCGCCGGTCAGGAACCAGCCGTCGCGGAAGACGCCCTCCGTTTCCTCCGGCTTGTTCCAGTAGCCGGACATCACCTGCGGTCCCCTGACCGTGATTTCGCCGCGCTCGCCCTGGGGCACGACATTGCCGTCATCGTCCTCGCAGCGCATCAGCGTCGAGGGCAGCGGGATGCCGATTGCCCCGTCCCGTGCCTTGCCGATCGGGTTGAAGGACAGCACCGGCGAGGTCTCCGTCAGTCCGTAGCCCTGGACGACGGGTCTCTGTGTCACCTCTTCCCAGCGTTTTGCCACATCGCTCTGCAGCGCCATGCCCCCGGCGGAGGCAAATTTCAGATGTTTTGGCGGGCTGTCGCGGAACCAGAGCTCGTTGTTGAGCCCGTTGAAAAGCGTGTTCACCCCGCTCATCCAGGTGATCCGGTAGTTCTCGAAGGCCCGCTTCAGGTTGCTTAGGGGCCTCGGATTGGGGATCAGGATGTTGCGGCCG
>JBCBUA010000458.1:0-2175 GCA_039818365.1 Pseudomonadota bacterium
CCGAGGCCGTCCGGATATCGGCGGAAGCCGAGGCTGCAAAGCTGCGCATCGAAGCGCAAGGCTCCGCGGAAGCCGATAAGCTGAGGGCCGAAGCCGAAAAGGCGCTCTACGAGGTGGAAGCCGCCGGTCAGCGCGCGATCAACGAAGCGGCCAATCTGTTGTCGCCGGATCAGATCGCAATGCAGGTTCGTGTCAAGCTTCTGGAGCAGCTGCCTGAGATCATTGCCGAAAGCGTCAAGCCGATGGAGCAGATCGACGGCATCAAGATCATCCAGGTCGATGGCATGACCGGCGGTGCCGGTGGGACCGCAGGCAACGCGGCACCGAATGGCAACGGAGGCGTAAACCTCGCCGACCAGATGGTTTCATCTGCGCTCAAGTACCGTTCCCAGGCTCCGCTTCTGGACGCCATGATGAAGGAAGTCGGTCTGGACGGATCCGGTTTGTCTGGCCTTACGAACGGCCTTTCGAAAGCGCCCGCCAACGAAGCGGACGCAGGCGAGACCGGCGAAGCTTCCGAAGAAGCAGCGGAACCGGCGGTACCCATGGTGACGCCTCCCGCCGCCCAGATTGCCGAAACCGGCAAGGTGGAAAAAGGCAAGGACAAGCCGGCCTCCTGATAAAGCAAGGAGCGCATCGGAAAGCAGTGGCCCGGCGGTTGACCGCCGGGCCAATTTTACGAACAGGCGTGCGTTTGAACAAGTTGCCCGCTTGCAAGCATTTTCCCTCAAGCCCAGGTCAGTGATGCGACCGGTGGTGGTTCAGCGTCCTGGCTGCATCGAGCGATCTTGAGGGCTGGAAGCTGTCTGCCTCCGCCATCGCCCAGAACGCCGAGTAACCCGGTATGTCGTGCACCTCGTCCAGCAGCGCACCTTTCTTAAGCCAGGTGAAGGCGGCATTCGCCGACATCACCTCGCGCGGCCCGCCGCGCAGGAAGAAATGTTCCGGCTTGAATTCGCTCGGGTGATCGAGACCCGCCGCAGCGGTGAAGGCCATCAGCGATTTGAGCGTGTTTCGATGGAAATTCGCAACGCGCTCGGCCTTGTCCGGAACGACAAGAGCTTGCTGGCGTTTGGGATCCTGGGTGGCAACGCCGGTCGGGCAGCGGTTGGTGTGGCAGCTCTGCGACTGGATACAGCCAACGGCGAACATGAAGCCGCGTGCCGAATTCACCCAGTCCGCGCCCAGGCACATGGTCCCCGAGATGTCGAAGGCGCTGATCAGCTTGCCGCTGGCACCCAGCTTGATGTCGTCGCGTATCCCGGTGGCCACGAGACTGTTGTGAACGAAGAGCAGGCCTTGCAGCAGCGGCGTGCCGAGCCTGTTGGCGAATTCGATCGGTGCTGCACCGGTGCCGCCTTCTGCACCGTCAACGACAATGAAGTCCGGTTTGATCCCGGTTTTCAGCATTGCCTTGACGATCGCCATGAATTCCCACCGGTGACCGATGCAGAGCTTGAAACCGACGGGTTTTCCGCCGGACAGTTCCCGGAGCGTCTTGATGAATTCGAGAAGCTCGATCGGCGTGGAAAACGCCGAATGGGATGCGGGTGAGACGCAGTCCTCGCCGATGGGAATGCCCCGCGCCTCGGCGATCTCCTCGGTCACCTTGGCACCGGGCAGCACGCCGCCATGTCCGGGTTTCGCGCCCTGGCTCATCTTGATTTCGATCATCTTGATCTGGGGATCGGCCGCCTGTGCCTTGAATTTCTCCGGATCGAATTTCCCGTCCTGGGTGCGGCAGCCGAAATAGCCGCTGCCGAGTTCCCAGACAAGATCGCCGCCGCCTTCCCGGTGGTAGCGCGACACGCTGCCTTCTCCGGTGTCATGATAGAAATGCCCGGCCTTCGCGCCTTTGTTCAGCGCCAGGATGGCATTGCCGGAGAGCGAGCCGAAACTCATTGCCGAGATGTTGTAGAGCGATGCGGAATAGGGCTGTTTGCAGTCCGGCCCGCCGATCGTCACGCGCAGTTCGTCGTGGTTTTCATGCCTTGGCGTGATCGAATGATTCACCCAGCCATAATGGTCGTTATAGACATCGAGTTCCGTGCCGAACGGCAGGACGTCCTCGATGTTCTTGGCACGGTCGTAGACAATCGAGCGGCGCTCGCGCGAAAACGGTTTGCCGTCCTGATTGCTCTCAAAGAAATATTGTCTGATTTCCGGCCGGATCGC
>JBCBUA010000459.1:0-2167 GCA_039818365.1 Pseudomonadota bacterium
CGCGAAGCTGCAGGAAACCGTCCGGTTTACTAGGATTTGCAACGACGTTGCCGGGCAAATTCACCCTATCCCTGCAGGACGCAAAAACGGCTTCGATCCGCACCGTCAAACCGCTCAACCGGGCAGGAAGCCCGCTTGTCGCGCTTTTCCTTGCAGCTCTTCGCCGTTTGCTGCGCCAATTCAACCGAATGAATGAGTTCTGACCCCAGTCACCCGAATTTGAAGTTCGTCTCATTGCGTCGCGCGGTTAACAAAACGCTGACCGACAAACCCCGTTTTTCCGTCATATTCAACGCCGCACCACCATTTGCCGCATTCATTGAAACTGACTGTGGTGTTGCTTGGGATGACGGCGATGATCTCGCTGTTGCGCTTTTCCGAAAAGCGCATGTTGACCGCGGCCGTGGTTGTGCCTGAATGCGGATATGCGCTGATTTCTTGCGCCGGCTCGGCCTCAACCACGGCCGGCACGGCCGCTGCGGCATTCAAGACCGCATCTGGGCTGTTGTTCGCTGCCACCGCGTCATTGTCCGGCGGCACAGTGTTTTCTGACCGTGTTTCAGCCGGGGCTTGACGGGCATAGGCCGGCGTGCTCAGGCCTGCTGCCACGGTGGAGACAACAACGGCGGTCGTCGGCGCAGCATCTGCAAGCACGGACGGATCAGACGGTGCCTGCGGATAGACCGGTGCGCCGGACCCATCGCCAGCGCTCGCGGTCGTCTGCGGCTGGCCCGTGTTTCCGGACGCGAAGGCAAGCCTCAACCGGTCCTTGGCCTCCGCAATCTGTTGCGGTGTCGCCGTGTTGAACGGGTCGGTTGCCGCGGCGCTTTCCGGGTTGCTGATCGCCGATACGCCATCGGTCATCGTTGTCTCGGCGGTGGATGCGACGGGTGGTTCCGTTACGATGCGTTCTGTTGAAACCGGGCGAGTGGCCGGTTCGTCTGCAATCAGCATATCGGGAAGGCCGAGCGCCAGCGCGGCACCACCGGCCAGACCGGCGAACAAGACACCGGCCGCCAGTGTTCTGAAGCGCGGCAGCTTGGCTGGCCGATGTTGATTTCTCTGTTTCTTCTGTGCGGACCGGTTGACGACATCCGCAATCTTTTCGGCATCGTCCGACTTGCGCAGAACGCCCGGAATCTCGAATGGACTGTCGCTTGTGCCGGCGGTCATACTCGGTTTCTCGGGGCCGGTCTCATCCGGCTCAGGCGCGGCGGCGTGCAGCTGCAAGATCTTGGAAGCGAGTTCACCCGGATCGATTTTCCTGAGCGACTTCCGGAATTCAGAGCTGGAATGGGCGCCTCCGATCACTTTGAAATCGCGTCTCGCCTGAACAGGTTTCCCGGTAGTGTCAGACCGATCTGTCGGAATGGCGCATGATTTGGCTGGCGCGGTTACTGAATACATCTGGCCCTCCTGGTGATGCGGTTCGGGCACGCGCAATGCGGTCACCTTGTTTGGGTAGGATGGCATTAACCTTTGTTAATGCGTCCGCACACGGGCCGGATTGCGGCGAGACTGGGGAATTTGCCTCCAAATTTGACGAGCTTGTGATCTGGAAAGAGATCCGGACCGGCGCGTTTGCAAATGCATAACCTGTCTTTGCCATGCTTGAATGCATGGCGGCATGAAGAGATTCTGTGCCGGAGGCGAACGACGCATCGATGAACGGACAGGAAACGATGAAACGCTGGGTGATCTGGAAAGCTGTTGCAGCCGTGGTGGCGATGGGCACCTTGTTGTCCGCAGCTCTCGCGCAGGAACCGAAGCAGCAGGAGCTTCGGATCGGTTTCATGGCCACCTTGTCCGGTCCGGCTGCGATCTTCGGCGAACACATGCGCGACGGCTTCATGCTTGCCGTCAACCAGTCGAACGGTGCGCTGGGCGGCATGCCGACGAACATTCTCGTTGTCGACGACAAATTGGATCCTGACCATGCGGTCACCGAAGTCACGAAACTGATCGATGAGAACGGCATCGACTTGCTGGTCGGCGTGAATTTCTCGAAAGTCATGCTTGCGGTGCACGATCCGGTGGTCCGGTCCAGGACACTGTTTATTGGGACAAGCTCCGGACCTGCGCCGATTGCCGGGCGCAACTGCAGCCGGTACTTCTTTTCCACCGCGGCACAGGACGATCAGGTGCACGAGACCATGGGGCGCTATGC
>JBCBUA010000460.1:0-2152 GCA_039818365.1 Pseudomonadota bacterium
CATGACGGCGCCGTCGGCCTGGCGGGCAACCTTGCCCGTTTCGAGCACGAGCGGCCGTCCGCCCCACTCGACTTCTACACGATGAATATCAAACATCATCTGTCCTTACGTAGTCGCCCGCCCTTCGTTGCACTCCTTGCAACGCCATCGGACAGGCACATTCCCGGTCGGCCCCGGATGGGCCGGTTACCGGCGGACAGGTCACGGGCAAGACAACGGGCTGCTTTCGCAAATCGGAACCGAAAGAAGCCGGCAATCCTGCCCCATGACATGTCACGAGGTTTCTATAGAGTGTTTGCCATCAAATGGGAACGCACTCTATCACTGCGCGTTTCCGGGCCGCCAAACCGTTCCTTTTCGGGAATACGGCCGAAGACGCCGTTAAGCAAAACGCGGCGGGAACAAGCCCACCGCGTTTCGTTTGTTCAAGACCTTAGCGGCGGATGCCCAGACGCTCGATCAGCGTCTTGTAGCGCTCTTCGCTCTTGCCGCGCGTGTAGTCCAGCAGGGACCGGCGCTGCGCAACCATCTTCAGCAGGCCGCGGCGGGAGTGGTTGTCCTTGCCATGGCCCTTGAAATGTTCGGTCAGGTTGTTGATGCGCTCGGTGAGGATCGCCACCTGGACTTCCGGAGAGCCGGTATCGCCTTCCTTGGTCGCAAATTCCTTGATGAGCTCAGCTTTACGCTCTGCAGTAATCGACATCGCTCTTTCCTTTCAAAGAGGGAGGTCCGTTGACCGGACGCGTTGATGTGCCGGAGACCGGCCTGATCCGGATGTTTCCAGAGCCGAGATGTCGTTCAGCAAAGGATCCGTCCGGACGAATTGGGCCTCAGTGCCCAATGGCGGCGGTATATGGCAGAAAACAGCGGGAAAAGCCAGAGGAATCTTTGGCAAGCCAAGCGTCGGTGCGTCTCGACCGAACCGCCAAGGTCCGCGGAACAAGAGAGGCCTGGCTCAATTCGGGTGAGCCAGAACGGATATCACGCTGTCCAACAGCAGCTTCGCTCCCGCCAGCGTCAAAAACCCATAGACAAGGGCGGTGAAAAGGCGTTGATCGACGTGTTTGTGCAGGTAGGTCCCGGCAAGGACACCAAGCAGCAGAACCGGTGAAACCGAGAGACTTACCATCAGGCTCTCGAAAGAGAGCAAGCCCAAAAGGGTGTAAGAAACGGTCTTCAACGCGTTCATCGAGAAAAAGAACATTGTGTTCGTGCCGACGAAGGTGGACTTGTCCATTTGCTGCCGCAGCAGATAGCCCTTCACAGGCGGTCCACCGGCATGCGCGACATAGCTGGCAAATCCGGAGAGGGCCGCGAAGGCGAAGGCTCCGCTTCGACGGTCCGCTCCATGCATGACCTTGCGTGGGCGCGCAAAGAGATGCTGCGCGACAAATGCAAGCGCCAGCAGGCCAACGGCAAACCTGATCAGGTCCGCATTCATCCACTGAAACGTGGCAAGACCCAGCATCAACCCGAACAAGGCACCAGGCACCATGGCGAACACCACATCCTGCCGCCAGGTGTGGCGATACCGCCAGACAACAAGGACATCGATGCCGATCAGAATGGGCATCAGCACAGCAACCGCGAATTGCGGTTCGACGAACACGCTCAAAGCCGGTACGGACACGACTCCCAATCCGCCACCGAACCCGCTCTTTGACACTCCCGTCAGGAAAATTACTGCGACCAAAACAAAATAGAAGGAAGGCGGAAAGGTCATATGCGGCTCCTTGTTGGACGAAGCCAACTTTTAAGACTTGCAACAAAATCCCTGAAACGATTTATTTCAGCTTATAAAATCTTTTTTGGAGATTTATGTGCCTGACCTGAACAGTCTTGAGAGCCTGATCATCGCTTCGGAAACGTTGAGTTTCACAGAGACAGCCGAGCGCAGAAACACTGTCCAGTCTGCGGTCAGCGCTCACATCCGCAAGCTTGAAGCTGAAGTCGGCAAACCGCTGTTTGAGCGCGGACGTGGACAGCAAATGAGCCTGACGCCGGACGGGCAGGTTCTGGTGGCATATGCCAGGCGCATCCTGTCATTGACCGATGAAGCGGTCACCACGGTGAAAAACGCGCGTTTCAGGCACATAATCAAGCTTGGCACGACGGTTTCACTGGCCCAGTCGGTGCTCCCGCATGTGTTGCG
>JBCBUA010000461.1:0-2149 GCA_039818365.1 Pseudomonadota bacterium
CGGCTGATAAGTGATCAGAGCCTGATTGAACGCCGAGCGGATGTGCCATCCGCCAAACACGGTCAGGGTCGTGATGACAAGGGCAGCGAGTGTCGCCCGCCCGATTTTCTCGTTGTGGATCGGGCCGAAGACAAATGCAAAGGCGGACACCATCGCTGTCCCGAACAGGAGGCCGGCGAGAACGTCCGACATCCAGTGCGCGCCGAGATAGATGCGCGAGAAACCGATCGTAATGACCAGGGTCGCGGATATGGTGAACACCGTCGCCTTGAGCCAGCGGTTGAGATCATGCGCGATCAGGACGGCGCTGATCCCGAAAAGAACCGCCGTCAGCGTCGCGTGCCCGCTCGGAAAGCTGTAGGCATCGGCGCCGGCATAGAGTTCGATCGGGCGGGAGCGGTGCAGGATCAGCTTGAACAGCGGCACGAACATCGCCGTTCCGGCCATGGCGATGATGAAGCCGATCCCCCGACGCCACGCCTTTCGGGCAAAGAGATAGGCGGCGACAACGACGGTGACCGCCGCGACGACGACGCCGTCCCCGAGCATGGTGAAAAAGACCATGATCTTGTCGCCGGCGGTCGAGCGCACACTGTCGAAGAAATTCAGGATCGCCAGGTCAGCGCGCACCATCGGTTCGCCCGGCGATACCTCTCCGACGATCCAGAAAAACGCCGGCATGGTGATCAGCAGCAGGATGGCGGAAGCAAGCATCCCCGCGGAGCGTGGATGCGCCGGATCGAAATTGCGCGCGATCCACTGGGAGACCCGTCCGGGCCGTTTCGCGAACCAGGATATGATCGCGGCATGTGCATTGGGAAAGAGCGGCAGGATGATCAGGATCAGCCAGCGTCCCAGCATCACGATAAGGAAGATGATCAGGAGCAGCGCACCGAGGACAAGCGCGAGCCGCCCGCTGATCTGACCGATCGCGTTGAGCGCGGAACCGGCAATGATGCCCGGGCCCATGTGGGCGATCGTCCAGGCAAAGGCGGATGTCACGTTCACCACCGAGAAACGGGTGAAATTCATGCCGGCCATCCCGGCAATTCCGGGAACGACGGACTTGACGCCCGGCACGAAGCGGCCGAAGAACACGCTCTTTCCGCCGTGGCGTTCGAAGAACTTTTCGCCGCTGACGATCATGTGCTCATACTTGTTGAGCGGCCACATGCTCTTGATCTTGTCCTTGAAGCGGTAGCCGATCCAGTAGGAGATGGCATCACCGGCCGTCGCCCCGAGCGTTGTCCAGATGAAGAGCGGCACCGGGTCGAGCTTGCCCAGGCCGACCAGGGTTCCGGCACCGACCAGCACAACGGTCGTCGGCACGAACAGTCCGATGATGAAAAGCGCTTCCCCCATGGCGGCGAGAAAGCAGATCAGGCCCGCCAGCCCCGGGTTTTCGGCAATGAAGGTCAGAACGGGGTCTATAAAGTCGGTCACGGACGCCTGTCAGTCTGACGGAAAATCAACATCTGAAAACTCGCATGTGTTTCCTTGCCCAATTCCAACACGGAATCATGTCCGGAAAAACATCTGCAGTCTCATATAAGTGCCGTACTTCACAACCAACAGCAAAAAGTGTCTTGCAGGGAATGGGGCAGGATTGATCTGCACCATGGTCTTTTGGCGCTGGCTGGGACAAGATGCACTGCGTACGCCGTTTCAGGAGCCGCTGATGTTCGAATCTGCCCGCTTGCCGCAAAAAATGACCAAGAAGGAATTCAAGAAGCTGGAACCTGAACTCAGGGAACAGCTTCTCGCCGCCCAGCTGCCGATGATCGAGAAGCAACCCTTTTCGACGCTGATCCTGGTGGACGGTCTGGATGGCGCGGGCAAGGGCGAGGCGGTGGCCCGGCTCTACGGCTGGATGGATGCGCGGCATCTCGTGTGCAATGCCTATGGCGAACCCACCGACGAAGCCCGCCTTCGTCCGCCGCTGTGGCGGTACTGGCGGGACCTGCCGGCCAAGGGTGAAACGGCAATCGTTTTCGGGAGCTGGTATCAGGCGGTCCTGCGAGACTGGATCTACAAGAAGATCGATGAAGACGCCTTCGAGAAAGCCCTCGTGCGTATTCGCAGGTTCGAGGAGATGCTGTCCAAAGAGGATATCCTCATCCTGAAATTCTGGTTCTACCTGCCGAAGGAC
>JBCBUA010000462.1:0-1401 GCA_039818365.1 Pseudomonadota bacterium
CCGGTCGACGCGATGCTGGCCAACATGAGCACCCAGTCGATCGGTGAAACGGATCCGTCGCTGCCGCGCAAAAACCAGCCGGCAAAAATGGCAAGCAGTGTTCCGGAGCCGAGCGCGATCCCGAAATACGCGAAAGTCGTGTCGGGATTTTGAACCGTGCCGCTGCCCCAGTACTGGCTTACGCCATAGGCGGTGAGGGCGAGCGCGTAGAGAATGGGCAGTCCGGCGAGAACCGCAATGATCCGTTCCAGCTTGTCGTTGCGCCAGCGCTTGTCGTTGCCCACAAGCAGCACAGCTGTCAGGGCGAACCCCAGGACGAGCGCACCCAGGATATGGAGAATACGAAAGAGCCAGGTTTCAAGCGGTGCAATGTTCAGGCTGTAAAGGTGCCAAGCGGCGTAGAGCACACACAGAAGGCCGAACACCTTTCCTTGCCAGCCTTCAAGGCCGGTATGAGCGTCGCGATCGACGCTGGCGGAAATGGGCTCGGATGGTTCTGACATGGCGGCAGGGTCTCAAAGCTTCGCGCATGGAGCCCGAGCCGCGATTGCGGCCCGGGTATTTTCCAATCAGCGAAAGGATAGCGGGAATCAGCCGCCCAGGGCTGGATCGATCTCGAATCCGTTTTCCTTGAACCAGCGTACAGCGCCTGGATGCCAGGGAATGAACGCGTTCTTGTCGTAGTTTTCAGGAAGCGTTTCGATGGCAGCCTTGTGAATGTCGAGCATCTTCGGATTGTTGCTCATCACGGTGTCGACGACTGCGTAAACGAAATCATCCGGCAGGTCGGCGCGGGCAATTGCAAAGTTCCACATGGAAACGCTTGCATGGTCTTCCCCTTGCGACGGATAGGTGTCTGCCGGGATGGTGAAGAGTGAAACCGGATGGTCCTCGGCGATCTTTTTCGCCTCATCTTCGGTCATGCCGAAAAAGATGACATCCGCCTGGGCTTCTACCTGCGAGAAAGCCGGGAAGGGAATGCCTGCCGCCCAGGTATAAACGTCGATCAAGCCATCCTGCAGCTGGCCGGCCAGGTCGGCTGCACCACCATGTTGAGCGTCGACATTCTTGCCGAGTGTTTCAAAGAAACGAGGCCAGTATGTGCCCGGTGTGCCGCCAACCGGGCCGAAGCCCACTGTCGCGCCGTCAGGTATCGCATCAAGACTATCGATGCCGGAGCTTTTCAGCGTCATGACATGGAACGCGGTCTTGTACATCGGGAAGATCGCCCTGATGTTATCGTGCTTCAGACCGGGCGCGAGTGCACTTTCACCATTGATCGCGTCAAAGGCGGGACCCATCGTGACCATCCCGAAATCGAGGTCGCCGGTTTGCACCAGCGCCGCGTTCTGGACCGGTCCGGCCGTTACTTCAGCGCCGCCCGGAATGCCGAGTGCGTCG
>JBCBUA010000462.1:1408-2133 GCA_039818365.1 Pseudomonadota bacterium
GATCGCCGGTTTGCACCAGCGCCGCGTTCTGGACCGGTCCGGCCGTTACTTCAGCGCCGCCCGGAATGCCGAGTGCGTCGGCAACCATATTGGTCCAGCCCGACCCATAGACGAAATAGGTTCCGCCCTGGCTTGCCGTGCCGACGGAAAAGCTGGTTGGCCAATCACTGCGGTCTTGCGCCAGTGCCGCCGGGGCGAGAAAACTCGCGGTGAGTGCCACGGCCAGTGTTGCTGGCACGCGCTTAGAAAAAAGGTTCAATAAACCTGTCACGCCATTTGAAACCATCGAATTCCTCCTCAGATCAAGACGATCTACAGCTTGTTCGTTGAAAGCGTCCCAGTTGCATGTCCAGCGATGCTTGGAGTCTTTGGAGGATCAAATTGAGCAGAAATTCCGATGATCAATATCCGATGCGATAACATTTTAGACAGAACTTGGATTTTTTGCGCATCGAAGCAATCGTGTGCAGTTATGAGCCAGGATTATGAGAGCATGGAATGGAGATATTGAGCAGCGCAGGTGATGGGCTCACAAATGAGACTGAAATGGCATGCGAAATGGCGAAATTCCGTCAGGAAGGGTGTGCGGAGCGGGCTCATTGCCCGGTCAGCCAAGCTGACGCCACGGGGTGAAGCCATTTCCATGTCCTTCGGATTTGACCGGCTCGCTCCTCCTCCGCGTTGCGAAAGGTTTGAAAGTGCGCCGCATTTCCTGCGCTTCCGCG
>JBCBUA010000463.1:0-2131 GCA_039818365.1 Pseudomonadota bacterium
CATTCGATGAACTGCTTGGCAGCAGCTTCCTTCTGGGTACCGGCCGGAATTGCGAGCGCCCACGCCCAGAGCCAGTTTGCACGCTTGTCGACACCTTCCTTGTTCGGCGCCAGCGCGAAGCCGACACTGTCAGCAACGGTGGAGTCGTTCGGGTTGGTCACGAAGGATGCCGCGACCGTCGCGTCGATCCACATGCCGCACTTGCCCTGCTGGAACAGCGCGAGGTTTTCGTTGAAGCCGTTGGTCGATGCGCCCGGAGGTCCGTAATTGTTCAGAAGGTCATTGTAGAAGGTCACAGCGGCCTTCCACTCCGGGGTGTCGAGCTGGGGCTTCCAGTTTTCATCGAACCAGCGTGCGCCAAAGGAGTTGGCAACCGTGGTGATGAACGCCATGTTCTCACCCCAGCCGGCCTTGCCGCGCAGGCAGACGCCGTAGATCTCGTTGTCCTTGTCGGTCATGGCCTTGGCAGCGGCTTCAACGTCGCTCCAGGTCGGCGCATCCGGCATCGTCAGACCGGCTTTTTCCATCAGGTCCGTGCGATACATGATCATCGAGGATTCGCCGTAGAACGGAGCCGCATACAGCGTCCCGTCATGGCTCAGGCCTGCGCGCATGGCCGGCAGGATGTCGTCGGCATCGTAGCTCGCCGGCAGATCGGCCAGCGATACGAGCCACTCATTTGCAGCCCAGATCGGTGTTTCGTACATGCCGATGGTCATGATGTCGAACTGACCGCCCTTGGCGGCAACGTCCTGGGTGACGCGCTGGCGCAGGACATTTTCTTCGAGCGTGACCCACTCGACTTCATGTCCGGTTTTCTTGGTGAAGTCTTCGGTCAGGCCCTGCATGCGGATCATGTCGCCATTGTTCACGGTGGCGATGGTGATCGTGTCAGCATAGGCGCTGGTGGCAGTAATCAAAGTAAGTGCGGTGACCGCACGTAATGCGTTCTTCAACGACATCCTATGTCCTCCCTGGCTTGGATGTTGGAGAGAGCCTGAGGCATAAATTGGCTGGCGTCAAGAAAAAATTTGCGCGCGTAAAATTTTAGGCGGACGCGCGTAGTATAAGTCTTGCTGCGAAAAGGGTTTCCTGGCGATCGCTGAATGTCCCGCCAGCCTCGATCAGGTCCATCAAGGTGCTGAAGGCATTGTTTGCGACGGAATCATAATCGTGTGCGGCTGTGGTCAAAGAAGGGCAGGTGAAGCGGGAAAAAGGGTGGTCGTCATGCGAGGCGACACGCAGCGCGCAGCCTTCGCCCCGGCCGACGCGGAGCCCTTTTTCGTAGCAGGCCGACAAGAGCCCGATTGCCAGGCGGTCGTTGCTGCACAGGACTGTATCGGTCGGAAAGCCATTCACCTCGAGAATGCGCATCGCGCCCTCGTGTCCGATTTCCTCAAAAGCCCATCCTTCGCCGTCGACCCGGACGACATGGGGCTCAAGTCCCAACTTTTCCATCACCTCGACATAGGCGATCCGGCGCTTGTTGGCGTTCGGGTTCGCAGGTGTCTTCATCTCGAAAAAACAGGGTGGCTCACCGGAGCGCGTCAGGTATTCCACCGTCTGGGAGACAAAACTGAAATTGTCGGACCCGACGAAGGCCGCGCCGATGCCGTCGAGATTACTGTCGAACAGGACGGTTGGAACGTCCTTGCAGAATTTTTCGATCGCGCTTTTGTCGGACGCGCGGCCCAGCGGCGCCAGCAGGACACCGGCCGGTTTCAGGGACCGCAGGCTGTTCAGAATGTCGTTTTCCAGCGATTGCTGGCCGTGTGCGCTGAACAGGATCGGCCAGTATCCGGCGTCCAGGCAGCGGTGTTCTATGTTGCGCGCGATTTCCGCGAAGAATGGATCGGCCAGGTAAGGCACGACGACGCCGATATTCTTGGTCAGCCGCCGGTTCTGGTTGATCGCAAAAATGTTGGGGCGGAAGTCGTAGCGCTCGAGGGCCTGCTCGATCCGCTCCCTTGTCGATTGCCTCACACTTTCCGGGTCATTGAAATACTTTGATATCGTCGGGCGGGAGAGACCGCTGACCGCCGCGAACTCGTCCATGTTTTTGATTTTGTCACTCTTCATCGGCGGCATGCACCTCAACGACTCTCCTACTACCTAAGCGCAAATTTACGCA
>JBCBUA010000464.1:0-2122 GCA_039818365.1 Pseudomonadota bacterium
CTGGTTCCGGCCATGGAGAAAGAGGGTTATGCGCGCGACTACGCCTGCGCCGTCACCGCCGCCGGTTCGATCATCGGGCCGACCATCCCCCCGTCTGGTCTCATGGTCGTCTACGGATCGCTCATGGGCGTTTCCATCGGCGGCCTGTTCGCGGCCGGCATCCTGCCCGGGCTCGTCATCTGCCTGGTCTGCATGGGCGTGATCGTCATCGGCGGGAAACGCGAAAATCTTCCCAAGGCCGCGCGCGGAGCCACCATGCGCGAGGTCTGGGACACGTTCGTGTCGTCGCTCACCGCACTCCTGATGCCGATCATCATTCTGGGCGGCATTCTCGGCGGCGTCGTCACGCCGACCGAAGCGGCATCGATCGCGGTCGCCTACGCGCTCTTTATCGGGATCTTCGTCTACCGGTCGCTCAACGCCCGCGATTTCTATTCCATGCTTGTGCGCACGGCACGCATCACCGGCGTCATTTTCGTGATCATTGCCTTTGCCGGCATTCTCGGTTGGTGGATGAGTTTCGAACGCATTCCGCAGATGCTCGCCGGGACGGTTCTGGGCATCTCCGAAAACCCCTACGCAGTCATTGCCATCATCATCGGGATTCTGCTGATCGTGGGCATGGTGATGGACATCACGGCCATCCTGATCATTCTGGCGCCCGTCCTCGTGCCGCTCACCGAACAAATTGGCCTGGAGCCGATCCATGCGGGCATCATCTTCGTCCTGGCACTGAACATCTCCCTGATGACACCGCCTGTCGGTGCCTGCCTGTTCGTCCTGTCCTCGGTCACCGGGGAGAAGTTGGAGCGGATCGCGGTCAAGCTGACGCCGTTCCTGATTGCTGAAGTCACCATCCTGTTTCTGTTCGCATTCTGGGAGGACGCGGCGCTGTTTCTGCCGCGCGCCTTCGGATTTGCCCAATAGACCACGTCTTCAACTGAGGAGGTAATCATGAAGACTTTGAAGAAGGGGTTCGTTGCTGGCGCCGTGCTCGCACTGACCGCAACCACCGCACTGGCCGAGGGCGGCGTTATCCGCTTCGGACATGACAACAAGACCGACCCGTTCGAGAACCCGGCCCATGCCTGCACGGCGGTGTTTTCAAACATCGTTGCTGCCGACACCAATGGCAGCGTGACCGTCGAAGTCTTCGGCTCCAACCAGCTTGGCTCGGCAGCAGAGCATGTTGACCAGGTGCGCAACGGGGTCATCCAGGCAACGCTCACGTCAACGGGTGCGCTTGCCAGCTACTATCCGCGCATCGACGTTCTGAACCTGCCCTTTGCCTTCGCCAACAATGCATCGACCTATTCCGTTTTCGACGGTCCCTTCGGTGAAGCGCTGGCAGCCGACATCGAGGAAACGCTCGGCGATGTTGTCGTTCTCGGCTTTCCGGACACGGGTGGTTTCTTTGCGGTCACGAACTCCCAGAGACCCATTGCGGATCTCGATGATTTCGACGGCATCCGCATCCGCACGATGACCCTTCCGTCACACCAGACCATCGTCAAGGCACTGGGCGCGGAAGCCTATCCGCTGAGCTGGGGCGAGGTTTATTCCGGCCTTCAGACGGGCGTGATCGACGGACAGATGAACCCCGTTCCGATCATTTCCTTCGCGAACTTCGCCGAGGTCCAGAAATACATGACCCTGACCAACCACCTGTTCTCGCCATATACCTTCATGGTCAACCGCGCGTTCTTCGAGGGTCTGAGCAAGGCGGAACAGGACACCCTGCGCGTTGCGGCCGAAAACTGCGTCGCGGCAAGCCGGGGCCTTTCCCGCATCATCGAGGCGTCCGACCGGGGCCTTGCGGGCCTCATGGACAAGATCGAGGTGACCGCCCTGACGGACGATCAGCGCAAGGCCATGGCCGGTGCGACTCAGCCGGCCTTCGAGACCCATGTTGCGGAGAACCTCGATGCCAAGGCGACCGAACTGCTGACCCTCTTCAAAAGCGAAGTGGAAGCCGCCAACGGCAGCAGCTACCTGAACTGACGCAGGCTATGGCCTAAAGTCCTCCCTGGCGTGGGGAGCTCCGGCTCCCCTAGGTGATGGACCCACAAATGAGACTGAAATGGCATGCGAAATGGCGAAATCCCGTTAGGAAGGGTGTGCG
>JBCBUA010000465.1:0-2113 GCA_039818365.1 Pseudomonadota bacterium
ATATCGGACCGATCGGCAAGGGCATGTCAGGCACCGGTACTGAGTTGGGTCTGTTCAACTATGGCACCATCGTGATGGACCAGATCAACGCGACCTATGACACGGTCTTCTCGAGCATCGGTATAGAGAGCTACGTGGTCGCCAAAATCGAATTTAACGATGGCGGCACCTCCGATCCGGGTGCTACGACCGATGACACTGTGGTGTTGCGAGACGATGGGAGCGATTTCACAAACACGGTCGTGAACGGTGGCACGATCATCATGAACGGAGCTGATGCCATCGGTGTTGCCTTGACCGGGCAACCTGGTCACGATTTTTACAACTATGGCCGGATCGAAGCGAAAGACGGTTACTCGATCCGCATCCAGCTGATCGGGGACGATCCTATTTACAGAGATTACAGCACGGTCAATTTTCTTGACGGGTCGATCCTGGTCGGAGATGTCCTGCTCGGCAATGGCAGCGACGGCGGTCGAACGAGGTTTTTCCTCGGCGATGGTCTGAATGCAGCCATCCGCTTTTACGAGGGGGATACTGGAGTAGAGCCGGGTGTACTGCCGTCCATCTCGGATATTTCCTCCGCGAATGGCTTCGTTCTGGTCGATGGCACGCTCTACACCGTCGATCTGGACGGCTATGCCCAGCAGGATCAGGTCTCCTGGTCCCTGTTCTCCATGGTTCAGGACGCCGTTGACCAGGGCACGGCGTCGCGCCGTCCGTCCGGCAATTTCGCCTTCCACGGTCATGACAAGGACGACGGGTTCGAAATGTGGGCGACCATGTTTGCCGACTGGGTCTATGATCCGGGTGACGATGACGTCGACTATCTTGATCCGAACGCGGATCACACCGCGGGTTATATCGGCTATTCCGCAGGGACGATCGTCGGCGTCAACAAGGATGCGCTCAGTTTCTATCTCGGCGCCGCCTACAGCGACGTTTCCAGCGAAGAGGACGTGGATTACAGCACCCACTCGGGCACCCTGTTCGGCGGTGTCGCCGGCACGATCGCAGAGCGGCTCAATGTGTCTCTGACCGCTGGTGCGGCTTACAACCAGACCAGCCGGGACATGGCCGACAGCACGGTTTCCGGCGGCATCGACAAGGCCAGCGCCAACTATGCATCGGTCTTTATCTCACCGTCGCTGTTGATCAACGGCCCGATTTCCGGAAGTTCCCTGCGTGTGAACTATCTCGGCGCCTGGCACCAGAACCACGATTTCAGCTTTGACGGCGGAACGCAGATCGACGTGGACAGCCGCTTCAGCAACGTCTTCGGCGCGCAGCTGCAAATGGCGCACAAGCTGCCGTTGACAGGTCAAACCTTTCCGACGCGCATCCGTTACGGTGTTGAAGCCAGTTACGCGGACGGCCAGGCGATCGGCTACAACCTGATGGGCACCGATTTTGAAACGGACTACGACAACGGTTTCAGCGCCCGCGGCTTCGCCGCCCTCGAAGTCGGTCCAACCTTCATCAAAGCCGGGTATGGCACCGATGAGCAAGTCTCAATCAATGCAGGTCTTACATTGAGGTTCTGACGCCAGGCGCCTGTCGACAACCGGCCCCGCCCGCGCGGGGCCTCAAAGAGCTGGCCGCCGGCGGACCTCCAGGCGGTCAGTTTCTTCTGTTTGAAAGGAGGTTTTATCCGGTGCCTTCCCCGGCCTGCCGCGGCGCGAGCCGGGTTCCGCGAAGGACCCTGGAATGGCTGTCGGCACTGGATCGTCATTCCAGACAAGGGAAGCGAAGGCGAACGCGGATCTGGAAACCAGACATTTGCGTGGGCGATGTGAAGACGAACGCTGATACGACCCGAAACAGCCGCGCCTTTGGCGCGAAATACATCTGGATTCCGGATCGGCGCACAGCTTGCGCTGCACTTGTCCGGAATGACGGGTTCTTCCAGCTTTTTGTCATCCCGGACTTGATCCGGGATCCATGCCGTTGCTTTTCCAGTTGGCTGGGCGTGCGATGTTGAGGCGTCAGGGCATGGATTGCAGGGTCAAGCGCTGCAATGACGGAAGCAAGAGATGCCGCAGCGTAGCGAACACCGCATTGTCTCCTCATCCTGAGGAAGGCCGGTGGCCTGTCTCGAAGGATGGGCTGCGCA
>JBCBUA010000466.1:0-1296 GCA_039818365.1 Pseudomonadota bacterium
CATGGCTTGTTGTAGTTCGGTCCGATGGCATAGGCCAATCCCCAATGGGCCATGCCGCAGTCCGGGTCGCTTGCAAGCGCCTTTTCGAAACAGATGGCCGCTGCCTCGTGGTTGTAGCCATAGAGCCAGACCAGACCCATGTCGAAGTGACGCTGAGCTTCCGCAGACCTTGTTGTGATTTTTCGCGAATAGGTCCCGAGATCAAAGTCCATGCCGCTCCCCCGTGCTGTCCGACACCGTTGCCGATGAACACCATTGAGGCTCTTAATTTCCCTAACGTCAAGTTACGAATTTCCGGTCTGCCGGATGCTGAGGCGGACGACGTGTTTTGCATTCCAAAGGCTGGAAATCGCAGTGCATTCAGGGTCGGGAATACCTTAAATTGGGGGATGAATTCGGCCTAGTTCTAACACTGCGAGATTTTTCATCTAATTGATAAATATGGAATAATTCTAAAGTTGAAAAAATGACTCAAATTTTAACAAGCCGGATTGACAATCCAGACCAGTGCAAATAATTGGTCGCGCAACACCCAGCAAATTCGCCAGGCAAATGAGTTCAATTTGGTGGGGAGCCTGTCATGGCACGTCTTATTTCTCGCGTTCAAAACGGTATTCTGGTTGGCGACCAGCGTCTGGATCAACTTCTTCTTCTTCAGGATATCGACGGAGACGGAACCGCATCGGGTTCCGGTGAGACGACCGTCTTTTTCGATGAGACCAATGCGTCCGGACTGACGCTTCCAACAAACAATGTTTTCACCGTGCACCAGGCGTCCGACAAGGCCGTCTATATCGGAGACGGCACGGCTGATGCGGTTTTCAAGCTGAACGACAAGAACAATGACGGCGATGCCCAGGACGCAGGTGAGGCGCAGGTCTGGTTTTCCGGGGACAACGCTGCCGGGTTCTCGACCATCACGCCAAACGGCATCTACGAGGGCGCGGACGGCGCCATCTACGTTACCAATGCTGGAACCTCGTCCACACCGCAGGATGCGATTTACAGAACGGTTGACCTGAACGGCGACGGGGATGCGAATGACGCCGGGGAGGCGACACTCTGGCTCGACGTTCAGACGGTGATCGACACGGCGGTGCCGTTCGACATTTCGTTCGACGGCAATGTCGCCTATCTGAACGATCTGACCGGCGCGGCGACAGATGCCATCTACCGGATCGAGGACAAGAACGGCGACGGATCGATCCAGGAAGACGAGGTGCAGACCTTCATCTCCGACGACATGAATTTCGGCGCACCGGTCGATATCGCGAACGCCACGTCGGTCGACGGCTC
>JBCBUA010000466.1:1306-2106 GCA_039818365.1 Pseudomonadota bacterium
GTGCAGACCTTCATCTCCGACGACATGAATTTCGGCGCACCGGTCGATATCGCGAACGCCACGTCGGTCGACGGCTCTCTCTATACGCTGACGTGGTTCCCGGCGAGCGGTGAGATTTCGAAACTCTACCGGCTCACGGATCTCGACGGGTCGGGGCAGATCGACGATCAGTCCGAAGCGGTCGAAGTCTGGAATGCCTCGGCAATGCCTGAAGGCTTTGGTGCGGAAATCGGGTTTTCCGTCGCAGCGGACGAGGACGGGAACCTGTCGCTTACGGCAAACACGTTCAGCGGCGTCAACAGTGTCGTTCGCCTGAGCGACCTCAACGGTGACGGAGACTATCTCGATGCCGGTGAGACGAGCGTGTTCGGCTCGTCGAGCTACGACGATCAGCTCGACCGGCCGCGCGCGGTGGAGTTTTACGAAGGCAAGGCCGAGGTGAGCAACGCGACTGCCGGTGCCGGCAACCATTTCTCCGTGTTCCTCGATACGCAAACCAACACGCTTTACACCTCCGGTGAAAACGTCGTCGGCCAGCTCGGAATCGGCACAACAGGCTTCGACGTCAAGACGCCGGTCGAGGTCAAGATGCCGGACGGATTCGACAGCAAGATCGTGTCCGTTTCCGCAGGGCTGCTGCACACGACGTTCCTCACCGAGGACGGTGACGTCTATGCCTTCGGCTTCAACAACCGCGGGCCGCTTGGCACGGGCGACGAGGAAACGCGTACCACAGCAACGCTTGTCGAAGCGCTGGACGACGTCAACATCGTCACCATCGAAAACGGCAACGGGGTCTC
>JBCBUA010000467.1:0-2061 GCA_039818365.1 Pseudomonadota bacterium
ATCCTGCTCGGCGCGGCCAACCGCCCGGCCTATGCCGGACCGCCGCCTCCGCCGGCCACCTACTACCCGCCTGCTCCAGCGACATTGCCGACCAGACCAACCTGCTCGCCCTGAATGCCACGATCGAGGCTGCCCGCGCCGGTGAAGCCGGCAAGGGTTTTGCTGTCGTTGCCTCGGAGGTGAAGGCACTCGCCACCCAGACGGGACAGGCGACCGATCAGATCGGGACGCAATTGAGCGGTGTTCAATCAGGTGCCTCGACCTGCTCGGACGCGATCTGCAAGGTGGTTACATCCGTCAGCGCAATCCAGGAACAGATCTCCGGCATTGCCTCCGCCATTGAAGAGCAGAACGCGGTAACCTCGGAAATCGCGAAAAACGCAACTGAAGTTGCCCATGGCAGTGCGGATATCTCAAGGAATATTGTCGAAGTGAACCAGGCGGCTCAGTTGTCGGGTACAAGAGCCAGGGAAGTGTCGGACAGGGTTGACGATGTGTCGACACAGATCGCAGCCATCAGGAATGGGCTCGCCGATTTCCTCGGTCATTTGCGCGCCGCCTGACCTGGGAAAGCGCTCTGGCCGGAAACAGATGTCCGGCCAAAGGCACATGGCAAAGTCAATCGCCGGGGTCTCGGTCATGCCGCAGCAGCCTTTCTTGAAGACCAGGAAGCACTTGCTGGTCCTGCCCTGGTATTTCTAGCACCGTTTTTTCACCGATCGGCTGCCTGAGCGCTTTCCTGGAAGCCCCCCGTGACCGAAAGACCCCCGCCTCCGCCAAGGCATGCACCTTGTTCCGGGAGACCGACAATCCTTCCGCAAGCACTCGGTCGAGCCGGACTTGCAGATTTGCCGGGTTCAGGACGACAAGCTCCAGGCTGCCCGCAGCCGGTCTCGCACGGGAGAGGATTTTCGCCTCGATCCGGAAGGCATCCGCACCGCCAGGCCGGAACCTGTCGGTTCGCGTGGGCAATTGCACTGCAAAGGAGCGTGCAAGCCCGGCATCATTTCCCTGCAGGGCTTCGATCGTTGCGGGCGGGAGAGAGCGAACCGGGCGACGTTCGAACAGCGTTCGGTTCCAGCGATTGCTGCAAACACGGCAGCTATAGATCAGCCAGGCATCGAGACGGTTTCCGTTGGCGTTGAGGCGGAACTTCTCCGTCGACGAAAAGGCAGTGATGCGGCCGCAGCGGGCGCAGTGGCGTTCGATGTTAAGCGTTTCTGCGCTCAGGACTGTCCATTGGACAAAAAAGGGAAAAGACATTCCGTCGGTCTTCCTTTTGAAGGAAGTCCGTCACCGGTCAGTCGGGGGCCTGCGGGCACGAGGGCCGGCAGACGTCGGTCTGGCTGCTCAGGGATTTCAGGTTGAATGGGCGTATCGGAAATTCAATACGGCAGGGCCAAGCCACACCGGTCCCGATCCGCCGCATGACGAACACGTCAAAATGTCGCTCAGGGGAGCGACAAGCGGATACGAAGACCGGTCAGAGCGTAGGCAAGATAATCGTCCTGATTGAAACTGAGGCTTTTTCTAGCCGATGCATCCGGTCAGAACAAGACCCGGCCCGGCCCGCAGTCAGGCGCTGCGTGCCGTTTTGGCCAGCTCCACAAGAACGGGACGCAGGTCTGCCGGTTTTTCAAGGGCTGTCTCGAACCAGAACCGCTCGATCCTGTCACCGGCAACCAGATCCAGCCCTTCCGGATCAAGACCCGACAGGCGCCAGTTGGCAGCTTCACCCTTGCACAGGACCTCCGCGTAGAGCTTGATCGCGTCGGCATGGTCGTCGTTCATGTGTTCGACGGCCCCCTCCTCCATGGCCTGCCAGCCATCAGCATCGCCAAGCACCGTCAGAAGATCGTCCCGCTCCAGTTCAAACGCCTTGCCGAACCCACCGTTCAGGCTCGCCCGCTTGAGCTCCAGTCTGAAGAACGCGAAATCGCCGAAATCGACATAGAGTTCCGCCTTCGGGTGACGCGCCAGGTAGCGCCGTCTCAGGCGTTTGTGGGGTTCGCTTTCCCGTTCGATACGCGCGGCGGAGCAAAACAGGGAAATTCTCGCGTG
>JBCBUA010000468.1:0-2047 GCA_039818365.1 Pseudomonadota bacterium
CGGATTCACAGGCCGGGTTCGCCTTCTGGGGTGGCCTGGCGGGGTTCGGACTGACCGCGACCGTGATCTACCTTCTGCGCGAATATCTTCTCTACACCGTGAAGGCCGGACACATCGCCGTTCTGGTCGAACTGATGGACGGCAAGGAGCTGCCCGACGGACAAGGCCAGGTCGCCTATGGCGCAAGCGTGGTCAAGGAACGCTTCGTCCAGTCGAGCGCGCTTTTCGGCCTCGATCAGCTGGTCAAGGGCGTGATCCGCGCGATCAGCGGTTTTGTCGAGGGCATTGCCTCGGTCTTGCCGATCCCGGGGCTGAACGGTCTGGTCTCACTGTTCCGGGCCTTCATGAAGGTCGCCGTCGGGTTTGTCGATGAAGTCATTCTTGCCCACGCCATCCGCACGCGCTCCGACAATGCCTGGGCCTCCGCGCGCGAGGCGCTTGTCCTTTACGGGCAGAACTATCAGGCGATGTTGAAGAACGCTGCCTTCATCGCGCTCTTTACCTACATCATCGCTATCCTTGTGTTCCTGTTCATGCTCGCGCCCGCCGCCGGCCTGGTGTACCTGATGCCCGGTTCCTGGAGTGCCGGCGGTCTTGTCTTTGCGATCATTTTCGCCTGGGCCGTCAAGGCCGCGGTTCTGGAGCCGCTCGCCATCACGCTGATGATGCAGGTTTTTTTCAAGGTGACGGACGGCCAGACCCCGAACCCGGAATGGGATGCGAAGCTGTCGCAGATGTCGGACAAGTTCGTCGAGATCAAGGACAAGGCCTTCGAGGGCGCCCGGCCAGGCGGCGCGACCGCGCCTGCCGAGTGAGACCTGCGCAAAAACAAAGGCCCGGCCAGGATCAGGTTTCAGACAAGACGATTTTCAGAGGGTTGCCCATGAACATTTTCAAGCCACGCACCGGTTTTGTTGCCCTGCTCCTTGCCGGGCTCTCACAGCCTGCTTTTGCCGATGACTGTACAGCCCGGTTCACGGAGATCTACATGCAGCTCGACCAGGGCGTTCCGACGAAAACGGTCGCGACAACCCAGTTCAAAGGTGCGCCGGCCACGGTCAATGATTTTCTCTATCTCGGCCAGGACCACCACATGACCGTGCCGACAAACCCGGCTGGTCCCTGGGTGCTGACCTATCAGAACGTCATGTACCAGTCGGCGGACGAGGGTAAGACCTGGGCCAAGATACGCGATCTCGACAGTGCCCAGAACGCGGACGGGGCAATTGCGGCTAAAAAGACCAACGCGGAAACCATCCGCAATGCCGCGTGCGGCGAAGACACGGTCGACGGCACTGTCCTGGAGAAAGTCGCCGCCGACCTGACGGTCAGCCAGGGCATGGTCACGGAGAACCGCTACACCTACTGGCTTTCGCGTGAGAATGATTTCATCGTGAAGGCACTCTACGAGACAACCGCACCCAACTTCGAGATGGTCACCACCCAGACGATCGAACCGGCACCGGAGCTGACATTGCCAACGCCGCAATAGGGTTGACGTGAACGTCCCTAGCCGCGGCCGCGGTAGGGGGCGACGCCCTGGTCCGGGATCCAGACGCCGTCGGGCGCCGGGCCGGTCTGGTAGAAGACATCGATCGGTATGCCGCCGCGCGGATACCAGTAGCCGCCGATCCGGAGCCATTCGGGGTCCAGAAGATCGACCAGCCGTTTGCCGATCGACACGGTGCAGTCCTCGTGAAACGCACCGTGATTACGGAACGATCCCAGGAAGAGCTTCAGCGATTTGCTCTCCACCAGAAAATCCCGGGGAACATAGTCGATCACGAGATGGGCAAAGTCGGGCGCACTTGTGATCGGGCACAGCGAGGTGAATTCCGGCGCGACGAAGCGGACCATGTATTTCGTTCCGGCCTGCGGGTTCGGAACCTTCTCCATCACGGCCTTTTCCGGATCGTCCGGCAGGTCCGTTGCCGCTCCGAGCTGCGTCAGGTTTTCGTAGATGCTCTTGTCGGACATGATGCTCTCCTTGATGCCCTTTCGTCCCGAACCTCGACTGGCCGTGCCGATCCGGATGGGCGGGTGTTCA
>JBCBUA010000469.1:0-2024 GCA_039818365.1 Pseudomonadota bacterium
TTCTTTTCTACCAGATCGAAGTTCCAAGAGTCAGCGGCTTCATGAACTTCTCTTTGAAAATCCTGACCTTTGTGGAAAACAGCCTTCGCGCCAGCGCTGGTGAAAGGCTGCGCCAGACGAAAAAGCTGGTCAAGGGAGGCCAATGCGCGCGCTGAGACCGCGTCAACCGGTTCGGTGGACCACTCTTTCGCAACCGATTCGATCCGGCCCGGATGAACAGTTCCGGCCGATCCTGTTTCGCGCAACGCCGTTCTCAGAAAGGCGGCCTTGCGTTGGTTGCTTTCGATCAGGTGAACATGGGCATCGTGTGTGTCCGCAAGCAGGATTGCCGTCACGATGCCTGGAAAACCGCCCCCGCTGCCGATGTCGACCCACGTCCTGGCCTCGGGACAGGTCCAGTATGTCTGAAGACTGTCGACCACGTGACGGGTCCAGATGTCCGGGATCGTCGACGGCGCAATCAGGTTTTGTGCCGGTTGCCACTTGAGAACGAGATCGACAAAAATCTGAAGCCTGTCCAACGTTTCACGTGAAACATCCCCAAACTTATGAACAACCTTTCCAGTGTCTTTCAACACGAAGGAACGGCCCATCAGGCCGCTCCGCGCTGGCTCTGCCGCTTCAGGTGCGACAGGATAAGCGTGAGCGCTGCCGGTGTTATCCCGTCCATGCGGGACGCCTGCCCAAGCGTTGCCGGGCGCAGATCGACAAGTTTTTGCTTCACCTCATTGGACAGACCAACGATCGCTTCGTAGTCGAAACCATCCGGGATTTTCAAGGCTTCGTCGCGCTTGAGCGCATCAATATCCGCCAGCTGCCTGTCAAGGTAAACCGCGTAAAGTGCATCCGTGGCAACCTGCTCGACAACGGAAGGATCGATCTCCTCAAGCTCCGGCCAGAGCCTGGTCAGCATCTCGTAGCTCACGTTTGGATAGGACAGGAGATCAAACGCGGACCGGCGAATGCCGTCCTGGTTCACCGGAAGGCCCTTTTTCTGCGCCTCGGACGGCGTCACCGTAAGCGCCTTAAGCAGATCCCGCGCCGCCGCGATCCGGTCCATCTTTGCGTCAAAGGCGTTGCGCCGCTTCTGTGAAACGATACCCCGTTCGATACCGAGCGGGGTCAGTCTCTGGTCGGCATTGTCGGCGCGCAGCGACAACCGGTACTCGGCCCTTGATGTGAACATGCGATAGGGCTCGGTGATCCCTCTCGTTACGAGATCATCGATCATGACACCGATATAGCCCTGAGACCGGTCCACCACGAAAGGCTCTTTCCCGGAGGACCTGAAGGCGGCATTGAGACCGGCGATCAGGCCCTGCGCACCCGCCTCTTCGTAACCGGTCGTCCCGTTGATCTGACCGGCGAGATACAGCCCATCGCACCGCTTCGCCTCAAGCGTCGGACGAAGCTCCCGCGGATCCACGTGATCGTATTCGATCGCATAGCCCGGCTGGATAACCTCGACGTCTTCTAGACCGGGTATCGTCTTCAGGAACGCAAGCTGAACGTCTTCCGGAAGCGACGTCGAAATCCCGTTCGGATAGACAGTGTGATCATCGAGACCTTCGGGCTCGAGGAAAACCTGGTGCCCGTCCCGTTCGCCAAAGCGGACGATCTTGTCCTCAATCGATGGACAATAGCGCGGACCACGGCCCTTGATCTCGCCCGAATACATGGCCGAGCGGGAAAGATTGTCCTGGATGATCTTGTGCGTCTCAGGCGTGGTGCGTGTGATGTGGCACGGGATTTGGGGTGTTTCAATCTTCTCCGTGAGGGTTGAAAACGGGACCGGTTCATCATCGCCCGGCTGTTCGTCCAGCCTCTCCCAGTGAATGGTTCGGCCATCCAGGCGCGCCGGTGTTCCGGTTTTCAACCGCCCAAGCTCAAATCCGATTTCCTCCAGCGAAACCGACAGACCCATCGCAGGGGCTTCGCCGGAGCGGCCTGCGGGGATCTTCCTGTCTCCAATATGGATCAGGCCGCGCAGGAACGTCCCGCTTGTCAGGACAATCGCGCCACAC
>JBCBUA010000470.1:0-1951 GCA_039818365.1 Pseudomonadota bacterium
CGTCGAGCTGAAGGCCCTGGTCGCGAAGCAGAACCAGGACAAGCTGGACGATTGCAAGGAAGGCGGAGGCGGGCACGGCCCAGAAAAACGGTTCCAGCGTTGCGCCGAAGATCATGGCCTGCCGGGAGGCGCCGCTTTGCGCAAAGCCGACGCCGAACCAGAGCACATAGGCAAACAAAGCGATCGCCAGCAGGTCGATCACGATGAGCACGCCGCGGCGAACGGGAAGGGGCAGTTTCATCAGGAAGGATGTCAGGCCGATATGCTCGCGGCGGGCGATGCCGGACGAGACAGCAAGCAGAGCCGCCCAGATCATCAGGTAGCGGGCGAGCGTTTCCGGCCAGGGCAGCTGCCAGTGAAACCAGTAACGGTCAATGACACCGATCCAGACATCAATGACAAGCGCCAGCATCAGAACTGCGACGACCGCTTCGATCAGCCGGTTCAGTGTTGCGCCGATTCTGTCTGCCAGGATTTTCAAGTTTGCCCCTCCAGCTTGAAACTCCGTTAGATAATTTCGCGGGAATGTGCTGTGAGTCAAGGAAAATTTGTCACTAAATTACAAAAATAAGACCCCGTTACCCTAAATCGATGTGTTTATTGACCAAATTTTGTAACCGAGTTACATATTGTGGGCGAGGTACCATGCAGGCACGATTGAAAATAGACGAGGGATTGGGACACGCGGCTGTCGACGTGATTTCCAATCTGAAGAAATCCGAGGGTCAGCTTTCGGCGCGGGAACAGAAGGTGGCCGATTTCGTCTCGGCCAACCTGGAACGGATCAGCGCCATGACCATTGCCGAGGTGGCAAAGGCGTGTGACGTCAGCACACCGACGGTGGTGCGGTTCTGCCGGACGATGGGGTGCGACGGTTTTCGGGAATTCAAGATCCGGCTAGCGCAGAACCTGGCCGTCAGCCTGCAATATCTCGACGTCGGTGACCGGCCGGAATCGGAGACGACGTCCGGCTTTCTCGACCAGGTCATCGGAGCGCTCTCCGCGTCCTTGAATGTCATGCGCAAACAGCTGGACGGGGATGTGTTCGAGGCCGCGAAAAACCACATCGCAGGCGCACGCACCGTGCTTGTGGGAGGGGTCGGCGGCGGCTCATCCATGCTGGCGCAGGAGGCGTCCAACAGGCTGTTCCGGCTCGGTGTGCCGACGGTGGCGGTTTCTGACAGCTATCTCCTGCAGATGCGCGCGGCGACCCTGTCCAAGTCGGATGTCATCCTGCTGATTTCCTCCAGCGGCGAGGCAGACGAAATCGTGAGTGCCGCAGAAATCGCGGCAGGGTACGGGGCAGTGACACTTGCGATTACGAAGTCGGGAAGCACGCTCGCGCGCGCCGTCGATTGCGCCTTGCAGATCGATCTGCCCGAAGATCCCGACATCTACAAACCAACGGCGTCGCGCTATGCCTATCTGGTCATCATCGACGCGCTTGCCATGGCGGTCGCCCAGCTGAGATCCGACCACACGACGGAGAACCTGCGCCGCATCCGGGCCTCGCTGACAGCCTATCACGGGCGCACGGGGCCGCAGCCTCTGGGGGATTAGAGCGAGTTGCGGAACAGATTCCGATTTTCCTGCTAAGCTTCTGTTCTGAATAGATAAGTTTCGTTGCAAGAACTTGAAGTGCGGCGTGAAGAGACCTCGCCAGTTCATGTGCTTTGTGAGCGGCTTAAACAAGTGAATCAAGGCGCTCACACGCGCATGACCGGTATGCAGACAAAGCGGCAAATGATCCCTTGCTATCACGGTTGCGCCGAGTAATCTGCGGGATCAAACTGCAGGATTTTTTCCATGACAATCGTTGTTGTCGGAGCCGGTATCTCCGGCCTTTCCACCGCCTGGGCGCTCACCAAACGCGGCATCAATGTCACGCTGCTCGAACAGGGGCCGATCCCCAACCCGCTGTCCGCCTCCGGCGACCAGCACCGGATCATCC
>JBCBUA010000471.1:0-1946 GCA_039818365.1 Pseudomonadota bacterium
ATCGGACTGGAACAGGACCTCGTAGCTGCCGTCAGGCCTGGTGACACCAATTGCATTGTCGGTCATTGCCGTGATGTAGACATTGCCGCCCGTGTCGACCGTCGAACCGTCGGAGATTGGCTTGTCGCCGTAGCGCTCGACGCGCTCGGCCAGATCCTCGTCGGTGAGGTCTTCATTCAGAAGATCGGCGGTGCGGACCCGGTACATGGCGCTGGCCGTCATCGGGGCGAAATAGACCCAGGTGTTGGTCGGATCGACCGTGATCGGGTTCACTCCTATTTTCGCCGGATTGCCGCCGAGCAGGATCTCGCGCCCGTCGATCACCATGGGCGTGTCTTCCGGAGTGGTGAATTTCGAGCCTTCCAGAACGCGGCGCGACCGGCCGGTTTCCAGATCGACAACGATCAGGGCCGAATTTGCACCGTCGCCCGTGTCGGAGATGTAGATCGCCTCGTGATCGCGGTCGACGGCGAGGTCGTTCAGAAACGACGTTGGCCGGGCAACGGGAGCACCAATATAGTGGATCGCGTGCAACTGCTCGGTTTTCGTGTTCCAGCCGACGATGCGGCCGGTCTGGTTCTCGCCCTGACCGTCCAGCATCCACAGGATGCCATCCCGGTCGGCGCGCAAACCGAGCACGCCTTTCAGGCCATCGCCGTCATCCTGCGGCGCACGCGCCCAGGCCTCGCTCGGATAGGGCTTCGTCGAGCCGTCCTTCATCACTTCAACGACCCGCAGTTCCGGACCGTAGAATTCATGAACGGACATGAACATGCGGCCATCCGGGCCGATGGCCAGGTTGCCCGGGGGCATGGATTTGTCGAAGTCGAGATAGGTTTCGATACCATCCGCAGCGGCCGGGAAGATCAGGGCGGCGCTGAGACCGGCGGCTGCCAAAAAGCGTTTCATGGGCTCCTCCATATGTTGATGGAGAGGGTTTAATTGTTCTAGATTTCGAACAGAACTCCCTGAATTTCAAAAGCAGCGTTAGAAAAAATCGAATGTACAGCATCGTAGACCTGCAAACCTTCGTCACTGTCGCCAGAAACAGTGGCATTACCTCCTCGGCCAGCCAGCTCGGGATATCGACGGCGACCACCAGCCACAGGATTGCGAAGCTGGAACAGGCGCTCGGCGTCACCCTGTTTCACCGCAACAGCCGCACGTTCCGGCTGACGGACGAGGGACAGGTCTTCCTGGAGCGCGTCGATGTCATTCTCGATGATCTGCAGCAGGCGGAAATGGAGGTCGGCAGCGGCACGGCCCGCCTGCGGGGGCATTTGCGTGTGACGCTGTCGCCGTGGATCCTGTCCCGGTTCATCATGCCTGTTCTGGGTGAGTTCCGGCGGGCCAATCCTGATCTCACGATCGAATTCCTGGCGGTGGACCGTTTCGTGCCGCTGGTCGAGGAGGCACAGGACTGCGCGATCCGCGTCGGACAACTCGCAGACAGTGCACTCGTGGCTCAAAAACTGAGCGACAATGACAGGATCATCTGCGCGTCGCCGTCCTTGTTGAAAAGCTATGGCGAACCGGAAACCGTGGACGATCTGAGGGACTGCCCGTGGGTGTGTCTTCCCTGGCAGACCCGTTTTGATATGAATGATGCGAAGGGACGCAAGCGTCCGTTCAGGGTCAGCAGAAGCATCGCGGTGTCGAATTCGGACATGCTGACAGCCGGGGCGGTGGAGGGACTTGGCATCGCCGTGAAATCGCGCATGGCCGTCAAGGAAGAACTGGAGAGCGGCGCCCTGGTCGAAGTTCTGCCAGGTTGCCTGCATGCGCCGGAAGCACCCGTGTGGTTCGTCTTCGCGGCCGAAAGCCGGTCCGGCCGCAAGACCAAGGCCTTTCACGAGGTGGCAAAGCGGGCGTTTCGCCGCTGATCTCGTCTGCATGTGCTTTTCATTTTTCCAAGGAAGCGCTAAACCCCGCGTCATGAGCAAGAA
>JBCBUA010000472.1:0-1925 GCA_039818365.1 Pseudomonadota bacterium
TCAGGCGGTCCTGTTCATAGCCGAAGCTCTCCAGATGCCCGTTGACGGTGAGAATGATCTTCTGCGTCGCGACATGCCCTTTGGGCGTGACGGCTTTCCAGGCAGTCCCATCGCGCTCGAACCGCGTCACGGGACTGTTCTCGAAGATGCGAACCCCCGCCTGCCGCAATCCGCGCGCCAGTCCGCGAATGTAACCGGCAGGCTGCAGCATCACGGTTCCGGGCGTGTAGAGGCCGGACAGATAGTGCCGGCTTCCCGTGATTTCCGACATCTGCTTTTCGTCCAGCATCTCGAAGGCTTCTCCGAGGCCGGCAAGATGTTTTGCGTAGCTTTCATTGTGCTGGATCGCCTTGCCGCTGACCGCACCGTTGATCTTGCCCGCCCGGTCGAAGAAGCCCGGATCGATCCCGAACGCCTCGACTGCCTTGCCGGCGAAATCGATGGCCTTGCGGTTGAGGCCGGTCATTGCCTGATCGTCGCCTGCGCCGGCATAGTCTTCGGAATTGAGTTCATGCGGCAGGTCGATCATGAAACCGGAGTTGCGCCCGGCCGAGCTCTCCGCGATCCGGCAGGCGTCGAGAACCACGACGCGCACCTTGGGGTCGATTTCCAGAAGGCGCCGGGCTGCCGACAGGCCCGCAAATCCCGCCCCCACGATCGTGACATCCGCGGTTGTGGGACCGGGCAGTTCCTGCGGCGCGGGCTGGTCCGCCAGGATACGGTTCCAGGCGGCAGGACCGGCCAGATCCGGAAGTCTGCTGGCGGACCGGATTGCCGTCATCCGACGGCCTCGTCTCCGTCGTCGGAGAGATCGAGCCAGATCGTCTTGAGCTGCGTATACTGGTCATGGGCGGCGAGGCTGTTGTCGCGGCCGCCGAAGCCGGACTGCTTGTAGCCGCCGAAGGGCGTTGCGATGTCGCCTTCACCAAAACAGTTGACCGTCACCGTGCCGGCGCGAATAGCGCGCGCGCCGCGAAGCGCCTTCTTCGTGTTGGCGGTGAAGATGGAGGCCGCCAGGCCGTACTCGGTGGAATTGGCCAGGTCGATGGCTTCATCGAAACCGGAGACCGTCATGACGTTCAGAACCGGTCCGAAAATCTCTTCCCGTGCAACGCTGGACCCGGCCGGGGCTTCCAGGATCGTCGGTTCGATAAAGGCATTGTCCTGCGTCTTGCCGCCCATCAGCACGGTCGCGCCCGTATCCAGATAGGACGACACCTTGCCGAAATGCGCAGACGAGACAAGGGCACCGACGCGGTGCTCGGGATCGAGCGGATCTCCCATGGTCCACTCCCGCGCATGAGCGAAGACGCGTTCCAGAAGCGCGTCCTTCACGTCTTCCTCGACGATCAGCCGTGAACTCGCCGAGCAGTTCTCGCCCATGTTCCAGAACGCGCCATTGACGACATGCGCCGCGACGCGGTCGAGATTTTCCGCGTCCTTCAACACGACGCTGGGGTTCTTGCCGCCCATTTCCAGAACGACTTCCTTCAGGTTGCTGTCGGCCGCATAGCGAAGAAACCGCCGTCCGGTCTCTGTCGATCCGGTGAATGAGACCATGTCCACATCCATGTGCCGGCCAAGCGGTTCGCCGACTTCCGGGCCGGTGCCCGGAACGACGTTGAGGACACCGCGCGGTATGCCGGCTTCCACCGCAAGTTCGGCGACGCGCAGCGCGGTAAGCGAGGTTTCTTCCGCCGGTTTCACGATTACCGAACACCCCGCCGCCAGGGCAGGGCCTATTTTCCAGGCAAGCATCAGAAGCGGAAAGTTCCAGGGCAGCACCAGCCCGACAACCCCGACCGGTTCGCGCACGATCATGGCGATATGATCGTCTGACGCAGGCGAGACCTGGTCGTAGATCTTGTCGATCGCCTCCGCATGCCACTTGAGGCAGTGGATCGTCTCGGGAATGTCGACGGTCT
>JBCBUA010000473.1:0-1913 GCA_039818365.1 Pseudomonadota bacterium
CTTCAGTTTGTGTCGTTATCCCTGTTTGCGGGTTCGCCCTCATGGCTTCGTTTTTGAGTTGTGTGTGCATGGTCGCGCGCGGAGCGCTGTCCCGGACCTGATCCGGGACCAGGGAACTGCCCCGGCGCGAAACAGTCATTGGCGACCGCCCCTCTTTACGTTCGCCGGTCGGCGTCTTACATCGGACGAGCCTTTTCACTTGCCCGGACACCGTCATGCCGTTTGATCTTGCCACCTATCTCGACCGCATCGGACTTGAAAGCTGCCCGGCGGACTTGGGCGGGCTGAAGCGGCTGCAGACGGCGCAGATCAGCGCCATTCCGTTTGAGAACGTCCTGCCCTTTTCAGGACAAGTACCAGACCTTGATCCTGAAAGCCTGTGGCAGAAGCTCGTGCTGGCGAAGTGCGGCGGATATTGTTTCGAGGTGAACACCCTGCTTGGCCTGGCTCTCGATGCACTCGGTTTCACAAACCGCCGGGTGCTGGCACGGGTGCGTATGGGCGAAGCCCGCGGCGGTGCCAGAACGCATCTTGCCTTCGTGGCTCCGCTTGACGGAACCGAATGGCTGGTCGATGCCGGATTTGGCGGTCAGGCCCCGGCCGAGCCCGTGAAAATCACGCCAGACCTGGAACAGCCGATCAGGGATCAGGTCTACCGCATCCGCTTTGAAGATCCTTCCGGGGAACATGTTCTTGAGCGCAAGACGGCTGCAGGCTGGTTCCCGCTCTACGGCTTCGACCGCGTCGAGGTGCGGACCGATGACATCGAGGCAGCCAACTTCGTATGCGCCCTCTCGCCGATGCAGTCCTTTGCCGGCAACCTGAAATTCTACCGGCTTACGGAGGCAGGTTTCTTCAGTTTTCTGAACGGGCGCGCCCGATGTGTCGAGAACGGCGAAAGCCGCGAGTGGCAGATCCGGGACGTCGCGGCGCTGAAAGACTTCATGAAAACCGACCTGCGGCTCGGCTACGACGATGCAACCATCGAGGCTGTCGCAGACAGGTTGAAGACACTGGTCTGAGCTCATTTGAACAGGAACAAAGACGGTCGATTTGTGCCCTGCACGCAACAATGCGACGGCCGGGGCAAACAGTCTGTGCAGGATGGCCGAAACAGACAAATTCCGAACCGCCGCAGCCTAGGGTCAGGCCTCCTTCATTTGGATGAATTGGTAGGGATGAATTTGTTCGGATACGAGGCGCAAAGCTGCAGGAAACCGTCCGGTTTCCAAGGATTTGCAACGATGTTGCCGGGCAAATTCACCCTATCCCTCCAGGACGCAAAAACGGCTTCGATCCGCAACGTCAAACCGCTCAACCGGGCAGGAAGCCCGCTTGTCGCGCCTTTCCTTGCAGCTCATCGCCGTTTGCTGCGCCACTTCAACCATATGAAGGAGTTCTGACCCTAGACGCGACACGGATCAGCGCGTATACGACACCGGCGCTTCCCGCCTCTCAGGCGCTGTTAGCATCCCGAATTCAAAAAAAGGCTTCAAGCCCATGATCCACGGTCTGTCCCGGCCGAAAAACCAAATCCGCTGGCTGTTGCTGGAAGGGATTTCACCGACTGCCCGCGCCGTTGTTGAAAAGGCAGGCTACACCAACGTGGAAGTGCTGCCCGGAGCACTCGAAAAGGATGCCCTGATCGAGAAGATGCAGGACGTGCAGATCCTTGGCATCCGGTCGCGGACACAGGTCACAGAGGAGGTTCTGGAAGCCGCCAGGAGCCTTGTCGCCGTCGGTTGTTTTTCCGTCGGCACCAACCAGGTCGATCTGGCCGGCACGCTGAACCGGGGCACGGGAGTCTTCGATTCGGCACAGTAGAACAGGCGGTCGCGCGAGCCGATCACGCAGGGTCATCAAGAACGGCCGGAGCGGCAAGGGAACGCGGTAACGCGACCGTCTGGCGTCGG
>JBCBUA010000474.1:0-1900 GCA_039818365.1 Pseudomonadota bacterium
GTCGGTAGACGGGCTTGATCACCTCAAGGCATGGTTCGAGCGCATCGATGCCCGCCCGGCGGTTCAAAAAGCGCTGACGATACCAAAGGCCCAGCCGGCCTTCTGGGGACAGGCGGACGAGAGCGAATTCCTGAAGGAAAACGCAGCCCGTTTTGCCAGTGACGTGAAGGACGCGTAACCTCTCCCGAAGAGGGCGGGCTCGAGCAGCGTGAAGCGCTTGGACGGTGTCGGAGCGGGCGAACTGTCAGACCTCACCGCGTGACAGAGACCGTGCGGTCTTCTGCGCTGCGAGGACAGGTTTTTTTCACCGGGCGGCGATGCCGCCTGGTCTCATTTGGGCGGACGGGGGAACTCTTGGCCAAGGTACTGGTATTATTTGCACATCCGAGACCGGACAGGTCAGAGGTCAACTACCCGATGTTCGAGACGGCAAACGCCGTCCAGGGCGTTACGGCCGTTGATCTTTATGCGCGCTATCCGGATTTCAACATCGATGTCGATGCCGAGCAGGCGCAGCTCACCGAGCATGATGTCGTCGTTTTCCAGCACCCGCTCTACTGGTATTCCGCGCCCTCGATCATGAAGGAATGGCAGGATCTCGTCCTGGAATACGGATTTGCCTACGGTCAGCACGGGCATGCACTGGATGACAAGGTCTTTTTGAACGCGGTAACGACGGGCGCCAAGTCGGCGGCCTATTCCGAAGAGGGCATGAACCATGCCGATCTGCGCAGCCTGCTGGCCCCGTTTGAAAAGACCGCCGATCTCTGCCGGATGACATATCTCGCGCCCTTTGTTCTTTTCGGTGCCGGACGCGCGGTGGAAGAGGGCCGTCTCGACGTGCATCGCAACGCTTATGACGACTTGCTGAAAGCACTCGTGGCCGAGCGACTCGATCTTGACAAGGCGGCAAGGGCCGATGTGCTGACCGAAGACCTTTATGATTTCATTCTCAAGGGGGAGCCTGTCTGATGGAGCTTCTCAGCGACGCTTTTGTCTATCTTTGTGCGGCCGTGATCGCCGTGCCGATCGCCAACCGGCTCGGCCTCGGCTCGGTTCTTGGATATCTGATTGCCGGTGTCGTCATCGGGCCGGTTCTGGGGATCGTCGGCTCAGAGACAACCGAAGTCCAGCACTTTGCAGAGTTCGGCGTGGTGATGATGCTGTTCCTGGTCGGTCTGGAACTCCAGCCCGCCGTCCTGTGGAAGATGCGCAAGCAGCTGATCGGCCTTGGCGGATTGCAGGTTGTCGGGACCACCGCCGTCTTTGCCGGGATCGCACTTGCCTTCGGCCTTGCCTGGCAGGCGGCCCTTGCGCTTGGCATGATCCTCGCGCTGTCCTCCACCGCAATCGTGCTTCAAACGCTCAATGAAAAGGGCTGGCTCAAAACGCAGGGTGGACAGAGTTCGTTTTCCGTGCTGCTGACCCAGGACATCGCCGTCATACCGATGCTGGCGATCCTGCCGCTCCTCGCGGTCGGTCACGCTGCCGGTGGCGGCGCGGCGCACTCCGATGGGCACGGTCACGGCGGACATGAAGGCGGCGGGGCACATGGCGGCGAGGCGCTTGCGGCGTTGCCCGGTTGGGCCCAGGCGCTGGTGATCATTGCCGTGATCATTGCGATCATCGTCGCCGGCCGACATCTGCTGAGGCCGGTATTCCGGTTCATTGCGGAGGCGCATCTGCGCGAAATCTTTACCGCGACCGCGCTCCTGCTCGTGATCGGGATCGCGCTCCTGATGGATTTCGTCGGCCTGTCTCCGGCCCTCGGAACTTTCCTTGCCGGCGTTGTGCTCTCCGACAGCGATTACCGGCATGAACTGGAAAGCGATATCGAACCCTTCAAGGGATTGCTGCTTGGCCTGTTCTTCCTGACCGTCGGAGCGGGTATCGATTTCAA
>JBCBUA010000475.1:0-1890 GCA_039818365.1 Pseudomonadota bacterium
GCTACGGCGCGGATTTCTGGAGATAAGACCGGCCGGCGGCTGGCTCGAGACAGTCAGTCGCCGGTCTTTCGCAGGAGCGTTTTCACCTCCGGCTTGTTCCACAACAGGAACATCACCACCAGCGCGGTCAGGGCGCACCCGATCACGATGTAGAACGGCAGATCGAGGTTGATCCCGATCAGTTCCCCCCCGATCAGCGACATCGCGCCCGCATTGAACGTAAAGACCGCAATCGTCATGCCCATCACCCATCCCTGTTCCTCCGGGCCGACCGAGGCCGAAAAGATCGACAGCAATGTCGGATAGGCGATGCCGAAAATGAAAAAGAAGCAGAAGATCGGCACATAGGTCAGCGGGCCGTCCGGCGACAGGATGAACAGGCATGTCGCCAGGATCCAGACGATGAAATTCGCCGCAAGGATGCGCTCTTTCGTGAACCTTTTCTGCACGGGCACGACGAAGAACGTGCTCGATATCGCGATGGCCGCCCCGATGGTCATCATCGCGAAGCTGCTGCCCAAAACGCCGTAACCGAACCGGCTGGTCAGGTAGTTGTCGACAAAGACGTAAAACGTCACGTTCGCCAGATGGAAGAAGAACAGTACGATCGTCAGCCGGATGACGAGCGGAAAGTCCTTGATCCGCCAGAGCGTTTCGAAAATCTCCGCCGGACGCAGCGCAAAGTCTTCCCGCTCTGCCGGGTCCTCCTTGTAAAAGAAGACAACCAGAAAGACGGCGATCGCAACGAGGACAAGACTGGCAAAGAAGGGCAGTTTGATGCTGGCAAGGCTCCCGATCAGTATCGGATCGGACAGGAAGCCGCCGATCAGCGGGCCGCCGACGAGACCGAAACTGATGCCGAGCATGATGTAGCCCATGTTTCTGGAAAGGTCTTCGTCATCGGTGCTGCCGTCGACCATGGCGGCCTGGGCGATCGGCTGGTTGCCGGCGGTCAGCCCGGTGATTGCGCGCCCGAGAATGAGCAGAAGAAAGCTGTTGGCGTAGAGCGCGACGATGGTGAGCGCATAGCCGGCGAAGGCGCCGAACAGGCAGATCAGGATGGCGTTCTTGCGCCCGATCTGGTCCGACAGTTTGGAAATATAGGGCGCGCCGAAGAACCAGCAGATGAAAAAGATGCCGATGATGAGCCCGTAATTGAAGTGGCGGGCCGCTGTCGAAGTGTCCTTGGCGAGGATCGACGTGCTCGGTTCCATGATCAGGCCGTTGATGATCGGAAACACGAGCCCCTGACCCAGAAGGTCAACGAATACGACAAACACCATGGTGATCTTGGCAATGGGTGACATGGCCCCCTCCTGTCGGGAGAAAGCCTAGAACCATTTTCAACAAAACTGAAGCTTTCTGAAGACGGTAGCGTTGCGCAACGGCTCTCTGAGCCCACCTTGTCCCGCGGCGACAGACCGGCTAACAGCCGTCACGACCATTGAAAAAGGCGGGTTTGAGCCCGCCTCGGGGATTTTCTGTGACAGCCGGTGACTATCCAGCTCAGACTGGCCCGAGCTGCGTCGCGGCTCAAATCGGCTTGTGCGCGTCGTACTGCCCGTGCTGGCGGAACCGTTCCAGATAGGTCGGCAGGATGCTGGCCAGCGTTGCGGGCTCGATGCCGATACCCTCCAGCGTGCGTCCGTCCTTGATGGCAGCCTCCGAGACGACATTGTCCGTCTTCAGGAGTTCCACCTGATCCGCCGTGAGCGGGGCCCCGGGCAGCATCTGCATGACCTTGCCCATGGCGGAGGCGACCGGGAAGGGGATCGGCAAAAGGAAACGCGACCTGCGGGTGATGTCCAGCATCTCTTCCAGGCACGCGCGGAAGCTCTTGTGTTCCGGTCCGCCGAGTTCGTAGATCGCGCCGGGTGTCAGCTGGCCGTC
>JBCBUA010000476.1:0-1868 GCA_039818365.1 Pseudomonadota bacterium
GCCGAGATCGCGGCGAGCTGGCCCTGGCCTTCCGGATCTTCAAACAGGGCCTTGGGAACGTTGGCGAACCGGAGGGACGCCTCTGCGCGGCCAACGCCTTCAATATCGATCATCAGGCGTTCCAGACGCAGGTCTTTTGTCGCTTCATCCCAGTAGAGACGCGCTTCGTCGGACCAGACGATCGTTTCCAGTCCAAGACCCTGGAACAGGGCCTGTGCCTGCGGGTCCTGAACCGCCTTGACCGGAATGCGCAGGCCGTCGGTCTTGGAATAAAGGCTGGTCGGAATGGGCGGGACGGTGGTCGACAGCGTCGTTTCGAGCTTGCCGAGCGCGGTCAAACCGACGTCGGGAACGTTGACCTCAAGGCCTTCAAGTTCATAGGCAAGCGACCTTGGCATGAAGGCCCGGGCGACCTCCAACGGGTTGTTTTCGCCATAGGTCGGGTCGGATACCAGTTTTCCGATGATGTCTTCCATCGGGGCATACTCGGCGAACTCGATGTCGCCAATGGCGGCCCAGTCCAGCTTCGCGGAAATGCCTTCCGGCAAGTTCGGCGCGTCCAGACCGACCAGCATCATTTCGCCGATACCGTTCGCGCCGATATCGGTCATCGCCATTTCCTTGATCTTGATTGCGGACTCCAGGCCCGGGCCAAGCGGAAAGATCACGGAAACACCGCTGATACGTGCATCGGCAAACGCAAAGGACCGGTAGAACTGGAAGACGTTGACGATCAGCTCCTCCGGGCTCGGGGCCTGCTTGTTGAAGGCCTGATCGAGCAGGGAAAGAACAGTGTTGTCGCGCTTGACGATCGTGACCTTGTCGAGCGTCGCCTTTTCGGCCTCGATCTTGAGCGCAACGCCCTCGGCAATTTCCTGGCTGGATTTGTAGTCGACAGCGGAGCCGGACCCGATCAGTGTCTTTTCCTCGCCGGTTTCGGCAACGGACGGGTCAAAAAGATCGATCATGCTCTTGATGTCGATGTCGCTGTAGATCGTTTTTCCCTGGCTGGTTGTCTGTGCAAGCATCTGTCCCGAGGCCGGTTCAAGCGTCCTGAGATCCTGCGTCATCTGGTCGATCGAATATTCCGCGACCCGTCCGTCCCGGGCGCCGGCCATGAGATATCCATCCATCTGGATGGTGCCCGTGAGCACCTCGACCTCCTTGCCGTCTGCCATCGCATACGCCTCGATGGTCACACCGGTGCTGTCGACCTTGACTTCGTCATAGGAAGTCAGGAGCGTCGCCTTGACGAACGGGAGCCAGCTGCTCACCCGCTTGGCCGGGTCATCGGCCGGCGCGTCCGGGAGGACGAACGCGTAGTTGGTCGCCGAGATGCCTGACATCCGGCCATCGACCTTGAGGCGGCCCCTGCTCTCGCGCGCACCCTCGATCAGGAGCTGCGAGTTGTCCGCGTAAACCCAGCTGTCCGATGTGAAGTTGCTGTTGTCATGCGTCAGCCCTGTGATCGTGACCAACGGCGAGTTGAAGGAGATCGAATAGCTGATGTCCTCAAGCTTGGAGGGATCGATCGGGGTCGCCCCGTCATTGCCCGTGATGTTGGTTTCCTCGACGGGGATATCCTTGAGCACACCGCTGAAGGTGAGTTTGCTGTCCGTCAGCGTCAGCGTATCGCTGCCTTCGTCATAATCGACGGAGCCGTTTTCAAACTCGAGCCCCAGATTTTTCAATCCTTCGACATATGCTTCAAACGCAGCCTTGCCCGTATCCTGTGCCAGGGCGGTCCCGGACAGGAGGACAAGTGCGGTGCTGAAGGACAAAAGCCTCGCACCTGTTTTGTAAGAGTATGAAGTCTTTGTGGAGGCGGCTTTGAAAATCAATGTTTTGGCTCCAAATCGGATCAGCGG
>JBCBUA010000477.1:0-759 GCA_039818365.1 Pseudomonadota bacterium
GTTCTAGAGACGCTTGATCATGTGATGGTTTCGGAACAATTCTACGACCACTCCCGCAACCGCATCTGGTCGTTCGAGCGTATGCGCATCTGGAACGACCACGTCGAGGACGACAACAAGGCCACAAGCGACCACGGCGTGGTGGCGGCCTACTTCCGCTACGACCCGGATTGAGGTGCCGCGCAGGGCCAATCCAGATGCCTCTAGGGTCAGGACCCATTGATTTCCACGTAGGGGCGTGATTCACGGTTCGAAAACGAGCGGTGAATATGTCTGATCTTTTCTGGCTTACGGACGCACAGATGGCGCGTCTGGAACCCTACTTCCCGAAGTCCCACGGCAAACCTCGCGTTGATGATCGACGTGTATTGAGCGGAATTATCTTCATCAATCGCAATGGCTTACGGTGGCGCGATGCCCCTGTTGCCTATGGGCCGCACAAGACGCTGTACAACCGTTGGAAACGGTGGAGTGACAAGGGGGTCTTCGCCCGGATGATGGCCGGTCTGGCCGCCGAGCACGGCGAAAAGAAGACTTTAATGATCGACGCCACTTACCTGAAGGCCCACCGAACAGCGACCAGCATGGGCTTGAAAAAGGGGGGCGTGGACGCCTGATCGGCCGCACCAAGGGCGGAATGAACCATTGACCGGCAGGTGACTGGCACAGTCACCGAGAGGTGCCAAGCTGCACGCCATCTGCGACAGCGAAGGCCGGCCCCTGAACCTGTTCGTCACGGCGGGCCAGGTTAGCGATTAC
>JBCBUA010000477.1:768-1847 GCA_039818365.1 Pseudomonadota bacterium
GCCAAGCTGCACGCCATCTGCGACAGCGAAGGCCGGCCCCTGAACCTGTTCGTCACGGCGGGCCAGGTTAGCGATTACATCGGCGCACGAGCATTACTGAGTAGTCTGCCGGATGTCGACTGGCTGCTCGGGGACCGCGGATATGATGCCGACTGGTTCCGGGAAGCGTTGAAAGACAAAGGGATACGCGCCTGCATCCCTGGTCGGAAGCAACGGAAGAAAACCGTCAAATACGACAAGCGCCGCTACAAACGGCGCAACAGGATCGAAATCATGTTCGGCAGGCTCAAGGATTGGCGGCGCGTAGCAACACGATACGACCGCTGTCCGAAGGTCTTCCTCTCAGCCATCGCTCTCGCGGCAACCGTCATATATTGGCTATGAGTCCTGACCCTAAGGCTTTACGCGTCTTCGAAAACGTTGGGCATGGGGCGCGGCATGCGGTCGAGCCAGGCGGGCACAGGCAACCCTTTCTCGCGAAGAAAGCCGGGGTTGTAGACCTTGGACTGATAGCGCGTGCCATAGTCACACAGGATCGTGACGATGGTCTTGCCCGGACCAAGGTCGGTCGCCATGCGGACGGCGCCAGCCATGTTGATCGCGGTGGAGCCGCCCATGCAAAGCCCTTCTTCGGCGAGGAGATCGTAGATCAGGGGCAGGGCTTCGTCATCCGTGATCCGATAAGCGAAGTCTGTTCTCAGGTCGGCCAAGTTGGCGGTGATCCGACCCTGGCCAATCCCTTCCGAGATCGAGGTGCCTTCTGCCTTCAGCGCGCCATCCGCATAATAGCCGAACAGTGCCGATCCGCCGGGATCCGCTAGGCCAATTTTCACCCCCTTCGATTGGAGTGCCGTGGCCACGCCCGCAAGTGTTCCACCGGATCCGCAGGCACAAATGAAGCCGTCGACGCGTCCATCCGTCTGGTCCCAGATTTCCGGTCCTGTCGTTTCAATGTGCGCCTGACGGTTCGCCACATTGTCGAACTGATTAGCCCAGATAGCACCGTTTGGCTCGGATTCGTTCAGTGCCTCGGCCAGACGCTGGGAATACTTCACGTAGTTGTTCGGGTTCTTGTAGGG
>JBCBUA010000478.1:0-1827 GCA_039818365.1 Pseudomonadota bacterium
AACCCATGTCTGCCTCCGCTGGGTCCGCCCGCAGGCAATGTGGGATCTGATCGCCGATGAAAGTGTCACGCATCTGTGCGGGGCCCCGATCATCATGTCGACACTGTTGAACGCCGCACCGGAGCAGAAACGGGATCTGGAACGCGAGGTTGAGTTTTTCACTGCCGCCGCGCCGCCGCCCGAAAGCGTGCTTGCGGCCATGAAGACGGCTGGTTTCAACGTCACCCATCTCTACGGTCTGACCGAAGTCTACGGTCCGGCGGTGGTCAATGACTGGAAGTCGGACTGGGATGCCCTGCCATTGGAGCAACAGGCCCAGAAAAAGGCCCGCCAGGGCGTGCGCTACGTTGCGCTTGAAGACCTGAAGGTGCTCGACCCTGAAACGCTTGTTCCGGTGCCCGCCGACGGCACGACGCTCGGTGAGGTGATGTTCCGGGGCAATGTGGTCATGAAAGGCTACCTGAAAAACCCGGACGCCACAGCGAAGTCCTTTGAGGGAGGCTGGTTTCATTCCGGCGATCTCGGCGTCATGCATCCCGACGGCTATATCCAGCTCAAGGACCGGTCCAAGGACATCATCATTTCCGGTGGTGAGAACATTTCGTCCATCGAGGTCGAGGACGTGCTCTACAAGCACCCGGCCGTTCAGGCGGCAGCGGTTGTCGCCCGGCCTGACGAAAAGTGGGGGGAAACGCCTTGCGCCTTCGTCGAGCTTGCCGCCGGATCGGATATCACGGAAGCGGATCTGATCGCGTTCTGCCGGGAGCATATGGCCGGCTTCAAGGCACCCAGGACAGTCGTCTTTTGCGAGTTGCCAAAAACCTCGACCGGCAAGATCCAGAAATTTGCCCTGCGCGAGCAGGCGAAACAATTGTGAGATAAAACAAAATCGCCGCACAATGTGCGGCGATCCAAACCTTCCTCAAACAGGTATAAACTGTCTAGTGAAGGGTCTTGTCATGCCTTATTCGCTCAATCTCGTCCTTGATCTTGAGCTTTTGTCTTTTCATGTCGGCCAATTCCAGTGAGTCTGTACTCGGGTGCATCAGAGCGTCTTCGATTTTGCGCTTCATTTCCGCGTGACGGCGCTCAAGTTCTTCGAGATGCGACTGCATTGACATGGATAAACCTCCTGTCTGTTGGCTCAACATTACCATCGTGCCACATGAAATCTGACCTTGTCGATTGCAGATTCCGCATATCTGATCCATTTCGCCGCCAAAATATGCATTCATGCATCTATCCTTAGAAAACCCTAAAGAACGCGCGTCGATTAACTGTCTAAAATCGCACGATAATCGCGCCTCTTTACTTCGCCGGCTGAGCAAATCACGCTGTGAACAATTATTGGACAATTGTTGAACCATTCCGCTTCGCATCCGTGCCATTGGCAGGTTGGCGGCCCGGGAAAGATGCTATCTTGCCCGCGACCGGCAAAATGGACTAGGACTTGATTCCTGGGCGTTGGGGAATAGAGGGCCATATGGACACGGATGCTTTGCGAATGGAGCTTGCGCAGCTTCGTCAGGAACACAGGGACCTTGACGTCGCCGTGGAGGCGCTTGCGGCAACATCGAACCATGACGTCCTGCAGCTGCAGCGGCTGAAAAAGAAGAAACTGCTGATCAAGGACCGCATCACCGCGCTTGAGGATCAGCTTTTCCCCGACATCATTGCATAATCCCGCAAGGAGCGGTCGAACGCCTCACGGCGGCTGCGCGTGTTTTTGTTGGCATCCGCGCCTTTCCGGGGTTGCGATGCTGGGCGCTCTGCCTATACTCCGCGCCTTTCTGAGCCCGGGCATGTGGAGCAAGCAATGGCAAACGC
>JBCBUA010000479.1:0-1810 GCA_039818365.1 Pseudomonadota bacterium
ATCCAGCGGTTTGGATCGTCAAAGCCAAGGTATTGCGCCGCCCACATCTGGTGCTGACCGACTTCGGTGCAAATGTAGCGGTCCTTGCGGTCCTTGGTCAGCGCTTCAAGGCGCGCCAGGGCGTATTGCGGTTTGATCGTCTTGCCGCTTTGCTTGAACTTCAGGCAGTCAACGGTCCGCCATTCTTCGATCTGGTTCCACCAGTTCGTCACACCTTCGCGGTCGGTTTTCGCGCCGCGCGATTTCCAGATGTCCAGCAATTGCTCAAGCACGGTTGCCACATCGCCGATGATCGGCAGGTCGACGCGGATCACTTTGTTGATCGAGGACGGGTCAATGTCGATATGCGCTTTGACCGAGCCCGGCGAGAAATCCTGAACGCGCCCTGTGATCCGGTCGTCAAAGCGTGCGCCGATATTGATCATCAGGTCGCAATCATGCATCGCGAGATTGGCTTCATACAGCCCGTGCATGCCTAGCATACCGATCCAGTTCTTACCGGAGGCGGGGTAGGCGCCGAGTCCCATCAGAGTTGAAGTTACAGGGAAGCCGGTCATGTCAGCTAATTCACGCAGCAAGGCGCTGGCTTTATCGCCCGAATTGATGACGCCGCCGCCGGAATAGATGATCGGGCGCTTTGCATTTTCCATCGCCTCGGCCAAAGCGGCGATCACATCCGGATTGCCTTTCTTCGGCGGGTTATAGCGACCGGTCGGCGCGTCAGAGGGGCCGACATAGGTGCCCGAGGCGAATTGCACGTCCTTCGGAATGTCCACCAGAACCGGGCCGGGCCGACCATTCATGGCCACGTGAAAGGCTTCGTGAATGACGGGCGACAGCCGCTCGGTTTCTTTCACCAGCCAGTTGTGCTTGGTGCAAGGGCGTGTGATGCCCACCGTGTCGGCTTCCTGAAACGCGTCATTGCCGATCATGAAGGTTGGAACTTGCCCAGTCAGAACAACAATCGGAATGGAGTCCATCAGTGCATCGGTCAGACCAGTCACTGCATTCGTCGCGCCAGGACCGGAGGTGACTAGGCAAACACCCGGCTTGCCGGTCGAGCGCGCATAGCCTTCAGCCGCATGGACAGCGCCTTGCTCATGCCGGACAAGCACGTGACGGATCTCGTTCTGCTGGAAAATCTCGTCATAGATCGGAAGCACGGCCCCGCCGGGATAGCCGAAGACCACTTCGACCCCCTGATCCTTGAGCGCTTTCACCACCATCGCGGCCCCGGTCATCTGCTGTTCTGTCATCGCGCTGCTCCTCGTCTGTCGCGCATAAAAAAGCCCCCGAAGTTTCGAGGGCGCATGGGTTCCTATCAGGGTGTCCGTTACCGGCCCATGCGCCATGTTCCTACAAGTACGACAATGCGTCCCATTCGGGGCCTCCTTAAGTGCGGGAGACATTACCGCACGATACATAGGCGTCAACAGGGAAATTTCGTTTTCTTGCGCGGAAAGGAGCTTTTGCGAAATAAATGCAAGCCGCTTCAAGCTGACGTGGAAATGGCCTAGAGGCGGTGCATGTCTTTTCTGCTCACCATTTGGCGTGCGTGTCGGCGTCTTGGCGCGACACAGCTTGGTCTGCTCTCGGCGGGTGTGGCGTTCTATGCTTTGCTGGCGGTGTTTCCAGCGATTGCTGCCGTTCTTGCATTGGCCGGGCTATTTACCGAACCGCAGCATGTCGTCACTCAGCTCGATGGGATGTCGGTGCTTTTGCCTGATCAGGCGGCTGACATTTTGCTGCAACAAGCATCCGACGTGGCCGGCGCTAATGACGACGGTCTCTCTCTTGCGCTGATGCTGGG
>JBCBUA010000480.1:0-1745 GCA_039818365.1 Pseudomonadota bacterium
GACATCGCGGCGTTTGGTGTTCAGAGCCGTCTGATCTCGGAAGGATACAAGGTTCCGGATGACGTTGCTGTCGCCGGCTTTGGCAATTTTGAAGTTTCGCGATTCGCGGTGCCGAAGCTCTCGACCGTTGTTGTCGATCCTGTCCGTATCGGAAGTGAAACCGGCAAGCTTTTGAAAAAGCTTCTCGTTCCCAACCCATCCCGGGATACACCCGCGCAGCAGATCCTCGTCCCGGCCGAGGTTGAATTCCGCGAAAGCACCTGATTGCTGCGCGCATCCGGGATCCAGATGAAAATTTAATAAAAAACCTCTTGTTACCGATAACATATGTGATACTGTGACCGGTAACAAATTCAGAATGTGACCGGTCACATAGCGCTTGCACCATCATCAGGTGCCCCGGGGAGGAAAAATGCCGCGCATCAGACTTGAAAACCTCGTCAAGCGATACGGGAACTTCGAGGTGCTTCACGGCATCAATCTGGACATGGAGGAGAACGAGTTCACCGTTCTCGTCGGCCCGTCCGGATGCGGGAAGTCCACCACGCTGCGCATGATCGCCGGGCTGGAATCCGTCAGCGACGGTGAAATCTTCATTGACGACAAACCGGTCAGCAACCTTGAGCCGAAGGCACGCGACCTGGCAATGGTATTTCAGGACTACGCGCTTTATCCGCACATGAACGTTGCCCGGAACATGTCCTTTGCCCTGCGGCTGCAGCGGCGCCCGAAAAAGGAAATCGATGAAAAGGTCGGCAAGGTCGCCGACATGCTCGGCCTGACGAATTTTCTGCACCGGAAACCGGGCGAACTGTCCGGCGGGCAAAGACAACGCGTGGCGATGGGGCGTGCCCTGACGCGGGACGCGGGCACGTTCCTGTTTGACGAACCCCTGTCGAACCTGGATGCGAAGCTGCGCGGACAGATGCGTGCCGAACTCGCGTTGATGCGCCAGAAAGTCCGCAAGAACATGATCTACGTGACGCATGACCAGATCGAGGCCATGACACTGGGCGACAGGATCGTTGTCATGCATGGCGGATATATCCAGCAGCAGGGCACCCCGGAAGAACTCTTCAAGCGGCCTGCCAACAAATTCGTTGCCGGTTTCCTCGGCTCGCCACCGATGAACTTTCTGGAAGCCGAGGTCCAGGATCTGTCGGGGCGTTCGTTCGTGACGGGCAACGGGTTCGAACTTGTTCTGCCGGAAGAAAAGGCGTCGGCAGTCACGTCCGCGACGTCCAATGCCATCACCCTCGGCATCCGCCCGTCCGATCTGCATTACAGCCCGGACGCGCCCGATCATGAATCCATCGACCTCAAGGTGATCGTTTCCGAATACATCGGAGCACAGTCCGTTCTCCTGTGTGATTGCGGCGGCCAGAAGGTTGAGGTCGAGCTCAAGTCCGAAACGCCCATTGCCCTGGGCGAAACACTGAGATTTGCGGTCAACAGGGAGGGCATTCACATGTTCGACCGCGAAACAGAGGTTGCCATCAGGTGATCTGAACCTTGCTTCTAAGGGAGGAATGAATGCTGAAATACCTGAAAACGACAGTCTGTGCCGTCGCCGGTCTTGCGCTTGGCGCAACGGCCGCGCTTGCCAATCCTTACGAGGAGTTTGCCGGCGAGACGCTTGTGGTCAATTTCCCCGCGCACCCGCATTTTGATGCGGTGATGAAGGTTCTGCCGGAATTCACCAAGGAGACCGGGATCCGGGTGGAAGTCGACCAGCTGCAATATCT
>JBCBUA010000481.1:0-1738 GCA_039818365.1 Pseudomonadota bacterium
AAACCCGACGGTTGCGGCCTTCGAGGGCCTGATTGCCGCTGCCGAGGAAGGCGAGGCGGCAGTCGGTTTCGCGTCCGGGATGGCGGCAATTTCCTCCACGGTGCTGGCGCTGGTCAGGCCGGGTGACCGCATTGCCTGCGTCGAGCATGTCTATCCGGACGCCTACAGGTTCTTTGAGCGCCTGCTGAGACCTTTCGGGGTGGAGATCACCTATCACCCGGTCGCGGATTTCGAAACGGATCCGGATCTGCTTGCAGGGGTCAGGCTTGCCTATCTTGAGAGCCCGAACACGGTTGTCTTTGAGGCAATGGACCTGCCGCGCGTTGCTGCGCACGCCCAGCGGCACGGTACGCTCACGGTGATCGACAATTCCTGGGCAACCCCGGTCTTTCAGCGTCCGCTGACGCTTGGCATCGATATCGTTCTTCATTCGGCGTCGAAATACCTGTCGGGCCATTCCGACACGGTTGCCGGTGTCGTCATTTCCAGTGCGGACCTGATCGGGCAGATCCGTGATCTGTCGCTCTCCCTGCTCGGCGGCAAACTCGCACCGTTCGAGGCTTTCCTGCTGACCCGGGGACTGAGGACACTGGGTGCCCGCATGCGGCAGCATCAGTCGGCGGCGGACCGGTTTGTCGACCACCTTTCCAGGCACCACCTGGTCAGAAAGGTGCGGTCGCCGGGTCCCAACACGGTACCGGGACTGACCGGACGATCCGGGCTGCTCTCCGTCGAACTCGATGACAGCGTCAGCATTCCGGATTTCGCGGATGCATTGAAGCTGTTCCGGCTCGGCGTCAGCTGGGGCGGGTTCGAGAGCCTGGTGCTGCCGACGCAAATCGCGCTCAACCAATCCGGGGAAGAGAACTCCCTGCAGCGCTTCGGGGTTTCAGGCCGGATCGTCCGGCTGAGTCTCGGCCTCGAAGATCCCATCGACCTTTGGGCTGACTTCGATGCGGCTCTCAGTCTAAGCGCCAAAGAAAAATAAGGCGTGCCAAACAACTGAACTCAAAAGAGGTGGAGATATGAAAAAGCTGTTCAGCGCACTCAGTGCGTTTGCTGTTCTGGCGGCGACGCCGGTTCATGCGGAAACATTGAAGCTGGTGGAGGTGATCACCAGTCCGGAACGCACTGCAGTCCTGCAGGGACTGGTGGATGAATTTGAAGCGGCGAACCCTGGCACGGAAGTGGAAATCGTATCGCTGCCCTGGGGCCAGGCATTCGAGAAATTCGCGACCATGGTTGCCGGTGGCGACATTCCCGATGTCGTTGAAATGCCGGATCGCTGGGCCGGAATCTACAAGGACAGGCTGGTCAATCTGAACGACAGGATTGCCGGTTGGGATCACGGGGCCACGCTGACCCAGAAGACCATCGACATGGGCCGGCAGACCGACGGCAAGACCGTGCGCATGATCCCTTATGGCTTCTATCTGCGCGCCCTTTTCTACAACAAGAAGCTGCTTGAGGAAGCGGGTGTCGAAGGGCCGCCAAAGACCATGGAAGACTTCATGGCGGCGTCCAGGGCGGTCTCCGAACTCGACGGCAAATACGGCTATTGCCTGCGCGGCGGCCCGGGTGGTCTGAACGGCTGGATCATGATGGCGGCGACCATGAACGGCGACAACACCTTCTTCGATGAAAACGGCAAAAGCACGCTTAACCAGCCGGCGAACTGCTCCGTCTTGAAGTGCGGGTCCTGTTCCGCGCCTTCGTGGATCGGAATGACACCGACACG
>JBCBUA010000482.1:0-1719 GCA_039818365.1 Pseudomonadota bacterium
CGGTTTTCGACCATGTCGAGGCGGCCGATGCCGTTGTCGCGGCCATAGTCGTTCAGTTTCGCAAACAGCGTCGCCGGTGACATCTGCTCGCCGTTGAGGGAGACCGCATCGCCTTTCTCGAAGCCGATTTCGATTTCCGTGACCACGTCAGGCGCTTCGGTCGGATCAACCGTGCGCTGGAAAACGTAGTTCGGGGCTTCCTCGGCAGGATCTTCCAGAACCTTGCCTTCGGAAGACGAGTGCAGCATGTTCGCGTCCACGGAGAACGGGGCCTCGCCAAGCTTGTCCTTGGGCACCGGGATCTGGTGTTTTTCCGCGAAATCGAGCAGATCCGTGCGCGACTTGAACGACCAGTCGCGCCAGGGCGCGATCACCTTGATATCCGGGTTGAGAGCGTAGGCGGACAGCTCGAAACGGACCTGGTCGTTGCCCTTGCCGGTCGCGCCATGGGCAACCGCGTCAGCGCCGGTTTCCTCGGCAATCTCGATCAGGCGTTTCGAGATCAGCGGACGGGCAATGGACGTGCCCAGCAGATAGACACCCTCGTAAACGGCGTTGGCGCGGAACATCGGGAAGACGAAATCGCGGATGAACTCTTCCCGCAGGTCATCGATGTAGATTTCCTTGATGCCGAGCATCTCGGCCTTCTGGCGCGCGGGCTCCAGCTCCTCACCCTGGCCGAGATCGGCCGTGAAGGTGACGACTTCACAGCCGAATTCGGTCTGCAGCCACTTCAGAATGATGGATGTGTCGAGGCCTCCGGAATAGGCCAGAACGACTTTCTTGATATCTCCATGCGCCATGTTGGGGAACGTCCAGTTCGATGTCTTCGGCGGATTGACCGCACCGTTGAAAATTTGCGGCAATTTATCCGTTTCCCTGCGCGGTGCAAGCCCTTCGGACCGGCAAAATTGTCGCCCTGCAACGGACGCGGGGACGCGGATCAAATCGCGCAACGCGGCACGTGGCCAGGTGCGTTGGCCGGGATCTTTGTTCCAACCGCTCTTCGTCATCCCGGACGCAGCGCAGCGCAGATCCGGGATCCACTCGTTCCCATAGCGTGGGTTGTTTGACGGAAAGGGGTAACCGCAACTTCCAGGCCCGGATGAGCACCTTGCGGCAATTTGGATTGGATCCCCGATCAAGTCGGGGATGACGCGGAAGGTTAGGGTACGGACTGCCGCCCTTCCGTCCTTCCAAGTTTCCGCGCTCGCGCTTTCATCGAATCGCGCTGCACACAAAAAGACCGGCCCGCAGAACGGGCCGGCCAGGCTGCATCAGGCTTGTTCGGGTCTTTGGCCCAAGCCTTTCAGGGAGCTCTTTGTCAGCGTTTTCCCGCCTCCAGAACGTCTTCGAACGTTCTGAGCCCGGTTGTCGGAGCGCAGACCAGAACCGACATGTTGCCGGGGGCGTGCTGGTTCTTCCACATCTTGGTGTGGGCGCTCGGGATCTGGTCCCAAGGGAACACTTCGGACATGTAAGGGTCGATGCGCCGTTCGATCATCAGCTTGTTGGCGGCGGCGGCCTGTTTCAGATGGGCGAAATGCGAGCCCTGCAGGCGCTTCTGGTGCATCCACATGTAACGGACGTCGAAGGTGCAGTTGAAGCCGGACGTTCCCGCGCAGATCACGACCATGCCACCCTTCTTGCACACGAAGGTGGAGATCGGGAAGGTCGCTTCCCCCGGGTGTTCGAAAACGATGTCGACGTTGTTGCCCT
>JBCBUA010000483.1:0-1673 GCA_039818365.1 Pseudomonadota bacterium
CGGACGATCTGGCACGGGCGGATGAGCGCGATGTGCTCCTCGCCATGACGTGCAAACCCTACCGCACGGATGTCATTGCCGCCGTCGAGACGGCGCGCGAACAGGGACTCACGATCGTCGCCATTTCCGACAGCCCGGCCTCGCCCATCATTGTCGGCAGCGACCATGCGTTCGTCGTCGATGCGGAAACACCGCAGTTCTTTCCTTCGTCCGTCTCGACGATCGCCTTGTTGGAAACACTGCTCGCCTTCGTCATTGCCGATGCGCCCGAAGACGTCATTTCCAGCATCGAGCGTTTTCACACCCGCCGCCACAAAATGGGGCTTTATCAGGAAGAGTGGAAGGACCGCTCATGAACGTTCACAGCCAGCTGACCCATTCGCTTGAAGCCCGCTACTACACGGACCCGGATCATTTCAAACGGGAAAAAGACGGGTTGCTGGCACGAACGTGGCAATTCGCCGGGCACATTTCCCAGCTCGAGAAGCCGGGTGACTATTTCACCGTCGATATCGCGGACGAGAGCATCATCTGCCTGCGCGACCGGGATGGCGTGCTGAGGGCCTACTACAATGTCTGCCAGCACCGCGCGCACCAATTGGTGCAGGGTGAAGGCAACACCAAGCTGCTGGTCTGCCCCTATCACAGCTGGACCTACGAACTGACCGGCGGCCTGCGCTCCGGCCCCAATGTGCGTGCGGTTCCAGGTTTCGACCGCAGCAAGATCTGCCTGACATCGGTGCGCATCGAGGATTTCTGCGGCTTCCTGTTCGTCAATCTCGACCCGGATGCAAAACCGATGGACGACTGGTTTCCGAACGTGCGCGAGGAACTGCGCGCCTTCGTTCCGCAGATCGACCGTCTGAAGCCGCTGGAATGGGTGGAAATTGCCGAGAACTGCAACTGGAAGGTCTCGGTCGAAAACTATTCGGAATGCTATCACTGCCCCATCAACCACCCCACCTTCGCAACCGGTGTGGTCAAGCCCGAGACCTATGACATCCAGCCACAAGGATACTGTCTCCGGCACACCACCGAATGTCAGAACCTGGAAAGGATGACCTACGATATCGACCTGGAGGCCAACGAACACGCCGGCGATTATTCCTCGTGGTTCCTGTGGCCGCTTTTCTCGTTTCAGGTCTATCCGGGCAATATCCTGAACACCTATCACTGGCGCGCGGTCGACGTTGATCACGTGATCGTCTGGCGCGGCTGGTACACCATTGATGGCGTCGACAGCGAAACGATCCGGCGCCTTGCCGTCCAGGACAGGTCGACAACTGTCGAAGAGGACATCTACCTGGTCGAGGCCGTTCAGAAGGGACTGCGCAGCCGCGGCTACAATCCCGGCCCGCTGGTGCTGGACCCGGCCTGCGGTGTGAATTCAGAACATTCCGTTCAGGCGCTTCAGAACTGGATGCGGGAAGCCTGATGTCTGTGCCAGGGTCCGAGGCGCAAGGCATGCCGCTGGAATGGACCGAGGATCAGAAGCTGTTTCCGCACCAGGTCGGCTTCACCTGCCCTCCCCATGACTGGGATGCCGCTCCGAGCGACTTCCTGCGGATCGCGCCCGAAAGCGTTGGTGTGCACGGCTGGATGCTTCATGTGCCCGATTACCGCCACCGGCTCGACCAGCGCACGCAGAACTTTGCCATGCTGGAGGATTTCGC
>JBCBUA010000484.1:0-1598 GCA_039818365.1 Pseudomonadota bacterium
CCGCGGGACGAGCCTTCTTCAATCGATGTTTCAGGGATCATCCCTGAAATGACGTTGTTAACGTAAAATGGCTGCGCAAGCAGCCACACAATGAGGAGCAGGAAGGCAGGGACGACCACCTTCATCGCGACGTTTGCCCCGTAATAAGACGGCAGGGAATGTAGAGCGGACAGCTCTCCCCCGGCACTGGACAAGGCCCGCGACCGCCCCAGAACGTACCCCACCGCAGCGATGGCAAGCACGACCAAGATGAGCCAGAACAAAGGCATTTGCTCCCCCGGAAATGTAGCGAAAATCAAAAAGAAAAGGGGCGGCGGAAATGGCCGCCCCTTGATCGAGCGAGGGCTCGATTACTTCATTGTTTCTTCGTTCGAAACGGAAGCCTGAACAGCGGCCAGTTCCGGATCGGAAACCAGGCCGTACTGTGCCAGCGGGCCCTGCGGACCGGCGATTTCGTCAGCGATGAAGAACTGAGCGTATTCTTTCAGGCCCGGGATCACGCCGATATGTGCCTTCTTGACGTAGAAGTACAGCGGACGGGACACCGGATACTCACCGGAAGCGATCGTCTCGGTGGACGGAGCGATACCGCTCATGGTCGCGACTTTGAGCTTGTCGGTGTTGTTCTCGTAGAATGCGAGACCGAAAACGCCGATGCCGTTCGGGTTGGTGTCGATACGGGCCAGGGTTTCGGTGTAGTCACCGTCGATGTCGACAGACTTTCCGTCGCGACGAACTGCGATGCAGGCATCTTCAGCGTCGTCTTCGGACATGCCGCCATCGATCATGGCCTTCAGGGCGCCGGACTCTTCACAGCCAACTGCAAGAACCTTCTCTTCGAAGACTTCACGGGTGCCGTGCTTGGTGCCCGGAATGAAGGCAGCGATGTCGACAGCCGGCAGTTCGGAGTTGAACTCGGCCCACGTGTTGTACGGATTGTCGACGATCTGGCCGTCCTTCAGGACTTTGGCGCCAAGAGCGTTGAATACATCAACGGGTTCGAAAGCGGTGAAAGCCGGACCATCCTTCTGCGACGCGAAGACGATTCCGTCGTAACCGATGCGGACTTCGATGATGTCCTTCACACCAGCTTCGGCGCAGGCCTTGATTTCCTTTTCACGGATCTTGCGGGACGCATTGGCAACGTCGATGGTGTTTTCGCCAACACCTTCACAGAAGCGCTTCAGACCTGCAGAAGAACCACCGGACTCAACAACCGGCGTCGGGAAGTCGGTGTTTTCGCCAAAAGCTTCAGCAACGATGGAAGCGTAGGGAAGAACCGTGGAAGAACCAGCAACTTGGACCTGGTCGCGAGCCTGGGCTGCGCCAACGAATGCAGTGGATGCAACCGCGAGGGCAGTTGCGCTTACGAGGGTCGTAAATTTCACTTGACCACTCCCTTTGAATGTCAAGGTTTATGGATAGTCGCCTTGCACATCGTGCCTGGGCGATGTCGGGACCGTAGGCCTGATCGATGAGAGTTCTATGACAGTTTGTTATCAGTTATGTGACAATTTAAGTTATTGAAAAATATATATTTTCTACTTCTCTTGACTATTCTGCGTCAATCGGCAGCGGGCCCGGAGACATTTTTCATG
>JBCBUA010000485.1:0-1593 GCA_039818365.1 Pseudomonadota bacterium
CCATCGTCCGCCTTTGCGTCCCAGAACTGCGGCTGCGCCTTGGGGATTGTGAGGGCCTTCTGCACTGCGGGCCGCGCGTCGATCCGGTCGAACCAAGTCGTCAGGTGCGGCAAGTCATCGACCTCGACCCGAGCCCAGACATAGGCGCGCGCCCAGGGATAGGTCGCCATGTCCGCAACCGTATAGTCGTCGCCTGCCAGCCACTGACGGCCCTCAAGACGCGTGTTCAGCACTTCGAGCAATCGGCGGGTCTCATCGACATAGCGCTTGATCGAGAACGGTTCCTCCTGTCCGTTGGGTGCCGCGATCCTCTGGAAATACATCGCCTGCCCCATCATGGGACCGATCCCGCCCATCTGGAACATGAGCCACTGAAGGGTTTCCGATCTCGCCTTCGGCTCATCGGGCAGAAAGCGGCCATACTTCTCGGCGAGGTACCACAGGATCGCGCCGCTTTCGAAAACCGGAAAGCCTCCGTTGCCCCGATCCACGATAGTCGGTATCCGGCCGTTCGGATTGAGTTTCACATAGTCCGGTGCCTTCTGCTCCTTCTTCGCGAAATCGATGAAGGTCAGGTCATAGGAGACACCGGCTTCCTCCAGAAAGATGACCGGTTTGTAGCCGTTCATGGTGGCGGCGGTGTAAAGATGGATATCAGGATGCGACATTCGATTTCCTTTCCGGAAACGGATGGGGCTGGTGACCGTTGATGATCAGGACATTCGCCATGGTGTGCTTAACCTCTCATCTCTGCCGCCGCTGGCGCGGCCAAGTCTTGCTTTCCGCACACAGATGAGGGACAAGGTAACAAAAATCAACCAGTATACTTTTAGTAACCTGTAAAGAAATTTGGAGATCCGGAATGACAGGACGCCTTGCAACAGTCGGAAGGAGCAGAATTGTTCTGGAGGCATGCACCGAGCCATGCCCGATCGAACGCGGCATGCGTGTTCTCGGCGGCAAGTGGACCGGCTCCATCCTGTGGCACCTGAAAGACGGTCCGGTCCGCTTCAATGACCTGTCACGGATGCTGGGCGCTGCCAGCAAGAAGATGATCGCCGAGCGGTTGAAACAACTGGAGGCGCGCCGCCTGGTGTCACGCAACGTGCTCAGGACAGCGCCCATATCGGTGGAGTACGAAATTACCGAATTCGGCAGGACCGCACTGAAATTTCTGGACGAACTCAGGATCTGGAGCGAGACACTCCCGGAAGATCAGATGGAGCCGACCTGAACCCGGTTGCCGGTTTCCCCACTCTCCGCAATCGCATGAATGACGGCCTCGAAATGCAAGGCCTCCCGGAAGGACGGCAGCGCATCCCGGTCTTCGGTGATTGCGCGCAGGAATTCGTGCACCTCAATGACCTTGAGATCATTGAAACCAAGCTGATGCCCTGCCGCCGGCACGAACTGACCGTACGGTGGATGGGCCGGTCCTGTCAGCAGCGTCTTGAACCCCTGCTCGGCAAGCGGACCCCGGTTCTGGTAAAGCCGCAGTTCGTTCATGCGCTCCTGGTCGAAGGTGATCATGCCTTCGGTTCCGTGCACTTCGAAACCGATATAGCTCTTGCGCCCCCACGCGCTGCGCGACGT
>JBCBUA010000486.1:0-1576 GCA_039818365.1 Pseudomonadota bacterium
ATGGGCTTTAGAGCTGATCCCAGAGCATATGGACAGGTCATAAACCACCAATTGAACAAAATGAAGCCAGGTGACTTTTTCCTGGTCAACAATCCGACCGGGGTGAATGCGCTCATCCGATACGTATCCAACATCCCGTATGGCCATGCAATCTTGTACTTGGGCAAGGTTGGCCATGAAAGACACAGCTGCTTGCAGCAACCCATGAATGCCGGGCCGCAGCATTTGAGCTACTTTCTCAAGGAAGACGACACCAGTAGCATCCTGTTCAATTGGTGGTTTATGACCTGTCCATATGCTCTGGGATCAGCTCTAAAGCCCATGATTTATCCAATTCCATTCTGTGGGACCGGACGCCGGTGCTCAAAATGCGTGTCGGCAAACGTGTTGAATTCTAGGGGCTTGGGCGCGCTGTTTGAAAGCTATGGAAATCAATAGCTGTATCGAGGCCCGTGTTGCGGCTCATAAGTTGAGGTGAGCCTTTAACAGGCAAACCCGGTCTCTCCGGACGCTAACGGACCTTCTTGATGCCTTCCAGGATCAGCGTCGTGGCGACGTTGGCGTAGTCCTCGCGGGAGATCGGTCCGCCTTCCTTGAACCACATGTAGACCCAGTTCATCATGCCGAAAAGAGACATGGTGACCGGCATCAGAAGCGGCCGGTCGGGATTTGCGAGCTCCGGGTGGATGTCCTTCAGGACGGCTGAGAAGTGGCGCACGATCCGGCGCTCGATGGCGACGATCTCGGCCTTTTGTTCGTCGGAGAGCGCGGGGCCGGCATTGAGCTGCACCTTGTGCTGATCATCGGCACCGCGATAGCTGTCGAGCACGGTCAGGACGAGTTTGCGCAGTCGCTTGTCGGAGGGCAGCGCCGGGTCGTCTGCTTCTTCCAGCTCCGCGTCCAGAATGGCCAGATGCGACTGAATGATTGCGAAGATCAGCGCGCCCTTGGATGGGTAATAGTGATAAAGCAGAGATTTGGAGACACCGGCCTCCTGCGCGATCTGCGACATGGACGCCTTTTCCATGCCTTGGGTTGCGAATACATTGGCTGCCGTCAGCAATAGACCGTGCTGTTTTTCTTCAAAGTCACTGGCGCGAGTTCTCGCCATGTGTTCCGGCCTCCGTTTTCGAAACCAGGTCCTGCCCAAACAACACGGACCGCATTTGGTTGACCTAAGTTTGCGCCTTCATTGGGGTTTTAGCCTGCGTAGCCTTGATTGACCAGCCGGTCCGTCAATTATCGGTGGACCCAGGGACTGTCAGGCTCGGCCCGGCATGCTCCATATCGTTCAACGCGGAAACGGAGGCCGGGACCATGCACTCACTCCTTCGGACGGTTGTCGACGACGCGCTGCGCCTTGCCCTGCGAGCGGGCAACGCCGTGCGGTTCGTGGATACGCACCTTCGAGGAGACGCCGATTGTCGACTTCACGTGATGCGCCAGTTCCTTCGCCGACGCGTCGCGCGCTTCGCTGCTGCTTTGCTCCGGTGTTGCCTAGGCATGGAAAAGGCGTCCATGTCGCAGATCGCGCAGGAGGCCGGTGTCTCCAAATCTCTGCTTTATCACTATTACC
>JBCBUA010000487.1:0-1557 GCA_039818365.1 Pseudomonadota bacterium
CGCAGGAAGTCCAGGTGGCTCTGCAGCAGTTCCTGGGACTCAGGCGTGGTCGCGAACTCTTTCCAGCTGTCCTGAACGGCCTGACGGTAGATCGCCAGATCTTCGTCGGACCAGGTGTTCAGTGCGATGCCTTTTTCACGAAGTTCCTTCGCCGTCTGGGCGTTCTTCACTTCGTTGATGGTGGAGTTTTTCAGGGCAAGTGCCTGCATTCCAACCTTCAGGATCGCCTTGTGGTGATCCGGCATCGCGTCCCAGACGTCCTTGCGGCAGGCAAGGTGGTCAGCCGGCATGGAGTGGAAACCGGGGTAGTTGGTTTCGGTTGCAATGTCATAGAGGCCGAGGCCGACATTGTTGGTGATGTTGGCGGCGTCGGCGCCGTCAATGATGCCGGTTTCAAGAGCGGTGAAGATCTCGTTGAAGTCCATCACGATCGGCGAAGCGCCGAGCTTTTCGAAGATCAGCGTGATCACGCCCGGAGGCGAACGGAACTTCCAGTTCTTCAGGTCATCGACGCCCTTGAAGGATTTGGTCGAAGACAGGGACTCAGGACCCGGGATCCACCAGCCGATGAATTCCATGTTGTTGGCGTTGTACAGCTCGTTCAGCTTTTCATAGCCACCGCCATGCAGCAGCCAGGCATATTGCTGGTAGGGGTTCTGGTAGCCACCGGTCAGGTCGCCGGCAAACTGGAAGGCCGGGTTCTTACCGGTCTGGTAAGCACCACCGGTCATGTCGCAGTCCAGGATACCCGTTGCTGCGGCGTCGAAGGTTTCGGCGGACTTCACGACGGAAGACGCGAAGAACATCTCGATTTCGATTTCGCCGTTTGACATCGCAGTGACGTCGTCGATGAACTCCTGAGCCATCTGGCCGGAGAGCGTTTCCGTGGAGAAGTGCGTCTGGATGCGCAGCTTCGTGCTGTCTTGCGCGTTGGCATCCATTGCCGCGCCCATGGAAAGCGCGAGGCCGGCAGTCGCCACCCCTGCGAGCATGGTTCTTGTCAGTTTCTTGAGCATTCCTTATTCCTCCCAAGTTGCTCCAAATGACCGGCGGTCGGAACTCCACCGGTCGCATTTGCTGGTGTTCCAGCGATTTGCTCCCTCGGGCCTGAAGACCCTCTGGGAGCTTGTTCCCCCTCGGCCGATCGTCCTGACGCGGCCTTGAAAGCTGCCCGCTTCACGGCATGACTGCCGGTCTGCGCCTATGCAGCTCCCCGTCTCTCCCTGGACAGCAAATCCTCTGCTTCCAGTTTTGTCCAATCGAAAATCACGCCGACGCCCGGTTCGTCCGGCGCGACGGCCAGCATGTTTTCAACGACCAGGGGCCGCCGGGTGTACTCTTCGATCGGAAACGAATGAACTTCGAGCCAGCCTTCACCGCCGATTCCGGCGAGCAGGCTCACGTGCAGTTCCTGCATGCCGTGACTGCAGACCGGGACACCATGACGCCCGGCAAGCTCCGCTGCCTGCAGGAACCCGGTGATTCCGCCGCAATTGGAGGCATCCGGCTGAATGAAGCTGAGCTTCGACTGGTCAAGCGCGTAGCCGAACTCGTGAA
>JBCBUA010000488.1:0-1529 GCA_039818365.1 Pseudomonadota bacterium
CTGTGCCTCGTTGCGACGGTCGCCTTCGGCATGGGGATCGACAAGCCGGATGTTCGCTATGTCGCCCATCTCGACCTGCCGTCCTCGGTCGAGGCCTACTACCAGGAAACCGGACGGGCCGGCCGCGACGGCGCGCCTGCGGAAGCCTTCATGGCCTATGGCATGGCGGATCTCGTTCAACGGCGCCGGATGATCGCGGAGGGCGATGCGCCCGACGACATCAAGCGCGCGGAAAACGCGAAACTCAATGCCTTGCTCGGCATCTGCGAGACCGCCGGCTGCAGACGCCAGGCGCTGCTGGCGCATTTCGGCGAAACCTACCCGGAACCCTGCGGCAATTGCGACACGTGCCTGTCGCCGGTGGAAACCTGGGACGGAACCGAACCTGCGCGCAAGCTGATGTCCGCGATCTACCGGACCGGCCAGCGCTTTGGAACCGGCCACGTGATCGATGTGCTGCTGGGCAAGACGAACGAGAAGGTGACCCGGTTCTCACACGACAAATTGTCGGTTTTCGGCATCGGACAGGACACGCCCCAGAAGACCTGGCAATCGATCGCGCGCCAACTTGTCGCTGCCGGGTTCGTGGACGTGGACCATGCGCAGTTCGGCGCGCTCGTGCTGACCGGCGCGGCGCGCCCGGTCCTGCGCGGCGACGAGACGATTTTGCTGCGCAAAGACCGGAACGCGGCCGGCCTCAAACAGACACGTTCCTCGCGTACGGCCTCCGTTGCGGACGAACTGGACGAGGAAGACAAGCTGCTGTTCCAGCGTCTGCGCCGGTTGAGGACACAGATCGCACGGGACCAGAACGTCCCGCCTTACGTCGTCTTTCCCGATGCGACGCTCGCCGGGATCGCATCTGCGCGGCCTGTCACGCCCGACGCGCTTTTGTGCGTTTCCGGGGTCGGTCAGTCCAAACTGGACAAATACGGCGAAACGTTCCTGGAGCTTGTCGAGGCTTTCGAAGCCGGGGTTTGAAGGCAGGCAACCCGGTCCCGGCCCGGGTTGCAGGTCAGACCGCCGCTCAGGAACCGGCCTTGGGCAGTCCCTTATAGGCTTCAGCGCCCCATACGGATTTCACCCTGGCATCGCGGCCGCAGGCCTTGCGGTAGCCCTTGTAGGCTTCCGCGCGGGTGACGTAACCGAAGCGTGTCAGCGTGCGCGCATTGCTCTTGTAATAGGCCTGGTGGTAGTCCTCCGCAGGCCAGAAGACAGCAGCGCCTTCAACGGGTGTGACCACCTTCCCGCCAAGGACCTTGTTGGCCTTCGCGATTTCCGCCTTCGCGGCCTTGGCCTGCTTGTCATTCAGCGGATGGATGGCGGTTGAATAGCCGTAGCCGCGGTCGCAGAACTGACCACCTGGATCTGTAACGTCAACAGTGCGCAGGAAAATGCGGACAAGATCCTGATAGCTGATCTGGCTTTCGTCGAAATCCACCTGCACCACTTCGCGGTGTCCGCCGCGCTCGTAGTTCTTGTAGGTGGGGTTCTGGCTCTTGCCGCCCGCATACCCGGACTTGACGTCC
>JBCBUA010000489.1:0-1524 GCA_039818365.1 Pseudomonadota bacterium
GTTCGTATTCCCAATGGAGCGCTGTTCTCGGCACACCAAATGCGTCTCGCTCCTGATCGAGAAGTACACGGTTATTGGGATCAGGCAGTTGTTCGAGCTGGGCGTGGATCTCCGCGCCACAGATCAGTGTCCGACCTGTTGCTTCAACAAGGCTCATTCCCAGACGCGGCGCAACACAGAGCAGATCCTTAAGCAACCCCTTGGAGTTGCCGCGTATCCGTATGTTGAACATGAAGTTCGCCACCCCGAGTTTTTCCTGCAATGCGGGGCTGAGGCTAACAAAGGCCTGCGGTCCGTCGCGGAAGAAGGAACCTACTTTAAAAAGTTCCAGTGATGGGTCGACCAGAAGTGCCTGACCGACAAAGATGCCCGGGTGTTCCATCCAATAGCGGCCAATTTGGTCATCTGGTCCAACAAGCTGGTAATCGGACTGGATATTGGCCCACATCAGCATCCGCGGGTTCTCGATCCCGCCCATGCAGAGGGCAAATTCCCGGGCCTCGATCTGCCAGCTGCCGCCATTATAGCCGCGTACCTCGGCACTGGTGATCCGGTTACCGTCCAGTGTGACGCGGTTGAAACTGGCGTTCATCACGACGGTTAGGGTCTCGGACGCCTCGATCTCGTCATGGTACTTGTCGCCGAACACGACCGGCGGGCTGTAGCCGTAATCGGAAAAGATCAGATCGCCGCGCTGTTGATCGGCAAAGGCGGATTGCACCTCAAGGATCTCGCTCGCCGCGGCCTCATAGGAGTCGAGATCCGCCTTGGAGATGGGCCAGCCGGTATTTGGCAGCCAGGAGCGTTCTTCGAAATCGATCGCATCGAGCGGGCGCGAATACCCGCCCCAATGGTTCGATGAGCCGCCAAACATCCTCAGCCGCGACGCTTCGAGTTCCATCGGCATGTCCCCCACGATGGCGCCCTGATAGAGATCCTGGCTGCGATCCTCGTAGGAAAATCCGCCGCCTTCGGCGACGATGACGGACAGCCCGCGATCGGCGAGTGTCTTGGCAAGCGTCAGCCCGGCCGGTCCCGACCCGAAGATGGCAACATCCGCGGTCAGCGTGTGACCGGCAGGCAGCGTGTCGGTATCAAGAAACATCACGGTCTCCTTCCCGCAGGATCCACCCGTTCGGGCGGAGTGTTGCAGCGGCCGTGACCGTGGCCACCGGCAGAACGGCCCGCAGCAGCAGCGCCGAGCTGCCCGCCAGAACCTGTCGCCGATCCGCTGTCACCGTCGCAGACGGAGCGTGTTTCGAAAAAGCAGAAATGTCATGTTCGTCATGTGCCATGAAAAAGGTCCCCCAAAATACCCTTCGATAACCCGCGTTGCAGAAAACGCGGAAGAGAGGGCATCGCAGGAGGACCCACCCGTTTCACCATGTTTTAGGACCGCCTCCACCGGCCCGATATGCGATCCGGATCAGATGGTCCGGTACCGCACCCATTCGCCGGGATGCGCACCGCGCCCGATCCCCGGATTGTCACTCTTGAATTGCAGCTTTGACGGTTCCTCGGCCG
>JBCBUA010000490.1:0-1522 GCA_039818365.1 Pseudomonadota bacterium
GGAGATCACCGTGTTCATGGTCACGTAGATGATCGAGTTGATATAGCCCCAGTACCAGGTCGGGTCTGTCAGGATCTCGATATAGTTCTCGAACGTCCAAGTTTGCGGGAACAGGGAGAACCCGGCAAGGATCTCGTTCGTGGTTTTGAAACTCATCGCGACGAGCCAGTAGATCGGCAGCATCAGGAAGAGGATGTAGATCGCGGGAACCAGGCTTTTCAGACGCATGACGGGTCTCCTCAGTTCTTGTTATCGTTCAGTGTCATCAGCGTGTAGAACAGCCAGGAGACAAACAGCGTGATGGCAAAGTAGATGAGCGACATGGCGGCTGCCGGTCCGAGGTCGAACTGACCGAGAGCAATTTTCACCAGATCGATGGAAAGCAATGTGGTGGAGTTGCCCGGTCCGCCACCGGTCAGAACGAACGGCTCGGTGTAGATGTTGAAGCTGTCCATGAACCGCAGGAGGATCGCGATGGTCAGCACCGTCTTCATCTTCGGCAGCTGGATGAACCGGAACACGGCCCAGTTGGAGGCCCCGTCGATTTCCGCAGCCTGATAGTAGGCGTTCGGGATCGACACCAGCCCGGCATAGGCGAGCAGCACCACGAGCGACGTCCAGTGCCAGACATCCATGACGATGATGGTCACCCAGGCAGCGAACGGGTCCTGTGTCATGTCGTAGGACAGACCCAGCGTGTGGTTCATGAAGTAGCCGAGCAGGCCGATATCGGGCAGCGTGAAGATGTTCCACATCGCGCCGACTACGTTCCACGGGATCAGCATCGGCAAGGCCATGGTCACGAGGCAGAACGGCACCCACGGGCCCTTTTTCGGCATGGAGAGCGCGATCGCGATGCCGAGCGGAACCTCGATGATCAGGATCAGGAAGGTGAACAGGAACTGCCGCCCGAGCGCGTTGTGAAAGCGCTCCGAGGTCAGCACCTGCTCGAACCAGTCAAGGCCCTGCCAGAAGAACAGGTTGTCGCCGAAGGTCTCCTGGACGGAATAGTTCACCACCGTCATCATCGGGATGAGCGCATTGAACGCGACCAGCAGGAGCACTGGCGTCACGAACCACCATGCGCGTTGATTCTGGGTTTTCACTGGACACCCTCCCCAGGCGTGCTTGCCAGCCAGCCGTCCTTGTAGAGCCGGGTCTGGGATTGCTTGAACGCGAGCTTGATGCTGTCACCGGCATTCGGCGCATCGCCTTCAAGGATCGCGTGAACGCGGCTGTCGCCGGCCATTGCCTCGACCACCTTGTGACGGCCGATATCGGCGACCTTGCGCACCTGGGCGTCAAGACCCGACCCATTGCCGGAAACGGAGACGAACTCGGGCCGGATGCCGATTTCAGCCGCACCATCGGCGTTGCCTTGAACAGGACCTTCGAGACGGATCAGCTCGTCACCGAAAAACGCCCCTCCGTCCCGTACGTCGCAGGGCAGAACATTCATGCCCGGCGAGCCGATGAAATGGCCGACAAACGTGTGCGCGGGACGCTCGAACAGTTCAACCGG
>JBCBUA010000491.1:0-1491 GCA_039818365.1 Pseudomonadota bacterium
CATCGACATCTCAACCCACTGGCTGGGCAAGTCCCGTGACTACGAGAAAATCTCTGGTCCGCTCGTCCAGATCCGGGACCTGGAGATGCGTTTCGAGGTCCGCGGGAGCGTTTTTCCCTCCCGCAGAAAATATTTCCAGGCAGTCAAGAAGGTCAGTTTCGACATCGAGCAGGGCGAAACCTTCGGTCTCGTCGGCGAAAGCGGGTCCGGCAAATCGACCATCGCGCGCCTGATCACCGGCCTCTATGACCCGACGGGCGGGTCGATCCTGTTCGGGAAGACAGAGCTGACCTCGCTCAAGAACCGGAAAGATGTGCTGGCGATGCGGCGCCAGATGCAGATGATCTTCCAGGACCCCTATTCCTCGCTCAACGCGCGGATGCGGGTCCGCGACATCATCGCGGAACCGATCAAGTTCCACAAGCTGGCGTCCGGCAATGCCGAGGTCCGGCAGATCGTTGACGATCTGCTTGATCACGTCGGCCTCGGCGCCCAGGCGGGCCAGAAGTTTCCGCATGAGTTTTCAGGCGGACAGCGCCAGCGCATTTCAATCGCGCGCGCGCTTGCGACACGGCCGCGCTTCCTGATCTGCGACGAGCCGACTTCGGCACTCGATGTCTCCATCCAGGCCCAGATTCTCAATCTCCTGAAGGATCTGCAGGAAGAACTCGGCCTTACGATGCTGTTCATCAGCCACGACCTCGCCGTCATCAGGCAGATGTGCAACCGGATCGGCGTGATGCGCAATGGTGAACTGTGCGAAGTTGCCGATTGCGACGACCTGTTCGAGCGGCCGACGCATCCTTACACAAGAGAGCTTCTGGACCTCATGCCGTCGATGGAACTGTTGTCGCGGGCCAATCTCGAGACGACATGAACGACGCGCTGACTGACGCTGCGGCTGTGTAGACAGTGCCCTGCGCCAGCAGCAGCCACTTGCAGCGCGCCGAGGCCCGCACCCCACGACCATACATGCCGGCCTGAATCCCTCCGGAAACGATTCTGTTGGTTGACGTCCCTTGCGATCTTGACTCGATCTGCCATGCCGGTCCCCGGACCTCGAGATCAAGATAACCACAATCGAATCCGGCGCGGGCAAATTTTGCCCGGCACGTAACACAGCTGAAGTCCAGTCCGTACGGAGACTGCGAACCGGCGCTTCTTTCACGCTCGTTTGTCTTATTTCTAAAACTGAAAAACATTCTTTTCTTTACAAAAAGAAAACAAGGAGAGCTGTAACGCTCTCCCTGCTGCCCACTTGTTTAAAACACTCTCATACCAAGAAAATATTTCTGTTTTGAGCCTTAAAATTGTTTCGACTCTACTTCAATATAAGCCGCATATTCCCTAAGGTTCGCTTGCTTGGCAAGAGAGTCTGCGCACAAATCATCGGCAATATTGTCTAATATTTAGACAGCTCGCCACGGCCCGGCGGGTCGTTCCGATTCGGTGACATTGTCTCCGCCACCAAGCTTTCACATGCTTGAAGCG
>JBCBUA010000492.1:0-1488 GCA_039818365.1 Pseudomonadota bacterium
TGGCGACGTCCTTGTCGATCAGGGAGCGGACGACCAGTTTCTGGAGCTTTTGAGGCCTTCGGCGCTGGCGACGTCACTCATCGAGACCGGCACCGCGCACTGCTACCGGCTCCAGGAGGGGTACGATCACTCGTACTACTTCGTCGCGACCTTCGCCCGCGATCACGTCGCCTGGCACGCCGAGCGCCTGAACGGCTAGCGCCTGTTTCACGATTGACGTGGCACGACCTTGAACGCACCGAGTGCGAGGGAGATCCATCCCACGATCAGGAACATGCCGCCGACGGGAGCCGCCATGGGAAACAGGCGGCTTGCGAGGAACGCGCGGCTGAAAAGATCGCCGCAGAACAAGGTCAGTCCCAAAAACAGGAACAGGGCCGTCACGGGAAGAAGCAGCACCTTGCGGAGCTGGGCCAGGACGCCGATTGCGAGAAACACAGGAGCGTGAAACATCAGCATCCGCGCTGCCGTACCAAGCGAGGTGGACCCATCCGCGTGGGCGGCCAATGCCAGTGAAACAACGCCGAGCGCCCCCGTCAGGCCGCTGATTGCGAGGCAGAACTTCAAGAGGCCTGCAGTCGGTTCTGGCGGTGGCGCCATCGGTTTTATCATTGATAGGTCCCTGAACAGTCAAAACCGGCCGGTGCAGAACCGGCCGGTCGACATTCAGGCGGCAAATCCGCGCTTTTTCAAGAGGGCATCGATTTTCGGCGGACGTCCCCGGAACGCCTGGTAGGTTTCTTCCGGGTCGGGCAGGCCGCCTGCGGAATAGATATGGGCGTGCAGGCGGGCCGCCGTTTCCGGGTGGAATATGTCGCCGGCTTCCTCAAATGCACCAAACGCATCCGCATCCATGACCTCAGACCACATGTAGCTGTAGTAACCGGCAGAGTAACCGTCCCCGGAAAACACATGTTGGAAGTGCGGAATGCGGTGGCGCATCGTGATCGCACCGGGCATTCCGATCTTGCCGAGCTCCGTCTCCTCGAATGACCTGATATCGAGATCCCCCGGGTCTTCCAGCAAGTGCAGCTCCAGATCCATCAGCGCGGAAGCGGTGTATTCCACGGTCGCGAATCCCTGATTGAAATTGGCAGCGGCCAGGAGCTTCTCCAGCAGCGCCTCGGGCATTGCCTCGCCGGTCTTGTAGTGCGTTGCGAATCTCGACAGCACCTCCGGTTCGGAAAGCCAGTGTTCATAGAGCTGCGAGGGCAGCTCGACGAAATCCCGTGCAACGCTCGTTCCTGAAATCATCGGATAGGTCACGTCGGAAAGCAGTCCGTGCAGGCCGTGGCCGAATTCGTGAAACAGGGTCCGTGCATCGTCAAACGTCAGCAGCGTTGCCTCGCCCGGAGCTCCTTTGGAGAAATTCATCACGTTGACGATGATCGGCGTGACGTCTCCATCGAGCTTGTGCTGCGAGCGGAATGCGGTCATCCAGGCACCGGACCGTTTCGAGGGCCGGGCGAAATAATCGCCCAGGAAAAG
>JBCBUA010000493.1:0-1479 GCA_039818365.1 Pseudomonadota bacterium
CGTGGCATTCAGGGCGAGCAGGTTGGTCTGGTCGGCAATGTCGCTGATCAGCTTGAGGACTTCTGTGATTTCCTCTGCGGCAGACGAGAGTTGGCCCACGGTCTGACTGGAGGTCTCCGCCTGATCGGTGGTCTGTGACGTGGAGTCGTTGGCAAGCGTGACCTGGCGGCTGATTTCCTGGATGGAACTGGCCAGTTCCTCCGACGCGGAGGCGACGGATTGCACGCAGGCCGTGGACTCTTCGGCAGCGGCTGCCACCGTGTTGGATCGGTCTATGGTCTCGTCGCTGTTCCGCGTCAGCTCGTGGGCCCCTTCGGTCAGATCCTTGAGGACCAGAACGACGGCTTCGCAGCTTGCCATTAATTCTCCCTCCAGCTCGTCCGCGAGCCGCAAACGCGTGTCCCGCCGGTCTGCCTCTGCCTGGATCTCCTCCTCGCGCGCCTGTTCCTGAAGGCGCTTCATTTCGATCATGTTGATCCGGAAGGCCTCGAACGCCTCGGCAACCTGGCCGATCTCATCACGTGAGCGCACGCGCACATTGATGTCTGTGTTGCCTCTGGCGAGCTCGGTGAGCCCACCTGAAACCTCGTTCAGCGGTTTGGAAATCACAAAGCGCGCAAACAGGATCGACCCAACCACGCAGAGCAGGAACGTCACGACCGATACGATCGTGATCTGCTCAAGGGCCTGTTTTTCATGTGCTTCGGCAGCCGATGCTGCTGCCTGGGTGAACCTTTCAATCTCTTCCAGCAGCGCGATCAGCTCGTGATCGAGGCGCTCCTGCTCTTCTTCCAGGGTCGCAAGAAGCGTCCTGGCTGCCTCATAATCGTCGATCTCGACAAGATGCATGATCTCGTCGACATGACCTTTGTACTGGGCATATTCCCTTTCGATCCGCTTCAGCTGACGAACTGCCATGGAAAATTCCTTTTGCTCGGCTTCCGAGCTGCTGTTTGCCAGCGCATATTCGGCGAGCTTTTCCGCTTTCAGGATCTCGTCGGCGACCTGCAGCTCGAGCTTCTGAAGGCGGGTTTTCATGGCCTTGAACCCTGCCTTTTCGGCTTCGGAACTGACGCCGGCCACGCGCATGATGCGTTCGACCAGTGCGGCCTGCTCCAGCTGGTGATTGGTCACATGGCTGATGGCTTCGGTAAGCGGGATGTCCTTTTCCGCAATGTTTGCGAGCTCCTTGCCGATCAGGTTCATCTGGATGATCGAGACCGCGGATACGACAACCAGGCCGATACACAAAAATGCAACCAAGGAGAGAATCTTGGCGGCGACCGAGTTCGAGATCGGGTTGGATAATCGTACCATGCTTGTCTCGCAATTCTTGTGAATTACCTGAAAACGCAACGTAATCGATTTAATTTAGGCGATTATCCGTTGAAGATTCGGTTAAGTCTTTTCCCTCAAGATTTAGTTGTAAATTTCGCCTATTGATAGAAATAGCGGTGTTCAAGGTGATCAAGCAAAGGA
>JBCBUA010000494.1:0-1462 GCA_039818365.1 Pseudomonadota bacterium
TCATGTCGTCCTCGACCTGACGCCAGACGATATCGAACTCGGAATCCAGAAGCTTTTCGGGAAGCTCAAAGGAATAATGCTCGTCGAGTTTGTCGAGCAGCTGGCGCTTGACCCGCTGACGGGTCATCTGGCCGAACTGGCCTTCGATCTGACCGCGAACGATTTCCTTCAGCTTGTCCAGCGATTCAAGGCCGAGACCGGTTGCGAATTCATCGTCGACCGTCACCTCGCCGGGTGCGGCAACTTCCTTGACCTCGACATCGAAGGTCGCGGCCTTGCCGGCAAGGTGAGCAGCCGGGTAGTCCTCGGGGAAGCTCACTTCAACAACCTTCTCGTCGCCGGCCTTCAGACCGACAAGCTGTTCCTCAAAACCCGGAATGAACTGACCGGAACCCAGAACCAGCTGACCGTTTTCGTCGGCACCGCCTTCGAAGGGTTCGCCGTCGATCTTGCCGAGATAGGACATGGTCACCCGATCGCCGTCTTCGGCGGCACCGTCCTTGGTGTCGAATGGCGTGTTGTTCTTGGCGATGTCGGCAACCTGCGTGTCGACTTCCTCGTCGGCAATCTCAACGACTGGGCGTTCGATTTCAAATCCGGCAAAGTCGACAATTTCGAAGACCGGCAGCACGTCGTAGGTCATTTTGAAAGACAGGTCGGCATCACCGGCCAGGATCTTTTCGGCTTCTTCTTCCGGAAGATCGATTTCAGGCGTCAAAGCCGGGCGCTCGGAGCGCTCTTCAACAGCTTTCTGGGTGGTTTCCTGGATGGTGTTCGACAGGATTTCCGCCATGGCCTGACGGCCATACATCTTTTTCAGGTGAGCGACCGGCACCTTGCCCGGCCGGAAACCCTTGATGTTGGCCTTGGACTTCATGTCCGCCATGTAGTCTTCCAGCTTGGTGGCAAGATCACCAGCCGGAATATCGATTTTGAGCTCTCGCTTGAGGCCCTCGGAGAGGGTTTCGGTTACCTGCATGGGTTTTTTCGTCCTCGATCCCGAGCGGCAATTCGCTCCGGAGGTTTTGTTTTAAATCCCGTGTGCCGCACCGCCTGCGCCTTCCTTTTTCCGAAAGCGTTCCAATAGCGGCGCCTCACCCCGAAGCGGACTCCGGGGCGCACGATGGGAGCGCGATAAAGCGTGGGGCAGAAAGTGTCAAGGGCAGACAGCCGAAATTGCCCGCAAATACCGCCGATTCTATGCGCGACATGACCGTCCAACGATGTGTCGTTTCAACAAGACCAGTCATCTTCGAAAGCGGCACGACCGGCGGTTCGTCATAGGGAAAGCGGAGGCGGCTGATGCCGGGTCGGGTTCATGGCTTCGATCTCGACACGATAGAGCTTGTTGCCCCTTCCCCCTGAATACATGAGTGCGTCTGTGTACGGACTGGCGCATACGCTTTGCCACGAGCTGGGTCATATGCTCATCGGTCAGATTTATGTGCATGGTCATGACATT
>JBCBUA010000495.1:0-1426 GCA_039818365.1 Pseudomonadota bacterium
ACCGTTTCTTTGTGTGCGTTTTCAGTTTCGCTAACGAACTTAAAGAAGACCGGTTCTCGCCCTTGAATGATGAAAATCAATCAAAAGTTGCACATAGGTTGGTAGTGGTGCGTTAGGAGCTGATTTAGTATTTGCCCAGTTTTTGCAAGTTCAATTTTTCGATTTTGTAATTTAAGGAGGGGGGAATGCTGGGAACAAGCACGTCTAATGTAATTATCATCGGGCTTTTGATCGCCATTCTCATTGTTGTTGTTTTGGTGTGGAAGTCCAAAAACAAGAGCGAGGATGCCGGTAACTCTGCGTCAGACGCTTCCGCTGGCTTCCGGGAAATGCTTGCCGAAGACATCGTGAAATTGTCCATCGCCGGACTGGTTGCGGTCTCGCTTGTCGTCCTGTTTGTCGGCACGGTCGTGATCGACGACAAGCAGAAGGCGGTTGAAAACAGCCAGTATGTCTTCGCGGCCTTGCTGCCCCTGTTTGCCACGTGGGTCGGCACTGTTCTTGCCTACTACTTCAGCAAGCAGAATTTCGAGGCAGCCAACAAGGCGACCGAAAGCCTCGTCAAGCTGTCCGGGAAAAAACTCAGGTCCGTGTCGATCGAGGAAGCGATGATTCCGCTCAGCGCAATCGTCGGCGCCGTGGAAGCCCCCAATGACAATCTGCGGGACGTGCCGCTTCAGAAGGTTGCCGAGGCCATGGATCAGAAGCTGCCCGGTGGCCGGCCGATTTCAAGGGTGGTCATTCTGACCGCGAACAAGGCCTGTATCGGCATCATTCACAGGAGCATCTGGAGCGAGATGCGGGCGGTTGTGGCCTCTTCCGGGGCGACCGTGAATTTCAAGAACGAGGCGGCGAATGGCGATACGCTGGACAAGGTGCATGACCTTGAAAGCGAGACCCGTGCACCCGAGCAGTTCGGCAAATTCATCACGCACTCCATTGCTTTCGCACGCGCAGGGGCGACCCTTGCGGATGCGAAGATGCGCATGGAAAGCCGGGACGATTGCCAGGATGTCTTCGTGACGGCAAACGGCAACGCATCCGAGCCCATCATTGGCTGGGTCACCAATCAGGAGATCAGCAAGGCCCTCGAAGCCTGAGTCGGCAGCATACATTTGCCGAGGGCCGCGTGATCACCACCGGCCCTGCACCTTGTCGAGAAACAAGCCGTCTCAAACCATTTCGGCCTCATTTATGAGTTCGTATCCTGAGATCACGCGGACGCGGCGAGTGTCAGGATGCGTGCCGCAGTGCCTTTTGCACCGGGTTCATGCGCCATGACACCAGACGCCTTTCCGGCGGCGGCGGCATGGTCCGGGTGCATCAGATCCTGCAGGGCCCGGGCGAGGGTGTTCGGCGACCAGCCCTTCTGGGGCAAGCGAGTGCACGCGATTGGCGCCGGGCCTGCGCCGATCGCCCAGAAGAA
>JBCBUA010000496.1:0-1425 GCA_039818365.1 Pseudomonadota bacterium
CGCTGTCCCGGACCTGATCCGGGACCTGTAGAACAGATGTCATGAGACCCCGGCTGCTGCGGCAACCGGGGTCTCACGAAGGCGACCGGGACGTTCCCGATCTAGTTCAGGCGCGATACCGGGCCGAGCTTGATCAGCTGCGTTTCACCCGGCGCGTCATCGACGCCGTCATTGTCCGTGACCAGGATCAATTCACCGTCGGCAGTGATCGCCAGGCCCTCGGGCTTGTCCAGGATCCAGCCCTTGCCCTCAGCCATGGCCGGCAGAATGTCCATCGCGTAGCGCTTCTTTAGCACCGGCAAGGTCTCGCCATGCGCCACTGGGACCACATCCTTCAGCGAAATCACGGTGATCTGCTTGATCGCCGCATCTTCACCGCCCTTGTTGTCCCGCTCCAGAACGGCGAAATCACCGCCGCCCATGGAAACGATTTCGGAAAGACCGACCCAGCCGCCGGCCGTGCTCTTCGGAGCGTCGAGCGGATAATGGACAAAACCCCACGACTTGTCTGCGGGATTGTAGATCCCGATCTTGGTGTGTCCCTTCGGGTCGTCGTTCCACTCGCGCTGTACGGCAACGGCGACAAGGGACTGACCGTTCATCTCGAACTCGGCAACGCCTTCGAACGAGAACCGTTTCGCCTGCTCGATGAGGCTCTGCGGCAGGGTGATCTGCTCCTGGATCACCCCGTCGGTGCCGACCTTCAGAAGGAGATGACCGCGCTCGTTTTTCGGATGACCTTCAGAGGCCAGCCAGAATCCGCCGTCCTTGGCGACAGAGATACCTTCCAGGTCCAGCCTTTCCTGGTCGAACCCGGTAACGGTCACGTAGGACGTGATCTGCGCCGGGCTGGAGGAGATGTCCATCGTGTAGATCCGGGCATCATCGTAGAAGCTGTCGCTGACGGCGTAGAGCGTGTTTGCATCCGACGGATCCGCCGCAAGCGCGGAGATCGCGCCCCAGCCGATCGGCGCACCCTTTTCAGGATCAACGCTGGAAACGACGGACGGATAGGACGGCGCATCGGCACCGAACTTGTAGAGCGAGATGTGCGAGCGGACGTTGTCCTCCGCGCTATCGACCTCGTTGGCGACGACGAACAGATCGCGGTTCGGGATCGCCAGCAGGCCTTCCGGACCGACATGGGTCGGCAGGAACTGAACGAATTCCGGCTCGCCCCCGGTGTCCTTGTAGACGGCAACGAAATTGCCGCGCTCCGAATTGACGAAGATCAGCGTATCGCCGCCGAATGCGCCGACGGCAACACCTTCCGGCTCGGTGCCCTTCTTGGCAGCACGTTTGGCAGGATAGTGACCGTGCGACATGCCGAGATGTTCCATCTGGTTGCCGCTGTCGAAAAGAACCTCGCCCGTCGTGTTCCAGATCGTGAACCCGCGCGAGCCGCCTTCATAATCGCCTTCATTG
>JBCBUA010000497.1:0-1419 GCA_039818365.1 Pseudomonadota bacterium
GTCCGGCGCTGCCGGACTGCAGTCTCGTTCGCTTTCTGGTGACCTCAGGCCGCCAGGTTTTCAGGCGGATCCATCGCACCTGTCATGATCGCAACGGCTTCCGACATGGAAAAATCGGATGGCTTGATCACGCAGGCGCGGCGTCCGAGCCGGTGGATGTGAATCCGGTCGGCGACCTCGAACACATGGGGCATGTTGTGGCTGATAAGGACGATCGGGAGCCCGCGATCCTTCACGTCCTTGATCAGATCCAGAACCCGGCGGCTTTCCTTGACGCCGAGGGCAGCCGTCGGTTCGTCCATGATGACAACCTTGGAACCGAATGCGGCGGCGCGCGCCACCGCAACGCCCTGGCGCTGACCGCCGGACAGGGTTTCAACCGCCTGATTGATGTTCTGGATCGTGAGCAGGCCCAGTTCACTGAGTTTCTCGCGGGCGACCTCTTCCATCTTCTTGCGGTCCAGTTGCCGGAACACGGATCCCATGAGACCCGGTTTCCTGAGCTCCCGGCCCATGAACATGTTGTCGGCGATCGACAGGGCAGGTGACATGGCGAGTGTCTGATAGACCGTTTCGATCCCGGCATCGCGCGCATGAATGGGCGAGGAGAAGTTCACCGGCCTGCCGTCGAGGAGAATGTCGCCTTCGTCCGGGATCACAGCGCCGCTAAGCGCCTTGATCAGGGTGGATTTGCCCGCGCCGTTGTCGCCGATCACGGCGAGGATCTCGCCCGGGTAGAGTTCGAAGTCGGCGTGATCCATGGCGACGACGCGGCCATAGCGTTTGACCAGATTGCGTGCTTGCAAGACAGGTTCCATCAGACTGATACCTTTCTGATCCACTGGTCGACCGCGACCGCTGCGATGATGAGCAGGCCGATAAGGAGGTAGGTCCACTGGGCGTCTGCGCCGAGGAGACGCAGGCCAAGCGTGAACACGCCGACAATAAGGGCACCGAACAGGCTGCCCAGGATCGAGCCTCTGCCCCCGAACAGGGATATGCCGCCGATCACGACCGCGGTGATGGACTCAATGTTCGCGAGCTGTCCGGATGTCGGCGAGACCGAGCCGATGCGCCCGATCATCGCCCAGCCGGCAAATGCGCAGATCAGGCCTGAGAGCATATAGACGGAAATGAGAACCTTGTTGACCTGAACGCCCGAGAGCTGGGCCGCTTCCGGATCGTCACCGACCGCGTAGACATGCCGTCCCCAGGCCGTCTGACGCAGGGCATAGGCAAGGATCAGTACCAGCAGGACCATGAAGATGACGCCATAGGTGAAGATGGCGCCGCCGATATTCACCTTGGTTCCGAACAGCTGCAAAAACGGCGCTGCCTTGGCAATGTCCTGAGACCGGATCGTCTCGTTGGCGGAATAAAGGAAGTTGGTGGCCAGAACGATCTGCCACATGCCGAGCG
>JBCBUA010000498.1:0-1366 GCA_039818365.1 Pseudomonadota bacterium
GAGGGTTTGACCTATAGTAGCCTCCCTTTGAACAGGCCCTGCGGCCGGAAGATCAGAAGTCCGATCATGATCACGAAGGCGATTGCCGTCTTGTAGGAGGGCGAGATCAGCGCTTCATCGCCGATCCAGTGGTAGGAGGAAAGTTCCTCCGCCATCCCGATAATGAAGCCGCCCGCCATCGCGCCCATCGGTTTGCCGATGCCGCCGAGAATGGCGGCGGCAAACATGGGCAGAAGCAGGTTCCAGCCGAGATTGGGATGGGCGCTGGTGTTGAGCGCGGCGAACGCGCCTGCGACAGCTGCGAGCGCTGCGCCAATGATCCAGGTCCAGCGGACAACCTTGGCGGTGTCGAGCCCCGAGACTTCCGCAAGTTCGGGATCATCGGCAACGGCGCGCATGGACCGTCCCGTCCTGGTGGCGGTCAGGAAATAATGCAGCAGCACGGCGATTACCGCAGTCGTGACAATCGCCTGCAGATGCAGGACGGAGACGCGGAACGTATCGAAAAGCACCAGCGGCGGGCGCACCCCGGCCACAAGCACCTGGTTCTCCGACCCCCAGATGAGCTGGATCATCGAGCGGAAAACAAGTGCGATGCCGAACGAGGAGATCACCGTGTAAATTGTCGGCAGGTCTCTGAGCGGCCGGTAGAAAAACCGGTCGACGAAAAGCGCGGAAAAGATCGTCAGCGCCATTCCGAACGGAACGAGCAGCAGGGGATTGACCGGCATCAGCGCCGTCGCCGCCATGATACCGTAAGCTCCGAGGGTCATCAGGTCGCCATGGGCGAAATGGGCAAAGCGCAGGATGCCGAAGATCATCGAGATGCCGACGGCACCGAGCGCATAGATGCTGCCGATGGTAAGTGCCGGAAACAGGTAGAAATTGACGAACTCGCTCACGCTGCGGTGCCTCCCAGGAAGAGACGACGAACGTCCTCGTCAGCCAGCAAATCCGAGCCCGTGCCGCTCAGATGATTGCGGCCATTGACCAGGATGTGCCCGTGATCGGCGATCTGCAGCGCCTGGCGCGCATTCTGCTCCACCATCAGCACAGTGATCCCGGTTTTCCGAATATCGAGAAGCAGATCGAATATGCGTTCAAGATAGGCAGGAGACAGTCCGGCGGTCGGTTCGTCCAGCAGCACAAGTTTCGGCTCGCTCATCAGCGCGCGGCCCATGGCGACCATCTGCCTCTGACCGCCGGACAATTCGCCCGCTGGCTGTTTCAGCTTGTCCTTCAGGTCCGGAAACAGCGCCAAAACCTTTTCGCGGGTCGCTTTCTGATCAGCGGGCGGAGCGGCATAGGTGCCGACATCGAGGTTCTCGTCGACCGTCATGGAGGCAAACACGTTCTTGTTCTGCGG
>JBCBUA010000499.1:0-1213 GCA_039818365.1 Pseudomonadota bacterium
GGCAACAAGTGGATCGGAACCGCGGGCACCTCGCCTTTCGGGGCCTACGGCTACAATCCGGAAGGCGTGCGCATCGGCCAGAAGGAAAGCCGCCACCGCCGCGCCGTCAAGGTCTGGGACAAGAGGGAATTCAAGGATCTGGACGACACCCAGCTTCTGGGGGCCAGGAACATTCAGGTGGCGCTCAAGCGGCTCAGAAATTTTGCCCGCACAGGTGCCGCCGAGGAGCTGGATCTCGACGATACGATCCGATCGACCGCGCACAAGGGGCTGCTCGACATCAAGATGCGTCCAGAACGGCACAACGCGGTCAAGGTGCTGCTCTTCTTCGATATCGGCGGATCGATGGACGATCATATCCGCGTTTGCGAGGAGCTGTTTTCCGCCGCAAGGTCCGAATTCAAGGTGATGGAGCATTTCTACTTCCACAACTGCCTTTACGAATATGTCTGGAAGGAAAACCGCCGGCGGCATACCGAGCGCATCGACACGATGGATGTGCTCCACAAGTACCCCTCCGATTACAAGATCATCTTTGTCGGCGATGCGTCCATGAGTCCCTATGAAATTGCCTATGCGGGCGGATCGGTGGAGCATTGGAACGAAGAGGCGGGGTCTGTCTGGATGCAGCGCATCACCAGCCTCTACAAAAGCGCGGTCTGGCTCAATCCCGTGCGTGAGGAACACTGGCACTACACCCATTCCATAAAGATGCTGAACGAACTGATGGAAGAGCGCATGTATCCGATGACCGTCGAAGGCCTCACCGAGGCGATGAAGGAACTGGCACGATGACGGTCTCTGCGGGATGCACCCGATGACGGGCGAAAACGCCAGCGGGAAAACCCGGGAAACCGTGCAAATCGATCCGGACAGCCACGCAACCACCACGGGCATGACCGGGCAAGGCTTCTACGATGCCAACTCGACGGCCCAGTGGAATGCCATCGAGGCGGTTTTGCCTCTGCTCGACCGCGCGGCATCGCAGTTTCCCCTTCCCGGTGACGGGGTGATCACCTTTGCCGACTATGGCTGCTCGGAAGGACGCAACTCGGTTGCCGTCATGGAAAGAGCCCTGCGAACGGCCCTGCCCCGCACGACGCTGCCGGTCCAGACCGTGCATTCAGATCTGCCGACAAATGACTTCGCAACACTGTTCCAGAACCTGCGCCCGCATGGTCAATCCGTCTTCGGCAGCGACCGGGTGTTTTCG
>JBCBUA010000500.1:0-1082 GCA_039818365.1 Pseudomonadota bacterium
GGTTGACCGTTTCGAGCGGCCAAAGGACATCCGCGACGGGTTTTGCGCAGATCTGCTTTGAGGCAGCGACCGAGTGCACTTCCAGCGCACGGTCCGTATGATCGGACCCAAGGCCAATCCAGGTCTTGCCGTTCTGCCTGAGCAGAAACGGTTCGGCTTCGCCGGAGGTTTCATCGCCAAGGGCCTGGATTTCCGTTTCCTGCGTCAGCAGCGCGGGGGCGCACTGATAGTAAAGTGGGACAGTTGACGGCGCAGGAACGCCGATCGCGGCAAGTTCCTCGATATGGTGGTCGACGGCAGCGCGGTCGCGGCCGGTCCAGCCGGCCACGATGAGCCTTTCTGGAGTGCCTTCCAGCACCCCGGTCTCGGTGTGAAATTTCATGTGTGTACTCTTACAAGGTTGACGGCAGGAACAGGGCCAGCTGCGGCATGAGGATAAGCAGTCCGACCATGGCCAGCATGGCGAGCGCGTAGGGAATGCAGCCAAGCATGACGTCACTGAAACTGCCCGATTTGCGTGCGGCCTGAACCACATAGAGGTTGAGCCCGACGGGCGGTGTGATCAGGGCCATCTCGACCAGAATGATCATCAGGATGCCGAACCAGATCTTGTCGTAGCCAAGCTGCACGATGATCGGCACGACAATCGGGATGGTGGCGACCATCAGCGACAGGGTTTCGATGAAGAAGCCCAGCACGATGTAGATCAGGATGATCACCAGGAGGGTTTCCAGGGGACCCAGTCCGAGGCCGGACAGGACATCCTGAAGCGCACGGCTGACACCGGCAGCGGTGAGGGCGAAATTGAGCACATAGGCCCCGATGACGACCAGCATGATCATGGCGGAGGTTTTCACGGACCCGCGCAACGCGTCCTGCAGCATTTCCCAGTTGAGCGCCCTTTGGTGCGCTGCGATCAGGAGGGCGATGGCAACGCCGACGGTGGCCGCTTCCGTGGGGGTTGCCCACCCGGCATAGATCGATCCCACGATGGCCGCGAAGAGCCCGAAGATCGGCAGGAGATCTGCCAGTCCGTCCAGCTTTTCCTTCAAGGTGCTCGATTGGCGCGGTCCGCCCAGAGA
>JBCBUA010000501.1:0-970 GCA_039818365.1 Pseudomonadota bacterium
AACTGTCACCGTTTCTGTAATTTCGGCAACTAGCTTCCGGCCAACTCAATCCAAAACAACTGGGAGCTAGTGCAATGTCAGACCCTCGCGGACGTTTCCTGAAGGGCGTCAGTCTTGCCGTTCTGGCCGGTCTTGGAACCGTGTCGGCGGCGCAGGCAGACTATTTCGAACGGATCAATACCTATCCGGTCTACAAGACCCTGCCGGACGGTGCCGACAAGGCGACGGAAACCGTTGCGGAAATCATTTATGCGTCCAAGGACGGGCGCACGCTGGCTTTCACCGACAGCCCGGGCGATGCGATCGTGTTCGTCAATGCCGGCAACCCGCTCAATATCCAGCCAAAGGCCCGGGTCGACCTGGGTGGTGAGCCGACATCCGTTGCCGTTGGCGAAAAGGCCGCCTATGCGGGTGTCAATACCAGCGAGGACTACGTGAACCCTGCCGGGCATCTGGCGGTGATCGCGCTTGAGAGCATGGGCATTGCGGCGACATGCGACGCCAAGGGGCAGCCGGACAGTGTTGCCGTTTCACCTGATGGCAAGTTCGTCGCGATCGCGATCGAGAACGAGCGCGACGAGGATCTCAACGACGGCGTTATTCCGCAGATGCCGGCGGGTCACCTGGCGATTTTCGATCTCGACGAGACCGGTGCGCCGACCAACTGCGATGCGGTCCGCATCGTTGACCTGACCGGCCTTGCGGAAGTCGCACCGTCCGATCCGGAACCGGAATTCGTTTCCATCAATTCCGAGAACCAGGCCGTCGTCACGTTGCAGGAAAACAACCACATCGCCATCGTCGACCTCGCGTCCGGCGATGTCGTTGCCCATTTTTCCGCCGGTGCTGCTTCCGCCGAGAACATCCCCGTTTCCAAGGCCCGCATGAGCGATGCCTCCGGGAACAACGAGAATGTTGTCCGTGAACCGGACGCGGTTGCCTGGATCGACAACGAGCGCTTCGTGACCGC
>JBCBUA010000502.1:0-935 GCA_039818365.1 Pseudomonadota bacterium
AAAAAATCAATTAAGGCAACTTTTCTTTGTTTATCCGATCGAATTCACTTCTTGGAAACAGCTTTAAACTAGGCTTAAAATCCACAAAGGCCTGAACCTTCGCGAGCCTATGCGAGATGACCATGTCGAATGTCAACCCTGCACCGCAGCAAGACGCGGACAACAAAGACAACGAGGATTTCACGCCGCGTGCGCGGCGCGCGCGCGTTTACAAGAAAGGCAAGATGGTCTTTCAAAACGGCCTGAGATCCATTCCCTGCGTCGTCCGGAACATTTCGGACGGCGGGGCCATGCTTGAATTTGATCAGCCATACATCCTTCCAAAGGACTTCGAGCTCTACATCGATCTGGAAGACTACGAGGTGTCCTGCGAGCGCCGGTGGGAGACAGGATTGAAATGCGGCGTGATGTTCACGAGTGACAGACGTCACGTTCCACAGAAGCGCTACCAGACGCTCAGCCCATCTGATGCCGTTCTGCAGAGCGGTTTCGACGCCTTTCACCCCGACGATGACGCCTCCGGACAGGAAGCCGAAAGCGAAGACGCGGCCGGATCGGCCAACGCCGCGGATCAAGGCCCGAGCGGTGGCAAGCCTTCCTTCGGCCGTCGGCGCTGACATCTGCGTCCAGATTCACGGAATGACAAGGACTTCCTGGTAAAACCGGCATGTTGCAGGGTGTGTTGCACGCCCTTCAGAACACGAGAAGCGAAGAGACATGCCCGACACCGAAAACGCAGCCCAATCGCCCTCCGACGATCTTGAAAGCGAACAGAACGAGCGCGCCCGCCGGTCCCGCGCCCTCAAGAAGGGAAAGCTGATCTTCAACCGGGGCCTGCGCTCGGTGCCCTGTATCGTCCGCAATCTTTCGGAAAGCGGCGCAAAGCTGGAATTCGAGCAGGCCTATCTTCTGCCCCAGGAATTCGTGCTTCAGAT
>JBCBUA010000503.1:0-932 GCA_039818365.1 Pseudomonadota bacterium
ATGGACGCGCTCTGCGCGCTTCTCAAAAAGCACGGTGTGGCGCTGGTCGAGGACTGCGCGCACACGATGGGTGCTGAATGGAACGGCATCAAGAGCGGCAACTACGGCAAGGCGGCCTGCTTCAGCACGCAAACCTACAAGCATCTCAACAGCGGCGAAGGCGGCCTCCTGACAACTGACGATCCTGATGTCATGGCGCGTGCCGTCATCCTGTCCGGGTCCTACATGCTGTTCGAGAAGCATCTCGCACGGCCTGATACGGCAGCCTTTGAAACAGCCCGGTTCCAAAGCCCGAACTGTTCCTCTCGCATGGACAACCTGCGCGCCGCGATCCTGCGGCCGCAACTGCCCCAGCTTGACCGGAACATCGGACGCTGGAACCGGCGCTACCAGATCCTCGAGCAGAAACTGCAGGCCGCAGCAAACGCGACAGTGCCGCACCGGCCCCAGCAGGAGCTTTATGTCGGCTCGTCGTTCCAGTTCCTGGTTCCCTCATGGACAGACGAGACCTGCCGGTCCTTCGTGGATGCGTGCAAGAAGCGCGGCGTGGAACTGAAATGGTTCGGCGATGCCAATCCGGTCGGCTTTACCAGCCGGTTCGACAGCTGGAAATACGCGCCCGAGCAGTCGCTGCCCGGAACCATCGAGATCCTGAAACGGATCATGGATCTGCGCGTCCCTCTGAGCTTCACGGAAGAGGATTGCGATACGATCGGAACCATTATCGTGGAGGAACTCGGCCGGATGTCACAGAGCTGAATTCCGGGAGTTTCCGTTTCTGGTTCATTTCTGTCCTGACCGACCTGTTTCCAATGATGCCCGGTTTGTCGCAAATTGGGTCCCATAGGGCGCGCACGCATCTGCAGACTTGTCATCCCTGCTGAAGCGCAGCGGAAGGCAGGGAACCAGTAACCGCTTGTTTCTCCGCCTTC
>JBCBUA010000504.1:0-915 GCA_039818365.1 Pseudomonadota bacterium
TTCCACGATGTCGGCAACATGGTTTCCGACCATGGCAGGGAACCACTTCACGTGTTCGCGCGCGCGCTTGATGTCACCCGTATAGGCGGGCGCTGCGGCCATGATCCGGTAGTTGTCCATGTTCCGCCCGGCTTCCTCACCAGCCTTGCGCGCTGTGTCGCCGAGCCATTTGCAGATGCCGGGATCTGCGATCTGCAGGATCAGGCCGTCGCCGACACGGCCGGCCGTCGCCAGGGCTTTCGGCCCATAGGCAGCGATCCAGATCGGCGGCTCGTGGCCCACCGCCCAGGGGAACTGGACCGGCTCAGGGCATTCGCCGTACTGGGCTTCTTCGCCCCTGATGAGCTTGCGGAGGACGTCCGTGAACTCTTCGACGCGTTTCAGCGGCGCCGGCTTCATACCCATGACACGAACGGCGCTGTCGCCGCGGCCGATCCCGATGTCGAACCGGCCGCCCGACTGCTTCGCCAGCGATCCGAAAAGGCTCGCGGCAACGGACCAGTCCCGCGTGTTCGGATTGGTCACGCACGGCCCGAAACGCATATGCGTGGTGTGCTCCATGCACATGGCCATGGCGACGTAGCTGTCCCGCCAGAGGATGTGGCTGTCATAAAACCAGCAATAGGTGAAACCGGCGTTTTCGGCCTGGCGAACCAGGGCTTTCGCGCGATCTGCATCGACAAAACCCTTGAAGCAAATTCCAAATTCCATCCTGGTTTTCTCCTTGCAGACACACATCGCATCGCACCCGGGATATCATCGCCGGGCAAGCGCCCTTCGGCGTTACCATTCCGCGAAACGGCGGGACCGTCAATAATTTTTGACCATTTGATAAAAATTTAAGCACCGAACCACTTGAACAATGCCCGAACTTGGGCACTACTTGGGTCTTGCGTCGGGACCGTTGAATTCAAG
>JBCBUA010000505.1:0-911 GCA_039818365.1 Pseudomonadota bacterium
CATCAGCCAAACGCTGACAGATATCGCTGCGGGGGCTGACCGTCACGACTGGGTGCGTGTCCGCGACGCCTTCGCTGACAATGTGACGGTCGACTACACCAGCTTGTGGGGCGGCGAACCTGTCAGCCAGCCCGCAGACGAGCTGGTCGCCAGCTGGGCCGGGTTTCTGCCCGGCTTCGACAGCACGCACCACATGGTCACAAACCATACAATATCGTTGCACTCTCAGACGGGGGCCATCGCAGAAGCCGACTTTACAGCAACCCATCGTCTGGATGACGACCTTTGGGTCCTCGGCGGACGATACAGCTACGTCTTGGAAAAGACAGGCGATCGTTGGGTTGTCACGTCACTGAAGATGACAGCGCTCTGGGAAAAAGGTGACCGTGGTATCGTTGTGCAAGCTGGCGAGCGCGCTGCGGCCAACTGACCATGTGGGACGCATAAACCGCTAATATGGTGGGCGATGAGAGACTCGAACTCCCGACATCTTCGGTGTAAACGAAGCGCTCTACCGACTGAGCTAATCGCCCGCCGGCGTTTCCTTTAACGGCTCCCACGCTGACGGGCAAGGGGTTACGCGCGTTCATCCGCCTGACCCGTCCAACGGCGCGGGCCCGCCCCGTTTGCGCCCAGAACATCATCGGGATTGTAAAGCGGGCAATTGTCGAGCGAGAGGCACCCGCAGCCGATACAAAACCCCATCTGATCGCGGAGCCTTTGCAACAGACCGATCTTTTCGTCCAGCATCTCCGCCCAGGGCTCGGCCGCCTTTGCCCAGTCATCCTTGCTGACGGCCTTGGTCCGCGGCACGCAGGACAGCACCTCTTTGACCTCTTTCAGCGATACACCCACCGTGAGAGCCACACGCGCAATTGCGACCCGCCTGAGTTCCCGTCGATCATAGCGAC
>JBCBUA010000506.1:0-906 GCA_039818365.1 Pseudomonadota bacterium
TATCATCGGGCTGGAAGACCTGTGCCGCCGCGGTGTCGAAGAAGGCACTTTCAGGGACGATGTTGATCCGCTGGAACTCCACTGGACCATTTCCGCATTCTGCGTCTTCAATATTTCCAACCGGGCCACGTTCTCGCACCTTTACGGCGATGACCTTTTTACGGATGCCGGACAGGAAAGACTGCGCGCGCGCCTGGTCTCCATGGCGCTCGACATGGTGCGCCTGCGATAATCGTGCAAACGCGACAACGGCGGTTGCCAAGGAAACTTGAAGGGAAAATCATGAGTGAAAAGGACGAGGTACGTGCGGCGTCGCAGGCATTTTATGAAGCGCTGAACAGCACGTTCAACAAGGACGCGACGCCGATGCGCGACATCTGGCTTCACAGTCCTGAAGTGACGGCCATGCGTCCGAACGGCGGCAGAGAAGTCGGCTGGGACAGTCTCTGGGAGGCATGGCGGCATGTTGCCGACGTATTTTCCGGCGGCAAGGTCGAATTGACCGAACAGTTCATCGTCACGGACGGAGATTTCGCCTACGAAATAGGACTGGAGATCGGCACCTTTTATCCCGGAGGCGAAACCGTTGAGGTCGCTCACAGGGCGACCAACATCTATCGCCGCTCGGCAGCGGGTTGGAAAATCGTCCACCACCATACGGACAAGTCCGACGGAGCCATGGCCGCGTTCAGTCACCTGGAGACGTAGGCCAAAACTACGGCGCGCTGGTTGGGCGCTAGTTGGTCTGTTACAGGCGGGACAAACAGTCTGCGCCTCTTCAAAGCGGCAGCGCCGGTGTTTCCTGAAGCCCCAGATGCAATTCGTCGCCGTCATAGGGATGTGCACGGGCGACATCTTCGTTGAGATCGGACCCGAGCCCTGGCTCGTTTGAGGGAATGACATAAC
>JBCBUA010000507.1:0-900 GCA_039818365.1 Pseudomonadota bacterium
GTCGTTCCTCGGCGATCTGATCGGGCAGGTGTTCACCATGCTCATTTTGACCGTCGCGGCTGCAGAAGCTGCGATCGGACTTGCAATCCTGGTGGTCTTCCACCGGAACCGCGGCTCCATCGCCGTGGAAGACGTCAACGTGATGAAAGGGTAGGGGCTGATGTACTACGCTACGATCCTGTTCCTGCCATTGATCGGATTTTTGATTGCCGGTCTTTTCGGCCGGTCAATCGGTGCCAAGGCATCCGAGTACATTACAAGTGGCCTGTTGATCCTGGCAGCGCTTCTGTCTTGGGGGGCATTCATCGGGTTCTGGCTCGGCGGTTCCGAAGCCCAGGTTGTTTACCTGTTCCGCTGGATGAGTGCCGGCGATCTCAATGTCGCCTGGTCAATCCGCGTCGACACGCTGACAGCGGTCATGCTGGTCGTCGTCAACACAGTGTCCGCACTGGTGCATGTCTATTCCATTGGCTACATGCATCACGATCCGCACCGCCCGCGCTTCTTTGCGTACCTGTCGCTCTTTACTTTCGCCATGCTGACGCTGGTGACCGCTGACAACCTGCTGCAAATGTTCTTCGGCTGGGAAGGCGTGGGTCTTGCGTCGTATCTGCTGATTGGCTTCTGGTACAAGAAACCGTCCGCCAATGCGGCGGCGATGAAGGCGTTTGTCGTCAACCGTGTCGGTGACTTCGGGTTTGCGCTCGGCATCTTCGGCGTCTTCTACCTGTTCGGCAGCATCGACTTCACAACGATCTTCAACGACGCCCCGTCCTTCATTGAAGAGCAGGGCGAAGTCATGAACTTCATGGGCTATCATCTTGATGCCCAGGCTGCGATGACCGTCATCTGCCTGCTGTTGTTCATGGGCGCTATGGGCAAGTCGGCGCAGTTCCTTCT
>JBCBUA010000508.1:0-857 GCA_039818365.1 Pseudomonadota bacterium
GCAGGCGCTTGAGGGTCTAACCGACACCGGGGATACTGGCTCCCGGTCTTGCCGCTCAACGGCAAACCGGGATGACAAGGAGGTGTCTACGTAAGTCTGGAAAAGAGGTCTTCCCAATTGGAATTTCGCTCTTCGATCATCCGGACTTTCCAGGCGCGTTTCCAGCGTTTGATCTGCTTTTCGCGCTTGATGGCCTCTTCGATCTCTTCGTGCACTTCGTAGTAGACGAGAGTACTCACCTTGTGTTTTGCCGTGAAGGATGCACCCAAACCGTCCCGGTGCAGACTGACCCGTCCCATCAAGTCATTGGTTACGCCGACATAAAGCGTACCACCCAGTTTGCTTGCAAGGATGTAGACATAATATTGACGATCAAGATGCATAAAAAGGGTGATACAATCAGAAGGCGAATTTCGCAAACTTTCAAATGTTGTCATCCCTGCACCCGCTTTCGCGCGCTTAACAAATGACCTTGGTTTGTCATCCCTGCGAAGGCAGGGATCCAGTAATCACAGGCGCTTGAGGGTCTAGCCGACACCGGGGCTACTGGCTCCCGGTCTTGCCGCTCAACGGCAAACCGGGACGACAACTCAGAAGGATGCCAAGCCGCCAAGCATGGGTGACATTCGAAAAGCCTGACGACTTGTCATCCCTGCACCCACTTTCGCGGGCGTAAACTCCGGCAGGGATCCAGTAATCGCAGGCGCTTGAGGGTCTAACCGACACCGGGGCTACTGGCTCCCGGTCTTGCCGCTCAACGGCAAACCGGGATGACACCTGGCTGGAAGGCGCCGTCATTCCGGACAAGTGCAGCGCCAGCTGCGCGCAGATCCGGAAACCAGAGGTATTTCGCGCCG
>JBCBUA010000509.1:0-806 GCA_039818365.1 Pseudomonadota bacterium
CGCCAAAGGCCGACGATCACCTGGATGATCTCGTAGTCCTTCGGTTTGAAGCCGCGGGTCGTCTGGATCTTGAACGTCACCGGGTTGTCCGGACCATAGCCGGACGCGGCCAGCAGTTCCTTGGCCTTTTCAGGGTCGTAGGGAACGGTGATGGACGGATCGTAGGCGGTGTAGTCTGGCGTCTGGAGCGTATCGATCGCAACGCCGTAACCCGACAACAGCCGCTCGATGATCGTTTCCTTGTCGATGGCATGCGCCATGGCCATACGCACATTGGGGTCGTTCATCGGCTCGACATCGTTGATGAAGATCATGCCGATATCGGAAATCGGAGCCGCGGTGCCGACAATGCCGTCCTGTTCCTTGAGGCGGTCGAATTCCTCATAGGGCATTTCCAGCGTCACATGCGAGTTGCCCGAGCTGACCTCGAAGGTGCGGCTGGAGGCGTCGGTGACGAACTTGATGGTAACGGTCTTGAACTCGGGTGCGCCGCCCCAGTAGTTCTCGTTTGCTTTCAGGCGAACGAACGCATTGCGTTCGAAATTGTCGACCATGTAGGGGCCCGTCCCGATAGGAGCGGCTTCGAAGCCTTCCGGACCGACTTCCTCGTAGTATTTCTTCGGCAGGACATAGCCGGTCAGGAAGCTCATCCATTTGAAGATCGTCGGCTCGTATTCCTTGACGTCCGCCGTGACCCGGTTGCCGTCGATCTGGAAGTTGCCGATCTTGCCCCAGATGAACTGGATCGGGTTTCCCGTGTCCGGATTGCCGGCCCGTTCCAGGGACCAGACAACATCCTCCGGTGT
>JBCBUA010000510.1:0-774 GCA_039818365.1 Pseudomonadota bacterium
TCGTGACCCTCGCGCCGGATTACGAGGCGGCGCGCGACGCCATCGCAGCGTTCAGGCGGCATTTCAAGGGACAGATCGCGCGCGAGATTTTTCCGAAGCTGGGACAGACCGATTTCTCCGTTGAGTTCGACCAGATCGCGGAGATAGAACCCGACGCCATTTTTGCGTTCATGCCCGGCGGGATGGGCGTGGAACTCGTCAAGCAGTTCCAGACCTCCGGGATGAAGGGCATTATACCGTTCCTGTCCTCCAAGACGGTCGATGCGGTCACGCTGCCTTACACGAAGGAAATGGGCGAGGGCCTGTTCTCGGCCGCGCACTGGGCTCCCAATCTGGACAACCCGGCGAACAAGCGTTTCGTGCGCGAGTTCCGCAGGGCCTACAACTATGCGCCGTCCATCTACGCGGCACAGGGATATGACGCGGCGAAACTCATTCACTTCGCGCTGGAACTCACCGGCGGTGCCAAGGACAATGAAGCCATGCTGTCGGCGATCAACGCCGCGCCTTTTGAAAGCGTGCGCGGGGACTTCAGGTTCAATTCCAACCAGTTCCCGATCCAGGACTTTTATCTGGTCGAGGGCGTGCGCCGGACCAGCAGGCTCTATGAAATGGAAGCCGTCGCAAGGGTCTTCGACGATGTCGGTGATGCGTTTTCCGGGTCCTGCCGGATGTGACCTCCGGGCCGCTTCCGTTCGACTTTCACTATTCTGAAACGGCCGGTCCAAAAATATCCGGCAGGTGCCTTGCATTCAGGACTGCGCAGTCCATATT
>JBCBUA010000511.1:0-757 GCA_039818365.1 Pseudomonadota bacterium
CCGCCGGACGAGGAAAAAAACGACAAATGCCTGGCCGGTTGGCCAGGCGCGTCGGTTCAGCGCTTGAAGTGCTTGTTGAAGGCGTAGCTGGAGATGTCCGTGCGGTCCAGGCCAAGCTGCGCGAGTTCGCTGGTGTTCATCCGGTTCAGGCGTTCAAACTCGGTCGCAGCGCGATGAGCAGAGCGGATGTCACGGACAAAACCTGTCAGAAGATCGAATTTCATTTCGTGTTCCCTTCAGTCTGGTTGGACGGTGTCGTTGTCTCCGTCCTTGTCCGAGCATCAACATAGGCTTTGTTGCAGCGCACACAACAGACAAGATTGCATTGCAGCACTGCCACAATTGAATGGCTGCGCAGCCAAACCAGGCTCATCTCTCGTCAAATTGCATAGCTGGCTTACCGGGTCTGCAAAAAAGACTGCTTCAAATGTGCACAAAGTGCACTTATTGTCCGTTGCAGAGGAAACAACACAAGGAGCCGCAAATGGCCCATTCCCTGTTCGAGCCTGCCCCACCGCCCCTGCACGAGAAGATCTGGCGACGCGTCAGGGATCTCAATTTCAGTGCATCCCCGCGCGGCCCGTGGACCGCCAAAACCGCGAACCGGACCGATCCGGTGCTGCTCCGGAAAGCCGAACGCCTGGATGCGCGCGGGCGGTTGCAGCTTCTGGAAAGCGTGCTGTCTTCAGATCCGATCGGAAAATAAAAAAGCCGCGCGCCTTGCAGCACGCGGCCATGTTCACCTTGTCACCTGCCT
>JBCBUA010000512.1:0-751 GCA_039818365.1 Pseudomonadota bacterium
GCAGCTCGAGGCCGACCATGCGGCCGCACTCGCGCGCCCACAGACCACCCGCATTGACGACATGTTCCGCCCGGATCGTGCCCTTGCTGGTGACGACATCCCAGGTGCCGTCCGGCGTCTGTACCAGGTCTTCCACCTTGGTATGCCGGTAGACGGTCGCGCCGTTCACCCGCGCGGCCTTGGCATAGGCGTGGGTCGTGCCCGACGGGTCGAGATGGCCTTCGATCGGATCCCAGAGCGCGCCGATAAAGTGTTTTTCGTCGAGCATCGGGAACATGGCCTTGGCTTCCAGGACGGAAATGAGTTCCAGTTCCATGCCCAGATACCGGCCCTTGGCCTGGGCGAGACGCAGAAAGTCCATGCGCTTGGGCGTGTCCGCCAGCATCACGCCACCGGTCAGGTGCAAGCTGCAGGACTGACCGGAAATCTCTTCCAGTTCCTTGTAGAGATCCACCGTGTAACTTTGCAGCTGCGCGACGTTGGGATCGCCGTTCAGTGTGTGAAAGCCTCCGGCCGCATGCCAGGAAGAACCGGAGGTCAGTTCGTCGCGCTCGACGAGAACCACATCCTTCCAGCCCAGCTTGGTGAGGTGGTAAAGAACACTGCAGCCGACGACGCCGCCACCAATAACAACGACCTGGGTGTGAGTTTTCATGCGTCTGCTCCGGACTGACCGCCAGGGTGCGGCAGGGTCTTCAATGGGATCATCTAAAAATCGGTGGGCACGCCGCCTTCGGCCTTGCGCCGGTCG
>JBCBUA010000513.1:0-748 GCA_039818365.1 Pseudomonadota bacterium
TTTCTGGCTGGTATCGGCGCGTGGCGTTGCATCGCCTGGGCGATACTGGGAACGCTGTCAATGCTGATCGCGACGCTACTCATGTTCGGACCCGGTGTCTTTGAAAGCTATCTGGCATCATTTACGACACCCCTTTATCAAGCCTATGCGCTGACGGCCTTGGAATGGGACACATCCTTCAGATCGTTTCTCGGACGCCTTAATGTTTCCGCGGACTTGAGGACAGGCCTGGTTCTGGCTGCAATTCTTGCCGGCGCGATTTGCGCGTACCGTCTCCCGAGGGCCTGGTCCGGCGAACTGCGGGTCGGCATGTTGCTGCTTCTGAGCACCCTGGTGGCACCATCCTTCATGTATTACAGCTGGCCCTTGTTCGCGGCAGGTGTTCTGTTCGTTGCCCGTGCCTTGCCGGATTGGCCGATTGAGTTGCAGTTCCTGGCTGGACTGACCTGGATGCAGCCGCTGATCTACATGCTGCTCTTGCCGCTTCTTCCAGGAGCCCTCACCGTGCATGCGGCCACGGTCTTTGTGCTGATCGCTTTGTTGATCATGTCCTTCTTCCTGCTGATCAGGCGAAGAGCATCCGGACCCGTGCTTCCGGACAGCGACGTCCTGCAAAGCGCCTGACGCTTTCGCAGCTCCCGGCGGCACGCTGCTCAAGGTCCGCAAAACAAGGGCAGACACCATCCCGGCACTCTTTGGACGAAGAAGGCGCCATTTGGCTGCAAACCGGATCGGGTTGCCCTATATT
>JBCBUA010000514.1:0-729 GCA_039818365.1 Pseudomonadota bacterium
GCCGATAAATCCGGCCACAAATTGATTGCGGGGATGGTGGTATAGCTCCATGGGTGTTCCCACCTGCTCGATGACACCCTTTTGCAAAACAACAATTTTGTTGGCTAGGGTCATGGCTTCAACCTGATCGTGGGTGACGTAGATCATGGTCGCCCCCAGGCTGTTGTGGAGGTTCGCCAACTCCAGCCGCATATCGCCTCTTAGAGTTGCATCTAGGTTTGACAATGGCTCGTCCAATAAAAACACTTTGGGGTTACGAACCAGGGCTCGCCCGATGGCGACCCGCTGCCGTTGCCCGCCGGATAGGGCTTTGGGTTTACGGTTTAAGAGCGGCTCCAGCTGCAAAATTCGTCCGACGTCCCGCGCCCGTTCATAGCGTTGAGCTTTGGGTACACCGGCTAACCGTAGGCTAAAGGCCATGTTTTCAGCGACCGTCATGTGGGGGTAGAGGGCGTAGGTTTGAAACACCATTGCAAACCCCCGCTGATCGGGTGGTATATCGTTCATGCGCTGGCCATCCATCATCAGATCGCCGGCGGTGATGTCCTCCAGACCAGCAATCCTTCTCAGGAGTGTAGATGTACCACAGCCCGATGGCCCGACAAACACAACAAATTCACCATCCTGAATGTCAAGATCTATGCCCTTGATAATTTCGGTATCAGTGTAGGTTTTGTGGATGTCTCTTAGGGTGACAGTTGACATAATTAACTCGCTTTACTAAATGAA
>JBCBUA010000515.1:0-725 GCA_039818365.1 Pseudomonadota bacterium
ATCCGGATCAGATGGTCCGGTACCGCACCCATTCGCCGGGATGCGCGCCGCGCCCGATCCCCGGATTGTCACTCTTGAATTGCAGCTTTGATGGTTCCTCGGCCGCGCCCATGGGATGGGCCGCGCCATTTGTCTGCCACGTCGCCCAGGGCCGTTCGCCGGCCGACCACATGGCCTCCAGACGCCGCTTGTCCGCCAGATGGTCGCAGCAGGACCAGAAGCCGGGATGCTGATAGGCCATCAGTTCGCCCTTTTCCATCAGCAGGCGCAACGGCGCCTGTTCCCACATCACGGTCACATCCGTCACGTCGGAGATCAGGTCGAACACCCGTGGCTCCAGCACAAAGAAGCCGCCATTGATCAGGTTCTTGGCCGTGTCGGGTTTCTCGACGAAATCGAGAACCCGGCCGGTGTCGTCGAATTGCAGATGCCCGAAGGTCGTGTGCGGATTGACAACCGTCATCGTCGCGGCACGTCCATGCGCCTTGTGGAAGGCCACCAGCTTGTCGAGATCGACATCTGAGAGCCCGTCCCCGTAGGTCAGCATGAAGGTGCCGTCGCTCAGGTAATGTTCCAGCATCTGAAGGCGGCCGCCGGTCATGGTCTCGACCCCGGTGTCGATCAGGTCGACCATCCAGGGCGGGTTCGGGACATCGAAATCGCCCTGTGAATTTTCCTGGCCCAGGATCTCGCGCTTGACGAAATCGACGCGCAGGTTGCCTTCG
>JBCBUA010000516.1:0-704 GCA_039818365.1 Pseudomonadota bacterium
GGTCGTCGATGATCCCGCCGTCTTCATTGGTCAGAAACCCATAGCGTTGTCGCCCGTCCTTCAGTGTCGACACCGACTGCGGCACCAATGCTTCCAAAGCAGCACCGGGGTCTGACGGTCCTTCAATCCAAACCTGCCCCATGTGGCTGACATCGAAAAGCCCGGCATGTTCACGGGTCCAAAGATGCTCTTTCATCACCCCGGCGCTGTACTGCACCGGCATTTCATAGCCCGCAAAGGGCACCATCTTCGCGCCCAGCGAAAGGTGAAGATCAAATAGCGGCGTACGCTGCAACTCCGGCATGTCCGTTCCCTTGTCTTGCCGGTAGTTTGAGCGAACCGGCACCAATCAGGCAAGTCTCTTGCCCTGTCAGTGCCCCCTCTGTCCTTTTGCCTGAGAGTACTATCCCTTCGGCGCCCCATATCGGGGTCTCTCCAGAGTCGTGTCGCGCGTCGGTCCTTTTGCCTGAGAGTTTACCGGGGCGGTTGCTCCTTCGGCACCGTGGGAACGGCTTCTCCCGTCACGCACATTCGGCATATGACGGTTTGTTGTGTCTGGCAAGCCTTGCCTTCTTCAGCCCGACACACGATCACGTGGCCATGAGTGCGCGTTTCGTTTTTGGATATGGCAGCCTGGTGAACCCGGCGACCCATTCCTATGACCAACAACATGTGGCGAAATTGAGCGGCTGGCGTCGGGTCTG
>JBCBUA010000517.1:0-694 GCA_039818365.1 Pseudomonadota bacterium
TTCAAGAAAGAAGAGCTGCTCCGGGTGTCCGTGACCGGTCAAGTGCTCACGATCAAGGGGCTGAATCCGTGCAAGAACTGCAAGCTGGACATTGTGCAGAACGGCCGGCACTTGCGGATCTATGTTTCCGTTAAACCCCTGCGCGTCGTGCCGCTGTTCGTGTTTCACGTCGAACACGGACCGGGGATGAAGTCCCGTGTGTCGTCAAGTGAACTCAGGACCGTTCTGAAGATAGCGAATTCCGAGATCCTGCGGCCGCAATGCAATGTCGAGTTGGATCTGAAAGGACAGGCCGAGCTGTCGCACAAGGATATCGGCAAGCACCTGGGAGCGATCGTGCGCGGCGATGTCTTCAACGACAAAAAAGACGAATGGAAGTACCTGAGGCCGTTCCTGAAGGACCGGACCTTTTCACAGCCGCATGGGGCCGATCACGTCAAGACGGTCAATCTTTTCATTGTCCGCAACATGAAAAATACTGCCGAGGAAGGCGAGCGGCCCATGCCGGTCTGGGGCGCCATGGACGGCAAATCGGGGATGTGTGTCATGCGCGATCGCTCGATCGGGCGTTTCACAGGCGTGAACGGACTGGCGCATACGCTTTGCCACGAGCTGGGTCATATGCTCATCGGTCAGATTTATGTGCATGGTCATGACATTGTTCAGCCCGAGTCGCACAATCCGTACACAGACG
>JBCBUA010000518.1:0-691 GCA_039818365.1 Pseudomonadota bacterium
GTTTTTCTTGCGGTTTGCAGGCCCTGCAATTTCCCTGTCACGATCCACTGCTGTCCGGTCTGGAAAACACTGTCCAACACATGCCGCTGAAAAAGCTGCTTAATTCCGTTCGAAGCAAAGCCGGGTTGACAAAAGGCTGGAAGGCCCCGTCATTCCGGACAAGTGCAGCGCCAGCTGCGCGCCGATCCGGAAACCAGAGGTATTTCGCGCCAAAGGCGCGGCTTAGGGTCCTGACCCTGGTCTGGTCGTATCAACAAGAGTGTTCCCTTCGCTTGACCCAGATGTCTGGATTCCAGATCAGCGCTCGGCATCGCCTCACTTGTCTGGAATGACGGTTAGGGAACGTCACGCCCGACACCGACAGTCCACTTGGGCTCATTCGGACGACGAGCTTAATTGTGTTCAAATGAGTTGCTGACAATCTCAATGACCGGGGGGTCACCTCACTTGATCCATGTCGGGCTTAACCGGAACGCGGTGCGTCCAACCACAGCACCTGAGACAGACACATCATCGTTTCACGTGGGGAACCGGGACGAACGCACCGCGTCCAGACGATGTGACTTGACCAATCCGACGGAAAGTTTCACTGTTAATAAAAATTTTTACACGCGGAAAGTTTCAGTTGCGCTGATTTGGAATTCAGCAGCAACCTGGAACCGGACATCTGGGGCGGAGTGTCAGGGCGGAC
>JBCBUA010000519.1:0-678 GCA_039818365.1 Pseudomonadota bacterium
CGGGGCATTCCTGACCTGGGCGAGACAAGCGGATGCGGCCCTATCCGCACCACGGCTGGATGCAATTGCCCAGGCACCCGCCGAGGTTCACATTCTCTAAGGGCACGGATTCAAAAATGAGACCGAAAGGGTGAGTGAAACTGTGATCGGTTCGATCCGACTGTCATCAAGTCACTGATGAGACCAGAATGAGAATGGGCGGAAACGCCTCACAATTCATCCTCATCCTGAGGTGTGCAGCAAAGCGAAGCCTCGAAGGATAGGCCACCGATGAAAGCTTAGCCGCCCATCCTTCGAGACAGCGCTCTCGCGCTTCCTCAGGATGACGGAAACAGTCAAATGCAAGGACGAGGAAGTTGAGACCTCTCTGCTATCAAAACGGGACAGCCGCAGGCGTCGCCCGCGTCAGGCGCGTTTGTGGTCTTTCAGGGAGGCCAGAAGCGTTTCCTTGGAGCGGCGCAGATGCTTCAGAGCCGCTTCCTCGGAATGCAGGCGGTCATGTGCCAGCATGGCCCTGATCCATTCAAGATGTTCCTCGATCGCCGCCGCATTGCGCTCCCGCTCATCGTGCTTGTCCCACATGTAGTGATAGTGGAAAATGAGGGAGATCAGCTTCTGCGCTTCCAGAACGAAGCGGTTTTTCACCACGCTGTTGACCGTCGAATGAAACTTTTCATC
>JBCBUA010000520.1:0-660 GCA_039818365.1 Pseudomonadota bacterium
GAAACCCTGCCGGAAGACGTCAAGTCGCGCGCCGCGCGGATCGCAGGCAGCCGGCTCACCCAGTACGGGGAAATCATCCTTCAGGCGGACCGCTACAGAACGCGGGAACGGAACCGGGACGATGCGCTTGAACGGCTGCTGGATCTGCTGCGCAAGGCGTTGGAGAAACCGAAGCCGCGCAAGGCAACCAAGCCGACACTCGGATCGAAGAAACGCCGCCTCGACGCCAAGAAACAGCGCGGCCAGATCAAGAAGATGCGGGGGCGGGGGGCACGCTATGATGATTAGGGTACGAACCCGCAAATAAGGCCGAAATGGTTTGAGCCGGCTTGCTTCTCGTCAAGGAGCGGAAGCGCAGGAAAGGAACCGGCGCACTTCCGTCAGCTCATTGAATAGCTCAGAACCGTAACGCGGGCCCAGATACCCATCGTGGTCATCGCAGATGCACCTGCGGTGAAGGCCGGGCCATTGACGTCCTGGCTGCTGAAAAGAGAACCACCCATATTGACCGCGCTGATGCTGCACAGGCCGTATCCGCCCCCCGCGCCCGCACCTGCCGTTGTCAACCGGCCGTAGCAACCGTCCAGGTCATTGGCACTGAAAATGCGGTTGCACGCGATGCGCGTGTAGGAATAGTGGGCGGCTTCGCCTCCGAATTCG
>JBCBUA010000521.1:0-647 GCA_039818365.1 Pseudomonadota bacterium
GCCGAGGCCGTGATCTCAAGACGGGTCAACCTGTTCGAGAAGGTGCTGATCCCGAGAGCGGAAAAGAACATCAAGAAGATCCGTATGGCGCTCGCCGATGCGGAACGGGATGCGGTCGTGCGCGCCAAGATCTCCAAGCGCAAGACAGCGGCCCGGAGCGCGGAAGAAAGGATGGCAGAGCTTTGACCATCGTTCCGCTCACAAAGGTCAGTCTGGTCGGCATTCTCGACGACAAGGAAAAGGTGCTGGAAGCGGCCCAGTCGTTCGGGATGCTGCACCTGATCCCGCTGACGTCCGCGCAAAAGGAGCTCGAAGCCGTCCCGGCCGGCCTCGGGCGCGAATCCTCTGAAGCCTTGCGCTGGCTGATGGAGTGTCCGGTCCTGCGCCGGCCGGTTACGGAACCCGATGATTTCGACCTGGAGGAAGTGGTTGCCGAGGCCCTGTCCAACCGCAAGGAGCTCAAGGCATGCCGGGACCGGCTCGAACAGCTGGACCGCCGGATTAGGGATGTCGAACCCTGGGGCGAATTCAGCTTCTCAGAACTGGCGGAAATCGGGGACAACCGGCTGTGGTTCTACGTCGTGCCGGCCGGCAAGCTGAAGCAGGTCGATCCGGCCGGCAAGGTGATGGAGATCGTCCACCGGGAT
>JBCBUA010000522.1:0-617 GCA_039818365.1 Pseudomonadota bacterium
CGGCACGCAACCACGCTCGCCGGAGCGCCGTCGGACCAGCCGCAAACGACCGACACGGTCACCAGTCCAAAGGGCAAAAAGGCCGCCAACAGGCGCGGCAGGCGCCGCTGGCAAGCGTCAAAGAATGCAAAGCACGGCCGTGGTCCAGGGCAGGATGTCCAGGCTGGCCAGGATCCCGTGAACGCGGATCAGGCGAACGGTCAGTCCGCTCAGCTGCTCAAGAGCGAAGTCAAGGTCCCGGAGGGACGGGATCCGCGAAAGCCGCCGTCGGCGCAGCCCACCAGGGACAGGACCGCCAAGGGACCTGCGGGGCGCCGTTTCAGAAACGGCGGCAACAGGTCTCCTCTCTATGCGGCCCTTGATCTCGGCACCAACAACTGCCGGCTTCTGATCGCCCGGCCCGAAGAGCGCGGATTTCGGGTTGTCGATGCATATTCGCGGATCGTCCGGCTGGGCGAGGGGGTCGGGTCAAACCGCCGTCTCAGCGCTGCCGCGATGGACCGCGCCATTGATGCCCTCGACAATTGTCACCGTAAACTGGCCGATCGCGGCGTCCTCAGATCGCGGCTGATTGCAACGGAAGCCTGCAGGGCCGCGGAAAACGGCGCGGCGTTCAT
>JBCBUA010000523.1:0-603 GCA_039818365.1 Pseudomonadota bacterium
TCGACGGCGGCATTGTCCGGAACGGGCGCGGCCGGCTGACGCGTGTCGGCAAAGGCAGGCACGGCAGCTTCAAAGGCATTCAGCCAGGAAACGAGGTTGGGATGGCTGTCGCGCCAAGCGTCGCCGAACCGCATGTCGAGGTAACCCAGGGCGCAAGCAAGCGTCAGCGTGGCCGCGTCGACGTCGGCGGCGGTCGCCGGTGCCGACGGTGTGTTGTTTTCGAAATAGGCAAGGCCCCGGTCCACCTTTGAACCCTGGTAGGCATCCCAGGCCGGATCCCTGTAGGTGGGCTGCTTGAAGCGCTTTTCGTACACGCGCAGCAGTGCGGCATCCATGATGCCGTCGGCAAGTGCCTGGTCCCGCAGGACGGCAAACCGGGCTTCTCCGTCCGGAAACAGCTTGTTGCCGCCGGCAAGAAAGTCCAGGTATTCCAGAATAACGGCGCTGTCGTATAGAACATCGCCGCTTTCAAGAACAAGGGCAGGGATTTTCCCAAGCGGGTTCTGTCCGCGCAGACTGTCGGTCGGGTCGGCGGTGTTGGCGTCAACAACCTCGATCCGGTCCTTGAGGCCAAGCATCGCCGCGGCCACTTTCACCTTGCGT
>JBCBUA010000524.1:0-602 GCA_039818365.1 Pseudomonadota bacterium
TCGTCATTCGATACGGTCGCATGTGCACAATTCTCGGCGATGGTCTTGCCGTTTGCTGTCAGAGCGTCGGGGTGCGGCAGCAAACCGGCCTCAAGCAGTCGACTTATGACGCCTGGTACGCCGCCGGCCCGGTGATAGTCTTCACCCAGGTACTCACCCGCAGGCTGGAGGTTTACCAGCAGCGGGATCTTGTGGCCGAGCCGCTGCCAGTCGTCATTGTCGAGCGGAACATTCAGATGGCGTGCAACCGCATTCAGGTGGATGGGTGCGTTGGTCGAGCCGCCGATGGCGGAGTTGACGACAATTGCGTTTTCGAACGCGCGCCGGTCCATGATGTCTGAGGGTCGGCGATCTGCGTTGACCATCTCGACAATCTGTTTGCCGGTTTCATAGGCAATCTGTCCGCGCTCGCGATAGGGGGCCGGGATGGCGGCGGAGCCGGGCAGTTGCATGCCAAGGGCTTCAGCCAGCGAGTTCATCGTGGTCGCCGTGCCCATGGTGTTGCAGTAGCCAACAGACGGAGTGGAAGAGGCGACGAGCTCCATGAACCCGTCGTCGTCAATTTCGCCAGCCGCGTGAAGTTCGCGTGCTTTCCAAACGAT
>JBCBUA010000525.1:0-599 GCA_039818365.1 Pseudomonadota bacterium
TGGCGTCACGATAGCCGAGGCGGCGCATCTCGGCGGCTATTCCAGCCCCGCCAACTTCTCGACCGCCTTCAAGCGTGAATTCGGGCTGTCACCACGACAGGTCATTTGACCGCGCTCCTCACCACAGGCAACGGGCCACACCCGGCTCACAGGAACGACAGGGAAACGCTTTGACACATCGACAAAATCGCAAGGGCTGCCAACCGGCGCGGGAAACCGTCACGGGCGCCGGTCTGTTACAGGACGAAATTCTGGTGCTTCAGGTGCTCAGGCTTTTCTGCATGACCTATGCGAACCCCGGCAGTCACGCCTGGGAGGAAGCCTACGCGATGAGCGTGCGCGAACTCGGTTCAAAAGATGGGCCTCTTGTCAGCCACGAGGTCATGAATTGCATTCGCGCCTTGCGCTGCACCCGCAAGACCAGCTTTGATTTCATTGATCCGACATGCCCCTGTTGCCGCAAGATGCTCGCGCATCACGAAAGCCACTTCATGCGTCTATTGAAGGCAGAACGGGCGAATGACGGTCTGACTCGGCAGATGAGCGCGGTGGTCTTGTGCGAAGGTGAAAATCCAACGCTGTTTCTGCAATGCATGTCT
>JBCBUA010000526.1:0-598 GCA_039818365.1 Pseudomonadota bacterium
CTGAAAAAAGAAGGTGATGCCGTATCTTCGGGCGATGTGATCGCTGAAATCGAAACCGATAAAGCGACCATGGAAGTGGAGGCCGTCGATGAAGGCGTGATGGGCAAGATCATCGTCACCGAGGGCACCGAGGGCGTGAAAGTGAATGCGCCGATCGCTGTGCTTCTGGAAGAGGGCGAAGATGCCTCCGCCGCGGTGGCTGCCGCTCCGGCAGCAGAAACCTCTCCTGCCCCGGCGGCGCCTTCTGAGGATGCCCCAGCATCCGCCCCTGCCATGCCAGTGGAGAGCCGCGCCGTGGAGCCCGATGTGCCCGAAGGCACCGAATTCAAAGCGCAGACCGTTCGCGAAGCCCTGCGTGACGCGATGGCCGAAGAAATGCGCGCCGATGAAACCGTGATGCTGATGGGCGAGGAAGTCGCCGAGTATCAAGGCGCTTACAAGGTCTCTCAGGGCCTGCTGGATGAATTCGGCGCCCGCCGCGTGGTCGACACCCCCATCACCGAGCATGGCTTTGCCGGGATCGGCGTCGGCGCAAGTTGGGGCGGCTTGAGACCCATCGTCGAGTTCATGACCTGGAACTTTGCGATGCAGGCGATCG
>JBCBUA010000527.1:0-594 GCA_039818365.1 Pseudomonadota bacterium
CGTGCCTCCACCGCTCTTGCTGGAAGGACGGTGGTGCGGCAGTGTGTGCGAACGCGATGCCAGTCGTGAGTTCCGAGAGACGCGCCGTTCCGGGCTCCTACCCCCGGGGCGGCGTTTTCTTTGGTCTCAATGCCGCGGCCGCACAGTTTCCGCACAGAAACGACGGAACATTTGGCGAATTCAACGCAACTGGCTGAACCTAAAGCCCAATGAATACAGGTGTATAGGGAGGAACACCTTTCCTTGCCAAGGTTGGGGTCGTGGGTTCGAATCCCATCGCCCGCTCCAAGCTTTCCGACCTACTCGGCGCGCTAAGTATTTGATTTCACTGGGGTCTTGCAGGCCTTCACGCGAATTCCCACTGCTCCTAATTCCCCGGTTTTCCCGTTTGTGCAACAAATTGTGCTACATTTTGTGCAACAAACGGGTGCACGCTGGTGCGATCCGAGGACCGCTATCTCCGGCGACGAGGGCGCTGCTGGCACTACGTTCGACGGGTGCCGGGACGGCTCGCCGACATCGATAATCGGGGCATGATCAGGGTCGCGCTGCAGACCCAATCGCTCGAGGTCGCGCGGATGCGCCGCGACGCCC
>JBCBUA010000528.1:0-584 GCA_039818365.1 Pseudomonadota bacterium
GGACGACTTCCTGGCAAAGGTCGCAGCTGCATAGGGGACACACCGAGGCTGTTGACCTGCCCGCTCAAACGGGTGGGTCCGGGGATGATGTTCTGGACGGTGGCGCGGATACGGACGTGGCCGTCTTCACTGGCAATTGGTCGGATTACACGATCACGGAGAGCGGCGGTGTTTACACGGTTGCGGACAATCGGGCGGGCAGCCCGGACGGGACCGATACGGTCACGAATGTGGAGGTGTTGCGGTTTGCCGACGGGGATGTGAGCCCGGCGGATGCTTTGAATGACGGCCCGAGCGTGAGCGCGGCGGATGGGACGGTGAACGAGAACGCGGATGGCGCGGTGGTCGGTGCGGTGAGCGCGACCGACCCGGACGCGGGCGACAGCGTGACACTGTCGGTGGACGACGCGCGGTTCGAGGTGGTGGGCGGTCAGCTCAAGCTGAAGGACGGCGAGACGCTGGATTACGAGACCGACGGCAGCAGTGTGAGCGTCACGGTCACCGCGACCGACAGCCATGGTGCTGCGGACAGTCAGGTGGTGACGGTCACCATCGCCGATGTGAACGAGGCCGGCGTCGGGGCG
>JBCBUA010000529.1:0-576 GCA_039818365.1 Pseudomonadota bacterium
GGGGCCGCCCTGTTCTGGTATTCGACAATTGCCCTGCGAGCAGGATGGCTGCGCTGACGCAGCCGGACCCCGTCAGATATCGAGGGTGTTGTCCTTTTCCCATTGCGAGAAATGCGAGGTGAAGTCGTTCCATTCCTGCGTCTTCATCTTGATGTAAGAGGCTGAGAATTCGTCGCCCATTGCGGCCTTGAGGCTCTTGTCCTTGTCGTATTCGCGCAGGGCATCCAGCATGTTCAGCGGCAGCTTGGGCGCGCCGCGGACCTTGTGACCTTCGGCATACATGTCGATGTCGTGGCGCTTGCCGGGGTCGGCCTGCGTGCGGATGCCATCAAGTCCGGCGGCGATGATGACGGCCTGCAGCAGATAAGGGTTCGTTGCCCCGTCCGGCAAACGCAATTCGAACCGGCCCGGGCCGGGCACCCGCACCATGTGGGTGCGGTTGTTGCCGGTCCACGTCACGGTGTTGGGGGCCCACGTGGCTCCGGACATGGTGCGTGGCGCATTGATGCGCTTGTAGCTGTTCACCGTCGGGTTGGTGATCGCGGCCAGCGCGCTGGCGTGTTTCATGATCCCGCC
>JBCBUA010000530.1:0-573 GCA_039818365.1 Pseudomonadota bacterium
TCATAGACCAGAGCCGGTTTCTGGAAATAGCCGCCCCCGGCATAGAGATCTTCGTCGGGCACCTGGCCACACTCCTTCAGATCCGCACCTTGCGCCCGGGCTTCCGCGATCATGTCGCGCACGACCTTGAGCTGGCGCGGATTGTTGACCGGACCCATGGTTGTCTCGGGCAGAAGCCCGTCGCCGACAACGGCGCGTTCGCAGGCGGCGGTAAAACCATCGACCACCTCGTCATAGCGGCTTTCATGGATATACATGCGCTTCAAGGCCATGCAGATCTGGCCGGACGAACCGAAAGCGCCCCAGTACATCTTGTTGAAGGCCTCGTCATTCAGCTCCGCATCGCGAAGGATCAGCGCCGCGTCGTTGCCGCCAAGTTCGAGTGTCACGGGCGTTATGTTTTCCGCCGCGACCTTCATGACGTGGCGGCCAACGCCAACTGAACCGGTGAAGTTCACCATACGCACCAAAGGGTGCCCGGTCAGCGTATCGCCAATCTCCCTGGCATCGCCCGTCACGATGTTGACGACGCCCGGAGGCAGCAGCCGGGCGATGATCTGAAGTGTGAGCGCC
>JBCBUA010000531.1:0-570 GCA_039818365.1 Pseudomonadota bacterium
CCATATTCAAAGCCGAGCACGCCATATTCTGAGAGCGTGCTGTCATAGACCTCGAACTTGCCGTGCGGAAGCGTGGAGAGTGGCACATATTTGCGCTCATCGGTCTGATCGACCCAAACAGCGTGGCGCTGCGAGAACGTGCCGCGGCCTGAATCCTGACCGGACAAGCGCACGCCATAGCCTTCGGTCACCAGGCTGCCGAAAGCGAGAGCTTCGGCGGTGGCCCAGTCAAAGCCTTCGCCGCTGTCGAACATCTTCTTCTTGGCCTCGATCAGACGGCCGACCGTCTTGTGCATCGGGAAGCCGTCCGGCGTGGACGTGAGGGCCTTGCCCACATCGGCCAGTGTCTCAGGCGCAATGGCCGTCTTACCGCGCTGGTAGTCGTCCTTGTTCTTGTCGAGATGGGACCACTTGCCGTCCAGCCAGTCGGCCTTGTTCGGTTTGTAATCCTTGCCGGCCTCGAACTCGTCATTCATACGGGCCTGGAACGCGGCCTTCAGGTCCTCGATCTCGCCCTCCGGGATCAGACCGTCGCGGACCAGCCGTTCGGTATACAGGGTCAGGGTCGTC
>JBCBUA010000532.1:0-566 GCA_039818365.1 Pseudomonadota bacterium
GTCAACGGCGACTTCGATATCCAGTATATCGTCACCGATGAGAATGACAGTTCCACGACCGGAACGCTCAGTCTGACGGTCGAACCGGTGAATGACGATCCGGTTGCGGTCGATGACGATGCCACGACGGATCAGGACACCTTTGTCGCGATCGACTTCCTGGCGAACGACAGCGATCCGGACGGTGATGGCCTGACGGTGACGAGCGTCGGCCCTGCCTCGAACGGCTTGTCATCGCTCACGGGCTATACGCCTGATCCCGGCTTCCTCGGCACCGACAGCTTCACCTACACCATCTCCGACGGAAACGGCGGCACCGCGACGGCAACGGCGACTGTTACGGTCACCGACACGACCGAAGTGGCGGACTACTCGCAGAGTTCCGTCAGCACGTACACCCGGCTGGACCGGGGCTGGTCAACGGCCCTTGAAAACAAGGCCCTCGGCTGGATACCGCTCACGCAGGGCATTGCCGCCGATACCGTGCCGCACGACGATCTCGTCAACATCAAGGACATCATCGGATCGGACTTCACCGACCTCATCGTCGGAGACAAGGGCAACAA
>JBCBUA010000533.1:0-560 GCA_039818365.1 Pseudomonadota bacterium
TGACGCGCATCTGATCCTGAATACAAAAAGGCCGGAACAAGCGTTCCGGCCTTTTCTTTGTGAGGAATACGGTCAAGCCATTTCCTAGCGAGAGTAGCATCACCTAAGTTGCGACGACTACCATAATCCGAAACAACGAGCTGAAGGCAAACGCAGTAAGACTGGTTAACTCCTGTCTCCGAAATAGATCAAGACCGGCCGGGGTCGTCTGCAGGCTGTCGCCCCTGCCGCACAGATGGAAGAAGCGCCGGCCAATCTGAACGAGGCCAGTGCTGAATATGTGGTCGACATGAAGTTTAACGTGCCGGAGAGCTATCGGCGCGAGGTCAAGGTGATGGCGGCATCCAACGGCACAAAGATGGTTGATCTATTGAAGGAAGCAATCTCGCTCTGGAGAGAAAAGAACAAGAAGTAAGGCGTCATTCAGAATTTTGATGGGCCGCGGGCGTGCCAACTGTAGACGGCACTTCGATGCTCACCGGTCTCGCGGGTTCGTTTAAATTGGTTCGCGGCGGTTCATCCGGGCCGGCTTGAAAACGATCGGGTGGGCTTGAGATGTC
>JBCBUA010000534.1:0-554 GCA_039818365.1 Pseudomonadota bacterium
AAGGCAAAGAGGGCGACCAGGCCGTCCTTGAAGATCATGTTGGCGATCAGGAACTGGAAGACGTTCCGGTTCGTTTTCGCCTGGGCCAGGCTGGCCGCAAGCTCCGACAGGCCTTCGCGGACCGCCGTGGCGATTTTCTTTTTGGCCGGTGCATCCGGCACGAAGAGAAACATCGGGACGGCAAAGACGACGTACCAGAGCGCCGAGAAGGGGCCTGTCACGCGGTCGCCTTCCTGTGTTGCCGGGTCAAGACCGAGGACGGGGCTGATACCCGCGAGCGTCTTGCCGGTCTCCGCACTGGCGGAAAACAGCAACAAGGCGATTGCAAGCGTGATCAGCGCGCTGACATAACCCATCGCCCAGCCGAAGCTCGACAGCCTGCCGACCCTTTCATGCGGGACAAGAGACGGCATCATTGCGTTGTTGAAGACGGTGGCGACCTCAATGCACAGCGTGCCGACCGCAAAGGCGACAAGGGCAATGGCGATGCTTCCCGATTCGCCGGGCGCGGCATACCAGAACATCCAGCAGCATATGACGAAGGGAATGGAGAA
>JBCBUA010000535.1:0-553 GCA_039818365.1 Pseudomonadota bacterium
CCGCTCGCGCCTATGCCACCCGGTTCGACGAAGACCTGGACGAAAGCGCGGACCTGCGGGCACTCGGCCTTGCAAACCTGGGCGCAGGCCTCACCGGAACTTTCGTGGTGAATGGCAGTCCGACGAAGAGCAAGATGGTGGAAAGCGCCGGGGGCAGGTCTCAGCTCGCCATGCTGGTCACGGTTCTGGTCGTTCTGCTTGTGCTTTTGTTTTTCACGGGTCTGCTTGCCTATCTGCCGGAAGCTGCCCTGTCGGCAATCGTGTTCAAGATCGGTGTCGATCTCATTGATCTCGACGGCCTGAAGTCAATCTACCGGCAACGGCGGCCGGAGTTCTGGGTCAGCATGGCGACGATCCTCGTCGTGGTTTTCGCCGGCGTCGGTCCGGGCATCCTGCTTGCGATCGTATTGTCACTGATCCTGCATACAAGGCATGGCTACCACCCGGTCAACGTCCTGCTGACGCGCGAGAGCGCGACCAGCTGGAGCGCCCGGCCACTGACAACCCGGGCCCGGGCGGCACCAAACCTGATGATCTACCGTTTCACGCACGG
>JBCBUA010000536.1:0-553 GCA_039818365.1 Pseudomonadota bacterium
ATCCTCGCCGTGATCGGCGACAACGGCGCGGGCAAGTCGACGCTGATCAAAGCGGTCTCGGGCGCGGTCATCCCGGACGAAGGGGAGATCTGGCTTGAAGGCGAAAAGGTTCAGTTTCAGTCCCCGATTGAAGCGCGCGAACACGGGATCCCGTGTTCGCGCGCTTCAATCGGGGACTGAAACTGAACCTTTTCGCCTTCAAGCCAGATCTCCCCTTCGTCCGGGATGACCGCGCCCGAGACCGCTTTGATCAGCGTCGACTTGCCCGCGCCGTTGTCGCCGATCACGGCGAGGATTTCGCCCGGCATCAGTTCAAAATCGCAATGGTCGAGCGCGGTGACCTTGCCGTAGCGCTTCACCAGGTTCTGGCCTTTGAGAATAGGCTCGGTCATGACGACACCTCCCGGATCCATTGGTCGACCGTCACAGCACCGATGATGAGCGCGCCAATGAGCAGGAACGTCCATTGCGGGTCTGCCCCTGCCATCCGCAAGCCAAGCTCAAAGACGCCAACGATCAGCGCTCCGAAGAGTGCACCAAGGATTGAGCCGCG
>JBCBUA010000537.1:0-551 GCA_039818365.1 Pseudomonadota bacterium
TGCCTGACCGAAAGGTCACGGCATGGATTGCCAGATCAAGTCTGGCAACGACAGTGGTGAGGCTTTGTTTTGCGGCCCGGCGACGCATTCGCGGTACCCTTATGGATGACAGATAGTCCAAATCCATCAGCCTCATCCTGAGGAAGCGCGCAGCGCTGTCTCGAAGGGTGGGCCACACATTCCACGCGACTGGTGCAACCGGAGCGCAGATCTCGGGATGCCGCGCCTCCTCCGAACGGTCCGGTCGATGAGCGCCCTACCCCCAACGTCTGACTTGCCTGTGTGCACTGCAATAGGCTCTAATCGCGCGCAACAGACCGGATCTGGGAGGGATCGTTGAGCAAGACCAATCGCGGCAATTTTTTCGAGGACTTCGAGGTCGGCCAGGTAATCCGTCATGCGACGCCGCGCACCGTGACCTCGGGCGATCAGGCGCTTTATACCGCGCTCTACGGCTCCCGTTTCGCCGTTCAGTCGTCTGATGCCTTTGCCCGGGCCCTCGGCTATGCCCACGCGCCGCTGGACGATCTCCTGACCTTCCACATTGTCTT
>JBCBUA010000538.1:0-545 GCA_039818365.1 Pseudomonadota bacterium
GGATGTCGGCTCGGCCAAAATGTTGGCCGGATTGGGGGCGCAAGCCATTGGGACCTCCTCCAGCGCCCACGCTTTCACACTGGGTCGTGTCGACGGCGGCACCGTCACGCGGGACGAGGCGCTGGCCCATGCCGCCGATCTTGTCGCGGCGGTCAACGTGCCGGTGTCAGGCGATTTCGAGAACGGCTTCGGCGATGCGCCCGAGGACTGCGCCGAAACCGTGCGCCTGTCAGCCGAGGTCGGGCTGGCGGGCATTTCCATCGAAGACACCGCGTTCCCGGACGGCTCCGCCTACCCGTTTGATCTGGCGGTCGAGCGCATCGCCGCCGCCGCGTCCGCCGCGCGCGCCTTGGCGGGTGACTTCGTTATGGTCGCCCGTGCCGACGGCGTGCTGAACGGGACTTACGACATCGAGGAAGCCCTGAAACGCATCACAGCCTTCGATGAAGCCGGCGCCGATTGCCTCTACGTGCCCTTCCCCAAATCGCAGGACGATCTGAAGCGCGTCATTGCCGCCACCGCGAAACCGGTGAACGTGCTGGTGG
>JBCBUA010000539.1:0-543 GCA_039818365.1 Pseudomonadota bacterium
GCGTGAAATCGGTGTTTCATGGGGTCTCCATTCTTGAAATTGGCAAAGCGGTGCCAGTCCCGCCTGTTGCCAAGCTGGTTGAGGTTTTCGGTTAAGCTATTGAGTTTCTGGCGGGTCCGTACCCTAGAGCCCCGGTGACAGAATTCTGGTGAGCACGCTGCGGATGTCCTCAGGGCAGTCCCGATAGGGAACCGACTGGTGAAGCTTGAAGGTTTTCAGCTCCTCAATCACGGCCCCGATCTCGGCTCTTGCTTGTGAATATGACAGTCGCGAACCGGCGGAATTCGGATAGGACCCGCGCTGTACCCGTCCGGCCTCAAGGGCTGCGGGCAAACGTCTGGGGCAACTGCACTTCGTTTCCGTGCCGACAAGCCCGCAATGGCGGGAGGTAAACGCAATCACGTCCGCGCGGGCGCGCGAGAGCCGCTTTCGGTATGTTGCCGGTTCCAGCTCCAGTATCGCGGAGGCCTCGGACTGGTCGAGTTCGAAGACGTCGCCGAGCACATAGGCAAGCCGGAGATCCATCGACAGGCACAGGAGCAT
>JBCBUA010000540.1:0-543 GCA_039818365.1 Pseudomonadota bacterium
GGGCGCGGTTCTTCGGCATGAACCTCGACAACGCCAAGAACGCGGCCGAACTTGCAGAGGCGCTCGGCGGGCTCAAGGGTCCCCTCATGAAAGTGGCGCAGCTTCTTTCCACCATTCCTGACGCACTGCCGCCCGAATACACCACCGAGCTTGCGAAGCTCCAGGCGAGTGCGCCGCCGATGGGCTGGGCCTTTGTCAAGCGGCGGATGCGTGCCGAACTCGGGGCGGACTGGCAAAGCCGGTTTGCCGAATTCGGGCGTGAGCCAGCCGCGGCCGCGTCGCTTGGACAGGTGCACCGGGCAACTGCGCATGACGGACGTGTCCTGGCCTGCAAGCTGCAGTATCCCGACATGGCATCGGCCGTCGAAGCCGACCTCTCCCAGCTGCAGATGCTGTTTTCGCTGCACAGGCGCATGAGCCCGGCGATCGACACGCGCGAAATCGCGAAAGAAATCAGCGCAAGAGTACGCGAGGAGCTCGACTATGCGCGCGAGGCTGCGCATATCGCGATGTATCAGGAAATCCTGTCGGAGTATGAACAGA
>JBCBUA010000541.1:0-540 GCA_039818365.1 Pseudomonadota bacterium
TGTCCAATGGCATGCAAGTTTGGCGGAGAACAATTCCGCGTGCTCAACTACGCCTAATTGAAAGAAGCAGCGCATGCATGATCACTCTCATCATGACAATGAATTTGATGACATGACCGCGCGGGTGAGGGCGCTTGAGACCATTCTGGTCGAAAAGGGCCTTGTTGATCCGGCGGCAGTGGATGCGATCATCGATACCTATGAAAACAAAGTCGGACCACGCAATGGCGCGGCCGTTGTGGCGCACGCCTGGCAAGAACCTGAATTTGCCCAGCAATTGCGAGATGATGCGACGGCGGCAATCGCCTCAATGGGGTTTGTCGGGCGCCAGGGCGAACACATGGTGGCGGTGTTTAACTCGGATGACGTTCATAACCTCGTCGTCTGCACGCTTTGTTCCTGTTACCCGTGGCCTGTGCTCGGTCTGCCGCCGACATGGTACAAGGCACCGGCATACAGGTCTCGCGCCGTACGCGAGCCGCGTGCCGTGCTGGAAGAGTTCGGCGTCACGCTGCCTGCTGAAACACGCATTCAGGTTTG
>JBCBUA010000542.1:0-531 GCA_039818365.1 Pseudomonadota bacterium
GCCTGGATGGTGTTGCGGGTGATCTTTGGCTTCTGTTTCTCGGGCGTTTACGTGACTGCGGAAAGCTGGCTCAATAACGCGTCCACCAATGACACACGCGGCAAGGCGCTTTCGCTCTACATGATCGTCCAGATGTCGGGCATCATTTCCAGTCAGGCATTGCTGAACGTCGCGGACCCTGCGGGCTTCATTCTTTTCGTTATCCCGTCTGTCCTTGTCTCGATCTCGTTTGCCCCGATCCTTCTCTCCGCTGTTCCAACGCCCGCCTTCGACACGACGCAGAGCATGAATTTCAAACGCTTGTACGTGACGTCGCCGACATCCGTTATCGGCATGTTCCTGATGGGTGCGGTCTTTGCCGCCCAGTTCGGGATGGCCTCGATCTATGGCATCGAAGCGGGTTTGAGCGTGGTCGAGATCTCGCTTTTCGTGTCTGCGATCTTCCTGGGCGGGTTGGTGCTCCAGTATCCGATTGGATGGATGTCGGACCGCATGGACCGCCGGGTGCTTATTTTGACCTCGGCCGTCCTT
>JBCBUA010000543.1:0-530 GCA_039818365.1 Pseudomonadota bacterium
CACGCCCGCCGCGGATAAGCACGACAGAGTGTTCTTGCAGATTGTGCCCTTCCCCGGGAATGTAGCTCACAACTTCATAGCCCGACGTCAGGCGCACTTTGGCGACTTTCCGAAGCGCCGAGTTCGGCTTCTTCGGCGTCGTCGTGTAAACGCGGGTACAAACACCGCGGCGTTGCGGGCATGCCTTGAGGGCCGGCACTTTATTACGCACGGGCTTCGGCTGGCGCGGCTTCCGGATAAGCTGTTGTATCGTCGGCATTGCCGGCTCTTTCATATCTGCGGCCCGCTCCACGGGCCTTGTTCAAAAACTACAGTGCCGATGAGGCCGAAAATCGGCCTCTCGGCATTTGCAGGCTCTGCGAGTGTGTCGTCACCAGACCGTAATCTGGAAGTTGGGGCGTCTTAGTCCCCCGCTTTCGGGCCGTCAAGGGCCTGACGTCACCCTATTACCTTCGGTCACACACCAGGTGTCCAGCTAGAGATGGATGACGGCCTACAAGCTTTGCCGGGCCATCATAATTTATCCTGAT
>JBCBUA010000544.1:0-524 GCA_039818365.1 Pseudomonadota bacterium
ATCGACAGCTACAAGCGTCTCGGCGGGATACGCAATTGCGCCGGTGACGGCCTGTGTGCCTATACGACGCGCGCCGAACTGGCCTTTGCCTATGCCTGCCTGCTCAAAGACGGCACGCATGACGGCAAGACCTACAATCTGAACGGAACCCCCATCAGCCAGAACGACCTTGTCGGCTTCATGAACCAAACGCTCGGCACACGCATGACCTACGAGTTCGTCGACGCAAAAAGCTTCAGGGAGGACCGCATCGCCGAGATCGGCGAATTTTACGGAACCGTCGTGGCAGGCATCTACGCGGCGATCGCGACCGGCGCTTTTGACAATGAGAGCCAATTCAGGGCCGCAACCGGACGGGAACACATCTCCTGGCCGGACTTTTTCTCCAAAATCTGAGCGACGGAAATGACCGGGAGTTCCATGCGCTGTCTTCAAGCGCATGAAATGGTCCGGATGTATCCGGTTTCAGCGCCCGTCGCCCGGTCACACCGTGCAAATCACTCCAAGCCGTTGACACAGCGGCG
>JBCBUA010000545.1:0-521 GCA_039818365.1 Pseudomonadota bacterium
TTCGACGAAGATCGCGAGGACTATTTCGTCCACCTGACGACGGGAACACACGTCGCCCAGATTTGCTGGTTCCTTCTGACCGAGTCCCGCCACGTTCCGGCCAAGCTTGTTCAGACGTCACCGCCACGCGGCGAGGACGGTGATCTCAACGGGCAGTACAACATCGTCGATCTCGACCTTTCCCGCTACGACGCCCTTCAGCAGCGCTTCGACCTCATTGCGGAGGAATACAATGCGCTTTTGAAGGCGGGCATAGAAACACGGAACGCGGCCTTCAACAGCCTGATCGAACGCATCGAGCTGGTCGCCACCAACACCGACGCCCCCCTGCTTCTGCTTGGCGACACCGGCACGGGCAAGAGCGAACTGGCCGAGCGCATCTACGAACTCAAACTTCAGCGGCGCAGGGTCAAGGGTCGGCTGGTCCACGTGAATTGCGCCACCCTGAAGGGCGAGCGCGCCATGTCCAGCCTCTTCGGTCATCGCCGGGGATCGATGGGCACAGGCAGCCCGGACCGGCG
>JBCBUA010000546.1:0-515 GCA_039818365.1 Pseudomonadota bacterium
GGCATCTTGATATCGAAAATTGCCAACTGCGGCGGATCGCTCTGCAAGCCGTCCAGGGCAGATGTCCCGTCCGTATAGGTCTGGACCCGATATCCTTCTGTTTCCAGAGCAATTGACACCGAAGTCAAAATGTTGCGGTCGTCATCGACCAGAGCAATCGTCGGCATGCTTCAATTTTCCAATTCGGTCAGCACAAAAGGCGCTTCGCCTTTACTGTAACATACAGCCTTTGGCCTGCTAAATGCGCATAAATTAAGGCAAACAGGTTTTTCCGGGAGACCGAAGACTTGCCGGTCAAGCCCCGCGCTCCCTAGATCCCGTACAATTACACGTTCCATGTGCCTTGAATACGCGCCGGTATGAATAATCGCGCTCCGGCGCGCGCAAGGTTAACAGATGAGCGCGATTCTGGCGCGAATTTTTTCGCTTTCCTGGAGAAAACGAATATTCCGAAGGTTTCGTTTATTACTTTGCTCATCAAATTAATCATCGTGTTTTTTGTACAGTATTTTAAT
>JBCBUA010000547.1:0-513 GCA_039818365.1 Pseudomonadota bacterium
ATTAATCAGCGGCTCCGCACGTTTCGCGCCGTTCTCCCGGACGAAATGTCGTGAAAACGGCGCGGCTTGATTGAATTTTCAGGCGGCGACCATACCGGTGCGGTCGTGGGCCGTCCATTGCCGGGCATAATTACGATTGAACCCCTTCGTGCGTATAAGGTTTCAGTCGCCTGCTTGTCAGAATACGACATAGGTGTCGTATTGCCCGCGTCCAATGGAAGCAGCACCGACGAAAACCCTTGGAAAGAAATGACTTAACGGTGCTCTGAGGAGATATCCTTTCGTCCTGATTTCGCTCAAATTTTCGCTTTCCGAACACCCGGCGTCGTTTCGGTTCTTGCAATTCGGATCCGGGCCGGTAACTCTCGTTGCCAAGCAATTTCAGGGAGGTCTTTCTATGGAAGTTCGTGCTGCTGTGGCCGTGGGGGCCGGAAAACCGCTTGAGGTGACCACGGTTAATCTGGAAGGTCCACGCGCCTTTGAGGTGCTTGTGGAGGTGAAGGCCACGGGCAT
>JBCBUA010000548.1:0-512 GCA_039818365.1 Pseudomonadota bacterium
GCAGCGGCACTGGCGCTGGGCATCGCACCGCTGACCGCGAGTGCGGATGTCGACTTCTCCGGCAAGACGGTCGAGTGGATCATTCCGTTCAAGGAGGGCGGCGGGTCCGACAAATGGTCGCGCTTCTACGCACCGCTCCTGTCCGAGGCGCTGCCGGGCAATCCCAATGTGGTGGTCAAGAACGTCCCCGGGGCGGGGTCGACCAAGGGCGCCAACTTCTTTGCTCAGCGCGCGAAGGCGAACGGGCTGACGATCCTCGGCACCTCGGGCTCGACCCAGTTCCCGTTCCTCTCGACGATCCGCGCGTGCGCTATGACTATGCCGACTGGAACATCGTGCTGGCGACCGCGACGGGCGGTGTCGCCTATCTGCCGCCAGAACTGGCAGAGAAAATGGACGGCTTGGATGCAACAGGCCTTCAGGGTGAAGACTTCATCTACGGCAACCAGGGCGCAACCCGTCTGGACCTCGTGCCAACGCTGGCCTGGGAAATGCTTGGCCTGAATGTTGAG
>JBCBUA010000549.1:0-509 GCA_039818365.1 Pseudomonadota bacterium
TGGTCCACTTGTTGTCGCCGGGGCGAACGACGGGGTTCCACGTGGACGGGTTACCCGTTCCGTAGTAGACGAGGTTTTCTTTCGGATCGTACGTGGTCCAGCCCCAGGTGGTGCCGCCGCCGATCTTCCACTGATCGCCCTTCCAAGACTTCAGTGAGGAGTTGCGGCCGATCGATTTGCCCATGGACTTGGTCTTGCGCGGGTCGACGAGCATTTCATCGTCAGGGCCCGTGCTGTAGGCCTTCCAGGCTTGGCTGCCGTCGGCGATGTTGTAGGCGACGATGAAGCCGCGCACACCGAACTCACCGCCAGAGATACCGGTCAGGACCTTGTCCTTCACGACCACCGGAGCGTTCGTGTTGGTCATGCCCAGAGCGGGATCGCCATTCTTCACTGCCCAAACGACTTCACCGGTCTTGGCGTCAAGCGCCTTGAGGGTGGTGTCAGCCTGCTGCAGGAAGATTTTGCCGTCAGCGTAGGCCAGACCGCGGTTCACAGTGTCACAGCAC
>JBCBUA010000550.1:0-508 GCA_039818365.1 Pseudomonadota bacterium
CGTCATCGTCAATCCGCATAACCGACATCTCGGTGACAATCCGGCCCTTGGCATCGGAGAAGTATCCAAGACCAATCCGCCCGACGCGCGGCAGAGCACCTGTAATCTGCGTTCTCAGCCATGCGGCAGCACCGTCACCGCTCAACTTAAAACGCGAGAAGCCACAAAGATCGAGGACGCCGACATGGTCGCGAACGGCTTCACACTCAGCGCGCACGCGTGGCTCCCATGGTCCATCCCGCTCCCACGTCTCCATCGCTTCAAACGACGTATCATCACCCTCGGCCGCAAACCAGTTGGCGCGTTCCCAGCCGTTGACGGCTCCAAACTGCGCGCCCAGCGCCTTCAGCTTGTCGTGGATAGGTGAGTGCTTCTTATCGCGTCCCGCCGGCCATTCGAGATGCGGGAAGTGCATTGCGTACTCGTGGCCATAGGTCTCCATAGCCTTCTGGTAGCAATAGTCGTGGTCGGTATAGTCCGTGTAGCGCCGCGGATCGACGGCCCACAT
>JBCBUA010000551.1:0-507 GCA_039818365.1 Pseudomonadota bacterium
CGACCGACGACATTGCGCGGAATGTGCAACATGCGGCGACCGGCACAGCGGAGGTCAGCACCAATATCATGGGTGTCAACAGTGTTGCTTCAAGCACTGGTGCTTCTTCCAAACAGGTGCTTTCAGCCTCCGAAGACCTGTCGCTTCAGGCGAAGACATTGCAAGACAACATCGTTGAGTTTTTGAAGACTATTCGCGCCGCTTAACGGCTAAACTCATGAATAAGGCCGGTCGCGTCTGTGGGTTACTCTGCGACGTGGTGGATCGGTGGCAATACGCGATCAGGCGGTCTGTGACCATCGACAAAGGTCTGGATGTTGATGATGACCTTCTCGCCCATGGCGAGGCGGCCCTCCAGGGTTGCTGATGCGAGATGTGGGATCAGAACTGCTTTGCCGTCACGCGCCAATTTCAAAAGCCGCGGATCGACGGATGGTTCGTTTTCGAAGACATCGAGAGCGGCGCCAGCAATGCGCCCGCTTTCAAGGCAGTCGATCAGTGCGTTCT
>JBCBUA010000552.1:0-507 GCA_039818365.1 Pseudomonadota bacterium
GAAGGACAAGATGACCCTGCGCGTCCCGACGGCGAAGGCCTCGTCGGTTGGCATGCGGTCGCTGTCGAGCCCGGATCTGGTCGATCAGGCGCTGAAAACGCTGAAAGGCAAAGCCAAGGTCAAGCGGGCCATGTGGTCGCGCCGCGCTCAGGAATACGAGCAAAAAATCAACTCCGGCGATCTGATCTCGATCGCCGAGGTGGTGCGCGATCTCTACCGGGCCGAAGACCAGCCGGAACAGAGCTATTCCGAGCGCCAGCTCTACGAAGCTGCGCTGGAGCGTCTGACCCGCGAGGTTGCCGCGGTGGAGCGCCTCGACGAATCGAATGCTGCCAAGAAGGTTGGATCGGTCCTGGTCGCAAAAGCGGCCTGATCCCCCCTTCGACAGCCAACCCAGGCCCGCGACCGTTTCGGTCGCGGGCTTTTTCTTTGCGCAAATGGACCGAGTGGCGTGTTCGTTGTGCGACCCGGAGCGAGACGGGTCTACCCGAAAAACCGCTTCAGGAT
>JBCBUA010000553.1:0-503 GCA_039818365.1 Pseudomonadota bacterium
TTTCTGTCGTCGCACTGAGGACGTCTTCGACATGCTGAAAGAGCCGTTCCTCAAAGCCTCGAAGCCCGGCCTGCTGTCCCTGATCGTTTCATCCAACCCGGCCGCGCTATGGCAGATGCAGCCCTTCTCTTCCTTGTGGGATGTTTTGAGCACGCAATTTGATGACCCCCGTCTCAGGCAGCTCTTCGGGCGCTACGCCACCTATTGCGGGGCGTCACCATTTCTCGCGCCGGCAACGCTGAGTCTGATCGCTCATGTGGAACGGTCCGGCGTCTGGTCCATCGAAGGCGGCATGAAGCAGCTGGCGATTGCGCTGGAGGCTTTGGCCAAACGAAACGGCACCAATTTCATTTATGGTTCCGAGGTCGATAAAATCATCCTCAAAAACCGCCGCGTGACAGGCGTTGCTGTCCGCGGGTCCGGGGAGATGCCGGCAGATATTGTGATCTGTAACGCCGATGTGGCTGCACTCAACTCAGGTCTTTTGGGGCACGATGTTGCAG
>JBCBUA010000554.1:0-502 GCA_039818365.1 Pseudomonadota bacterium
GGTCTCCGGCCCGCTTGGGAGGGCTAATAGCCCTCCCAAGACAAATCTACTAAAACAAAAACAGATAAGGATGGGCCGCGTGCGCATGCCCCTGCCGCCTGTCCTTCGAGGCTCCGCTGCGCTTCGCACCTCAGGATGAGGCCGTTGCTGCGGACACGTTGCGGCGATGCGTATGATCATGGCGTGCCAACCTGTGTTGGTCACTGAGGAGAGGCAATGGCCTGGATTGCCGGATCAAGTCCGGTAATGACGAAGAGGGAGGGTCGCCCTGAAAACCGAACCCGCGTCGGTCATGCCATGGCTTGACCATGGCATCCATGCCGATACGCCGGCCCGCGTCGCTGCGGAGCGGCAATTGTTTGGATTGCAGGGCCGCGCCCTGGAAGGGTCAGGAGAGCGGGGCACATCTCGACAACCCGCGCATCTCATGCATGCGCGGGATAGAGGCAACAGGAAGAACGTCAGGCGGCCTTTGCGGGCAAGGCGGTCTCGACCAGCTTGA
>JBCBUA010000555.1:0-501 GCA_039818365.1 Pseudomonadota bacterium
TGGGCCCCGAACGCGCAAGCCGTTTCCGTTGTCGGCGACTTCAATGGCTGGGATGGCGGGGCGCATCCGTTGCAGCCGTCTGGACATACCGGGGTTTGGGAAGCTGTCGTGGCGGGCGCCACAGAGGGGCAAAACTACAAGTACCAGATCACCGGGCAAAACGGCGATGTCGCGCTCAAATCCGATCCCATCGGGTTTGGCAGCCAGCACCCGCCGGAGAACGCGTCGGTGGTGCGCGACATCTCGGGCTATGGCTGGGACGACGCCGATTGGATGGCCGAGCAGGCGACGCGGAACCGGCGCGATCAGCCGATCTCGATCTACGAGGTGCATCTTGGCTCGTGGCGCAAGGTGGGCGACCGGTTCATGAGCTATCGCGAGATGGCGAAGGACCTGGTCGACTATGCCGTGCATATGGGGTTCACGCATCTGGAGTTCCTGCCGGTCAGCGAGTTTCCTTTCGACGGGTCCTGGGGCTACCAGCCCATCGGTCTTTACGCG
>JBCBUA010000556.1:0-500 GCA_039818365.1 Pseudomonadota bacterium
CCGCGAACAACCTTGTTAAGGCCGTTCACAGCCCGCAAAAGTGTCGATTTGCCGGAACCGGAAAGGCCCATCAAAATGAGAATGTCACCTTCGTTGACATCAAGGGAGCAGTTGTGAACGCCGAGGACTTGGTCAGTTTTTGACTGGATTTCGGATCGGCTTTTGCCCGCATCCATCATTGGAAGGGCCGTTTCCGGCTTGTCGCCGAAAACGATGCTCACACTTTCGAAAGAGACCGCGATGCTCATCGTTGACCGTCTTTGATGCGCAAAACACGGTCGAGCATGATCGCAACAACCACAATGATGAAACCACTCTCAAAACCGAGGGCTGTGTTGACCTGATTGAGCGCGCGAACCACCGGTACGCCGAGGCCATCGGCACCGACAAGGGCGGCTATGACGACCATGGAAAGCGACAGCATGATCGTCTGGTTGAGGCCGGTCATGATCTGCGGCACGGCGTAGGGCAGTTCCACCTTAATGAGCTTGTCGAACGAT